>NZ_JAFNNZ010000005.1:0-164742 GCF_026536565.1 Gilliamella sp. B2923 | reverse complement strand
CACGAGTATGCCTAAAATTATCCTTAAAAGGAGAATGTTTCCTGCTATCTGATATAAGCTGGCTTTTTACTAAAAAATTGCTAGTTAACAAAAAAAACGGAATTTAACTATGCCTTACGCCAAATATGACGGAACAGATAAAATCTATAATGATAAAGAAGAGTTATTAAAGGAAACAGGTATTAGTATTCCTGATCCCATTCTACCTCCTAAAAAACTGGTTAAACTAACCGGTACTTTGACTGATTTTAAAGGGATATTTTGTAAAGCACCGTTATATAATTGCGCTTATATGAGTAAAGAAGAACGAAAAAAACAACAAGCAAAAATGCGTAGCGGAGCTGCATTGGCAACGGTAGCAGGCCATGGCACCGCAGCACTGGCATCGCTTGGTCATGGTGATGATATTCATCGGAGTAACTATTTTGATGGGCAATATATTACAGCTCAATTAAATAATTATCTTACATTAAGAGGTTGGATTGGTTTTTATCAATTTAAAGATGGGGATGAGGTAGAAGTTGTGGCCGAAAAGCATGCTGACCATTATGAAGTATACACAATGCTAAAACCCAGTGAAGAAATTATCTCCATTATTCCGCCTTGTATGGGGGGGCGCAAGCAGTCTTTGAAACGTAATCTTCTACCGCTCATTCTATTTTATATACTATTTACTGTCTGTATGGTTTATTTTACTGCACCATTTACATTAGATAATTTGGTTACAGCTTTTATGGGAGCTGGAATGATATTTATTCCGGCGATTTTTATCTCTTATAAAAATAGTATTGCTAATTTTATTACACTGGCTGAGCGGATTTTTACCACTTTGGATTGGCAAAATGTGAAAAATATTGACTTAGTTTCAATGAGTAAAAAGCAAGTCAAAAAACGAATTGAAGAAGGTAAATATTCCACTGAATATAATTATAATTCAAATGATTATTATGAAAGGCCTCCAAAATCAGGCGCTGGTTGGTATTTTTTCTATTACAATCCCGAAATTGTATGTAAAAAGACACCTAAAAAGCCGTCTAAAAATATGGTAAAAGCTAAAAGAAAAAAATAGTTTTCTGAAAACGTATAGATTTAAAACATATTGGTTACAACATAGATAAACGGAATTTAACTATGCCCTATGCCAAATATGACGGAACAGATAAAACCTATAAAGATAAAGAAGAGTTATTAAAGGAAACCGGTATTAGTATTCCTGATCCCATACTCCCTCCTTAAAAACTAGTTAAACTAACCGGTACTTTGACCGAATTCAAAGGTATATTTTGTGAAGCACCATTATTTGATGGTGCTTATATGAGTAAGGAAGAAAGAAAAAAACAACAAGCAAAAATGCGTAGCGGAGCTGCATTGGCAACGGTAGCAGGCAATGGCACCGTAGCACTGGCAGCACTTGGTCATGGTGATGATATTCATCGGAGTAACTATTTTGATGGGCAATATATTACAGCTCAATTAAATAATTATCTTACATTAAGAGATTGGCTTGGTTTTTATCAATTTAAAGAAGGAGATGAGGTCGAAGTTGTGGCCGAAAAGCATGCTGACCATTATGAAGTATAAGCAATGCTAAAACCCAGCGAACAAATTATCTGCATTATTCCGCCTTGTACAGGTGGCCGCAAGCAATCTTTGAAACGTAATTTATTACCGCTTATTATAATTTATATACTCTTTACGGTTTGTATGGTTTATTTAGTTGCGCCATTTACAGTAGATAATTTGGTTACAGCTTTTGTCGGAGCTGGAATGATATTTATCCCGGCAATGTTTATTACCTATAAAAATAGTATTGTAACCTTTGTGACATTAGCCGAGAGAATATTTACAACTCTAGGTTGGCAAAATGTTAAAAATATTGATTTGATTTTTTATGAGTAAACAGCAAGTCAAACGACGTATAGCCGAAGGTAAATATACTGATGATTATGATAATAAAACAAATGATTTTTATACAAGACCTCCAAAATCAGGCGCTGGTTGGTGCTTTTTCTATTACGACCCTGAAGTTGTTTGCAAAAAGAGGTCTGGAAAAAATTGATGAATACTTGTTGAATCGCTAAGACTATCGTCAGTAAGCGATATTAAATTGCCAATTAGATCTTTAACGGGATTTTATACTGAAACACATATAAAATCTGAAACTTTTAGACAATCAACATCAAGTTTGCTCAGTCGTGCCGTTATCATATTGATATTATTTTTTTAACAAAGTTGATGTTATTTTTCTGACTGTATAAGTTTCAATTGCTGTAACTAACTGAAGTTGTGAATAATGTTTAGGTAAATTGTTTTTTGATTTGCATCTGTGTTGTTTCTCTGCCATATATTTTATTCAAGCTTGCACAGCTAGTTGAATTGCAATTAACCATATACGTTAATAATCGTGGTTATAAATAAAAATTATAAAGATATATAAATATAATATTTAACAGTAAAAATAGAGTTTTGTATTATACTTGCTAGCCTTATAATTTATAAATATAAATAAAGAAAATAATGCATAAACTCGCTAAACGACTCGACCATTTTTCTGATTCGGTTATTCGCCGAATGACCAGAATTGCCAATCAGTATCAAGCTATCAACCTTTCACAAGGATTTCCTGACTTTGACCCACCGCAAGCCTTGATTGAAGCTCTGAAACAAGCCGCACAGCAAGGTCCGCATCAGTATGAAATAACGTGGGGCTCGCGTGAGTTTAGGCAGTTGTTGGCTAAAAAACAACAAAGATTGATGAATATTGAGATCGATCCTGAGGAAAACATTCTAGTCACATGTGGCAGTACTGAAGCCATGATGTGCGCGGTGATGACGATCTGTGATCCGAAAGATAAAGTTATCATCTTTTCTCCTTTTTATGAAAATTATGGCGCAGATGCCATTTTATCTGATGCTACTCCCATTTATGTTCCACTAAAACCGCCGACATTTGAATTTGATAAACAAGAATTAAGGCAAGCTTTTGAGCAAGGCGCTAAAGCATTAATTTTATGTAATCCCAGCAACCCTTGCGGTAAAGTGTTTACTCAAGACGAACTTGAATATATCAGTCAATTAGCGATTGAGTTTGATGCTTATGTGATCACCGATGAGGTGTATGAGCATATTGTTTATCCGCCTTATCAACATCTTTATTTAGCCAACTTCCCCAGAATGCAGCAACGCACGATTAGTTGCAGTTCATTATCGAAAACCTATTCAATCACCGGTTGGCGTTTGGGTTATATCATTGCTGATAAATCAATTATTGATGGTTGTAAAATGATCCATGATTTTTTAACTGTGGGCGCAGCTGCACCATTGCAAAAAGCTGCTTGTGCAGGGTTGGCTTTAGCTGATGATTATTATGCGCAGCTAACACAAACTTATATGGCTAAACGTCAGCTGTTTTTGCAAGGTTTAGATAAGATTGGGCTTAGCTATTATCCGCCGCAAGGTGCTTATTATGTGCTGGTAGATATTTCAGCATTTAACCCATTTAAAACTGATTTTGAATTTTGTGAATGGTTAATCAAAGAGGTGGGAGTAGCTGCGGTTCCCGGTTCGGCTTTTTTCAAACATCCTGAATATCGTTATATTCGTTTTCATTTTGCTAAACAACAACAAACCTTGATTGATGCTTTAGAAAGATTATCCAAATTTAAGGAAAAATTATTATGTTTAAAAAATTAATCGCATTCGCTTTTGCCGTTTTATCAACAGTGGTACTGTTAACAGGTTGTGACAACAGTAAAAAAGAAAATCATATTATCGTTGGTGTTGCGGCGGGTCCTTATGGTGATATGTTTGAGCAAGCGATAGCGCCCGGATTGGTTAAAAAAGGGTATAGTGTTGAGATCCGTGAATTTAGTGATTACGTTCAACCTAATCTTGCTTTAGCAAATAAAGAGATCGACGTTAATTTGTTTCAACATCTCACTTATTTGAATAATTTCAAACAAGCACGCCAATTAGATATTGTAGCAATCGGTTTTGTCCCGACTGCTGGGGCGGGTATTTATTCTAATAAAATAACCGATTTTTCGCAGTTAAAAAACGGTGATCAAGTGACGATTGCCAATGATGTCACTAACGAAGCGCGAGCGCTACGAATTTTACAAGCGGCCGGATTAATTAAGCTTGATCCAACTATTGATAAAAATAACCTTACACCAAGCAATATTATCGAAAATCGTTATGGATTAAATATCGTTCCAATCGAAGCGCCACAAACGCCACGCTCATTAGATAGTGCGGTATTGTCAGTAGTAAATGGTAATTATGCTATTGGTGCCGGCTTAGATTTGTCTAAAGCGCTTTATACGGAAGTATTAGATAAAGACCTTAAAAATGTCATTGCCATTCGCACCGAATCGAAAGAGACATTAGGCAAAGATCTGATTGAAGTGCTTAAATCGCCGGAATTTAGCCAAGTGATTGAAGATAAAAATGGTATTTTTTACACCTTTCAAAAACCTGATTATCAATTATTCTAACTATGCAAACTACACCTCTTATTGAAGTAAAAAATGTGTCGGTGCATTTTAAGGCAAAAAATCAGTTGATAGAAGCGGTCAATAATGTCTCATTTGATGTTTATCAAGGCGATATCTTTGGCATTATCGGCTCCAGTGGAGCCGGTAAAAGTACACTGGTGAGAACACTTAATCGACTTGCTGAGCCGTCTAGCGGGCAAATCATAATTAATGGTATTGATATCAATACGTTAAAAGGCCGTCATTTACAAGCCTTTCGTTTTCAAGTCGGTATGATTTTCCAAAATTTTAATTTGGCTTCATCAAAAACGGTATTTGAAAATATCGCTTTTGTACTTAAAGCGGCCGGTAAAAAAGGCGATGCGGTTAAAAACAGAGTTAAAGAGCTACTTGCCCTTGTCGGATTAAGCGATAAAGCTGATGCTTATCCGGCCGAACTTAGTGGCGGGCAAAAGCAACGGGTTGGGATAGCTCGTGCCTTAGCTAATGAGGCTAAAATACTGCTTTGTGATGAAGCAACCAGCGCTTTAGATCCAACAACGACAAGCGCAATCTTAGATTTACTCAAAGCGCTTAATCAAAAGTTTGGTTTAACTATTGTGCTTATCACCCATGAAATTGATGTGGTAAAAAAAATCTGCAACCGTGTTGCGGTCATGTCACAAGGTCGGATTGTTGAGATGAATACAACATTTAATCTTTTCGCTTGCCCAAAACAGCCTTTTACTCAAGATTTTCTTAACATTGATGAAAACACCCATTTGCCGGATCTAATCAAGCAAAATGCACAAGGTAAGTTAGTGCGTCTACGTTATATTAATGAAAACACTACGCAACCTATCTTGTATCAAACAGCCTTAGAAACGCAGGTCGCATTTAATATTTTGCATGGATTTATTGAATATTTTGATGATCAAGCATTGGGTAATTTAGTCATAGCGTTGATAGGCGAGCCGGATAATATTAATCATCTTATTACCAAACTTGCTAATCAAGGTGTCATTATTGAGGAGATAAATTGATGATCAAACTGACTATCGCCCAAATGGCTCAAATGTTATGGCAAGCCGCCTATGAGACTTTTATCATGGTAAGCTGGTCTTTGGTTGCCGGTATTGTGTTTGGTACCCTAATTGGTTTACTGCTTTTTTTACTCTCCAGTCCGTTCTTTTTTAAAAATAGCGTGGTGAATAATATTGCTAATTTTATCATCAATGCGACACGTTCAATACCATTTTTAATTCTCATGGTCACGGTTCTACCGTTAGGTGCGCTTATTGTGGGCACAACGGTAGGGCCTAAAGCGGTGATCTTTCCTTTATCTTTAGCTGCGATCGCATTTTATGCACGATTAGCTGAAAATGCCTTTAGTCAGATTGATAAAGGGGTAATTGAAGCCGCGGTTGCAAGTGGTGCTTCACATATTCGAATTATAGCCGGAATACTATTTCCTGAAGCCATGGCGCAATTAATTCGCCATGCAACAGTAACAACCATTTCGTTAATCAGTTTTAGTTCAATGGCGGGGGTAGTTGGTGGCGGTGGTATAGGTGATTTAGCTATTCGTTATGGCTATCAGCGATATGTGACTGAAATTCTTGTTCTATGTATTATTATTCTGATTATGATTGTAATGCTAATACAATTTTTAGGGGACAAGCTCGCTAATCATTTTGACAGAAGTTACAAGTAGTGAGTATAAGAATATGAAAAACTTAGCAGATCTTATTGCAGATCCTCAGCGCATTGTTTACCAAAAAGCGATTGCGCAATCACAGCTTAGTGATGGCTTAAAATTGAAATTTGGTCACGCCGATGTGTTGGTCTATCCACTAACCACGGCAGAAGTCGCAGCCATTGTAAAATATGCCAATGATAACGCCATTAATATTACAACACGAGGTGCAGGTACCAATTTAGTCGGTTCAACTATTCCCAATGGCGGGATTATTATTGATCTCTCATTGATGAATAAGTTGATAGAATTGGATAAACAAACCTTTACCGTCACAGTGCAACCCGGCATGTTATTAGAAGATCTGCAACAATTTGTTGAGCAGCATGATCTTTTCTATCCACCCGATCCGGGGGCAAAAAATGCCACAATTGGTGGCAATATTAGCACTAATGCCGGTGGGATGCGGGCGGTTAAATACGGTGTGACTCGGGATTATGTTCAAGCAATTGAAGTTGTCATGGCCGACGGCACTGTTTTAAATTTTGGTAGTAAAAATGTAAAAGATAATACCGGGTTATCGTTAAAGCATCTATTTATTGGTAGTGAAGGGACGCTTGGGATTATTACTCAATGTACTTTAAAGCTAATTGCTAAACCCAAAGTTTTTGAAACGGTAATTTTAGGATTTGACAGCCTTGCACAGGCTGTTGCCAATATTACCACTATTTTGCAAACATTAACGCCAACTGCATTGGAATTGGTAGAACGGCAAGTTGCTCAGTGGGGGGAGCGTTATTCAGGTTTTCAATTTCCGCTTGCTGATGCTAAGGCCTATTTGATTATTATGTTAGATGCCTTAGATACTCAATCTATTTTGCAGCAACGTCAACTGTTATTAGCCAATCTAAGTGATTGTCGTTATTATGTTGCCGAAACAGCCCAACAAGCCAATCAAATTTGGGCAGTGAGAGGATCGTTGGTTCGGGCAGTTGAAGCTGTGACAGAACAAGATCCGATTGATACAGTTGTACCAATCAATCGAATTGCCGACTTTATCACATTTACCAAACAGTTATCAGAAGAAACCGGCGTACGTATGCTCGCTTTTGGGCATGCCGGTGACGGTAATATTCATTTATGTATACTTCGTGACGGGCGTTCAGATTCAGTGTGGCTTACTCAACTAACACAGATTCATGAAGCCCTTTATCAAAAATGCCATGAATTAGGGGGATTACCTTCCGCTGAGCATGGAATTGGAACAGCCAAAGTAAACTATTTTAAGCAGGCGATACCTGAAAAAAATCGCCATTTAATGCAGTTAATTAAACAGCAGTATGATCCAAAAAATATACTTAATAATCAGGTGTGTATCACCCAAAATTAGTCTAAAATTTCCGCTGTTTGTGATATCAATCGCTGCTTTAAATACTCACAAATAATGGGTTTGCAGTTAGTTTTTGGGACTAGAAAATGTGATATCTGTTTCAATCATCTAAAATTAACCAAATCGTGCCTAATTTGATTATCGACAGTAAAACAAAGGTTAAATCCACTGACTCATTAACTTATTTTATGGCGTTATAATGCAATATTGATTTTTAAAAGCTCTGAGGGTGAACGATTAACCTACCATTTTAATCTCTATAGCCAAAGCAATAGGATCATTTATCTGGCTTAAAATAGGCTTATCAAATCGCATATTGAATTTATTATTCAGCTAAAGCAGGACGGTTGCACAAGCTTGAAATCTTAATGAAAATAGCGCTTGATTCCGATTAAGTTATGGACATTTTAATCAAAATTTGATTTGATCCAGTTACGTTTACCATTTTTTTATATCGATTATGCAACGTTCTAAAACTTTATCACTAACCACCAACAAACTGTTACTTATTGCCGGTACCGGCTGGCTATTTGATGCAATGGATGTTGGATTACTTTCTTTTATTTTAGCGGCTTTAAAACAAGATTGGGGCTTATCTGCCACCCAGTTAGGTACAATTGGAAGTGTTAACTCAATAGGTATGGCTGTCGGGGCTTTCGTTTTTGGTCTCTATGCGGATAAAAAAGGTCGCAAAGCCGCTTTTTTATTTACCTTACTGATGTTTAGCATCGCCAGCGGCTTAAGTGCTTTTGCTTGGGGACTGTATAGCCTGCTGGTGCTTCGATTTTTCATTGGAATGGGACTAGGGGGTGAATTACCGGTTGCCTCTACCTTGGTGAGTGAAAGTGTTGCGCCAAATGTACGTGGCCGTGTTGTGGTGTTACTGGAAAGTTTTTGGGCTGTTGGTTGGATATTGGCAGCGTTGATCGCTTACTTTTTGATACCATTACCGTCAGTAGGGTGGCGAGGTGCAATGATTTTATGTGCCATGCCAGCTTTTTACGCACTCTACTTGCGGTTTAACCTGCCTGATTCGCCAACTTATAGCCATTCAAATGAGATAATAAAAAAAGAAACGGTTATACAAAAGATTCGATTACTTTTTTCAAAACCATTTCGTTTGCAAAGTGTTATGTTATGGATAGTTTGGTTTTGTGTGGTATTTTCCTATTACGGTATGTTTTTATGGCTACCGAGTGTCATGATGATGAAAGGTTTTGATATGGTCAAAAGCTTTCAATACATCTTAATTATGACACTGGCGCAGTTACCTGGCTATTTTACCGTTGCATGGTTAATTGAACGAGTAGGGCGTAAATGGGTTTTAGTTTCCTATTTATCCGGCACATTAATCAGTGCTTATTTATTTGGACAAGCCGATACAGCCAACCAGTTGCTCATTTACGGCGCATTATTGTCATTTTTTAACTTAGGTGCTTGGGGAGCCATGTACGCTTATACACCGGAACAATATAGTACCAATATTCGGGCAACCGGATCGGGAATGGCGGCATCTGTTGGTCGAATCGGTGGCATTTTAGGTCCATTAATGGTGGGATTATTAATGGCGAAAGATTTTAGTGTTAGCGCCGTTTTTGCTTTATTTAGCCTATCAATTTTAGTGGCAATTATGGCCATTGTGATATTGGGCAAAGAAACAAAGCAAACCGAATTAACTTAACGAAACGAAGTTAACGATAAAACCTATGGGGCAAATCCCATAGGTTGACAAGATGATAAATCCACTCGTTGCGCTAACCGTAACATTCATATCTTGCTTTGCAACTGATCTATGTTATTAAGCCTCACGGATTTTAGCGCTTTTATTAAGCTAAGCCGTTAATAATACTCCCTAAAGTATGTTTTAAACCGGTTAGGTAGGTGTCGGTTGGAGGGGATAAAAGCGAATAACTCCGCCAGCATTATGGTCAATATTTAATGATATTTTACTTTTTCACATCTTATCGCAAGTTTAATTTTTATTAGATATATGCTAGAGTTTTATGCCTCCATTCATTTTTGAGCAGGAAGGTAGATCTTGAATCTTTCACCGAAAGCTTTTCATTATTTGGGCATCATTGCAACCATTGCATCATTAGGTATGTATGTTTCTTATATCCCACAAATCATTGATAATCTTCATGGGTTTAAATCTAATCCGACACAACCCCTAGCCGCCGCTATAAACTGTTCATTATGGGTCTGTTATGGCTTATTACGTGAAAAGAAAGATTGGCCAATTGCTATTGCCAATTCTCCCGGCGTTATTTTTGGCTTAATGGCTTTTTTTACCGCTTTATAAATTCCAATAATAGTCAGTGTCACAGCAAATCACTAATTGCTGTGACACATTGGCTAATCTTTTGCGCTTTTCGTTTTATATTGGGCTAATATTTTCTGATTTCTTGTCTTAATCGATACTTAATAAAAATAGGTTATTTTTTAACCGCATCAAAAAATCAATAATAATTAGAGCATTATCAAGTTATCAACAGGTTTGTTAATCACTTATCAAATTAAGCAGTGCATAAATGTGCTCCTTGCAGTGAATAAAATCATCTAAATTTAAAATTAACAACCATTGTCATTGCTTAAATATTAGCATATATTGAAAGTGCTATAGAGATAGGCTTATTTCCAGCTTACTGATAGATCAAATAATAAATAAGGAAATTACGATGAAAAATCTCAATCTTTCAGATGAATTAATTAAAGACTTTATTTATTCAATGTATCGTAAAGAAGTCTTATTAAACTTAAAAGGCGTTGTGTTAACTGAAGAAGACCGTAATAAACTTCACAAAAAGCGTGATTTTGTCAATAGTTTATCACAAGCCGATATCGAAGATATTCGGTCTTGGATCTTAAATAAATTGAAAACGTTAGAAAACAGACATAACTAAACTTGCTGCATCATCTTGAAAACAATATTTTTAAAATCGCTAATTGCACTACCACTTTTTAATTAGATAAAAAGTATATTATTAGACTTATCAATAGGCTGATATTTTATTGCTAAATATGTATACATGAAAGGAAAGAAAAGAAAATGAAAAAATTAGTCTCTGTTTTACTGCTGAGCTTACCGATGATTGCAGGTGCATCAAATTGTGAAGAAGTTAGTGCAAAGATTGCCGATAAGATTCAAAATAATGGTGTTGATGCCAGCCGTTTTGAACTTAAGCATGTATCGGTTGATGAATCACAACAAGTTGAAGGGAAAGTTGTCGGATCTTGTGACGGTGGTCGTCAAAAAATTATTTATGTGCGATTAAATGATGTATCTGCTTCATCGCCAACAGAGTCAACAGCCCCAGCTAAACCGGATGAAATATCCCCAACTCCCGAGAAATCAGTACCCGATGAGGATGTTCAATCGTAATACCTAATCAATTAAGCATCTTGCTAAAAAGCTAAATATTAGGGCGAAAGCCCTAACTGGCTTTTTTCTCATTATTATCATATCTTTTTGCTCAAATAAATGGCATTTTTTATTTGTTTTGAGATTCATGATAAATAGCCAGATGTGTTGATAACGTTATTGTTAAAGCGCTAAAACCTCCAATTGGGATTGAAAAAGTATCTAAATTATGAAGATAAAAAGTAATACCATAATATCATTACTGAGTAATAATAGGTTTTTGAATTCAATATGGATGGCAATGACATGTAGTTTTGGGGTATTCCTTTTAAAGGTAAATATAAGGGCAATAATACAAACTTTGAAGGATCATTCAATTTCCGTTTCCATATCCCCGAAGGCTCAGACGAATTAGAAGTTATAAGATAGGTAATCATGAAAAGATTAATCAGTTTATTTTTAATTAGCAGTTTTTTGTTTTCTTGCGGACAAGAAAACCAAGAAAAACAAATGGAAGAAATCATACAACAAGAATTAGCCTTAACGCAAAATTACACACATCGCCCGGCATTCGGCGCACAAGTTACCAAAAACGGATGCAAACTCATTATTGAAGTCGAGGGAGCACAAGATTATCGATTTATTGATAATAATGGACAATCAACCATGCTTCCTTTAAATGTTTTATTATTCAATGCCGGTAAAAAAAATGTCATCATCAAAGTCTACCCGAGAGATGGAGAAGATTATCTATCTAAATACGCTAACGCATCTGTTACCATATACCGAGCAGCCGACAAGAATACTTCTTTAAAAGATTATCAACAAATTGCCGAATTTAACTTGCCACAAGGGTTGGAAGAGCAAAAGTTACCTTATTATGAAGCTAAATTGATGATTGATGTTGATGTACCCTTTACTTACGATCAGGAGCTTGCAGCATCAGTTAATTTAAAAAATGTCCCAAATATCGAACAAAAAATTGTCGAAAAATATAATCAAATAAGAACAATATGCATTAACAGAGATGAAATTGTATATCATAGGGAATTTCTTCATTCTTCAGGTATTGTATCAAACACAACCTACGAAAATACTTATGAGGAAATAAAAAATTCATATAAAATGAAGCCTATGTTAATCGATTCGGATTCAAGAATAACGAATCACGAATTTTTGCCTATCGAAAACTATACTATACAATATTATGCCAACGGTAAAATTGTGGCACTTTGGCAAAAAAATCTATCTCCAATGCTTTATATGAAAGCTCGTGTAAAAAATGATGAAGGAGAAGAAAGAAATATAGAAGGAGGTCGACCTATTTTCTTATATATGCCACAAGGAAGCAATGAGTTGAAGGTATGGTAACGATGAAAAAATTAATCAGTTTATTTTTAATTAGCAGTTTTTTGTTTTCTTGCGGACAAGCACCAAAAACAGATAAACAAATAATTCAAGAAACTATGCAAGCAATTGAAATGCCAAAGCAGTACCAGCAAGAACCGTTCTATTATGTCGGAATTTACAGTGCTAATATTAAATGGGAACTATTTGTTAATGATGTACAAATGTTTGCCCATTATCAAGGTAAAATTACCAGTCCCATTGTCCCACTAAATTATAATATACTGGGCAGTGGTAAACAAAAAATAACCTTTCGCATTTATCCCCCGAATGGACAGGCTGTTTTAGGCGAGTATGCCTCTTTTAGAATGAGATTATTTTTCAATAAAAATTTTAGGGATAAGGAAGATCCTGAAATCCCTATACTAGATTTCGAACTGCCTTATGAAGAGACTAAAGATTTACCTTATTTTGAAAAATCGTTTGAATTTGAAGCGCAAGTGCCTTATCAAATAACAGGTTGGACAAAATCTAAAGATTTAACCAAAGTCCCCGATTTAGAAAAGAAAGTAGTTAAAAAAATAGAGGCGTTGCGTACTATTTTAGAAAATAAGGATTCAGAAGCTTACTTTCAAGCAGTTATGCCCAGATCGAAAGAACAATTTATCTGTCTATATGCTACTCAACAAGAAATTGAAAATTCTTTTCAAGAAGACTCTTTAACCAACGGGCAGCTTTCAAAAATATTGGATGATATACAAATTTTACCGATTACTGACTATCAGATAATACTTGAACCCAATAATAGGATTGTAAAATTAAGACAAAAAGACGATGATAGTTTTACAGACGGAATTAAATTTAAAGCAATTGATAAAGAAGATAAAAAGGAGATTACTGGAGGTTATTACTTCCGTTTTCATATACCCGAAGGCTCAGACGAATTAGAAGTTATAAGATAGGTAATAATAAAAAAATAATCAGCTTGTTTTTACTTAGTTATTTTTTGTTTTATTACGGATAAGAAAAAAATAGAAGAAACTAAGAAAAAGGGAATTATGCAAAATTCCCTTTTGTTTAAAAAGGTTAGCAACGGCAGTGTTGTAATTGTTAAGCGCGTTACCGTAGAACGGTAACGCATTTTTATAACTTACCTTACAATCACATGTTAAAAAGCGTGATGCTATCGATTAAACAATTTTCCTTTCAATCGATCCTATTGTTATCTCTAAATGTCGTGAAGATATCCACCTCAATTAAAGTAAATTTGGATATTGTTGGCTTGTGGTGTTGTCCCAAACACTGGCTTGTACTTGTCCAATATGGTTTTGCTGTAAAAGTAACATCACTAAACGAGATTGCCCAATGCCACCACCAATAGTTTGCAATAGTTCGCCGTTTATTAGAGCTTGATGCCAAGCATAATTTAAGCGATCTTCATCATTAGTGATCTTTAATTGGCGCTTTAATGTTTCTGGATCGACACGAATACCCATTGATGAAATTTCAAAAGCGCTATTTAATACCGGATTCCATACTAAAATATCGCCATTTAAGCCTTTAGAACCTAAATCATTATCGCTACTCCAATCGTCATAATCCGGTGCACGCACATCATGTTTTTCGTTATTTGACAGTTTGCCACCGATGCCGATTAAAAACACTGCGCCTAGCTCTTTAGCAATAGCATTTTCACGCTCTTTAGGGGTTAAATTAGGGTAGCGTTTTAATAATTGTTCACTATCCATAAATGTAATGGTTTCAGGGAGGAAACGTGATAAGTGATATTTTTGTGACACCGCATTTTCGGTTGCTTTAATAGCACTATAGATTTTTTCAACAGTCTGTTTTAAATAGGTTAAATTTCTATCTTGTGGGCTGATTACTTTTTCCCAATCCCATTGATCAACATAAACCGAATGAATAGGCGATAATTGATCTTCATCCGGGCGTAAAGCTTTCATATTGGTATAAAGGCCTTCACCGACGGCAAAGTGGTGACAACTTAAAATTTTACGCTTCCATTTAGCAAGTGAATGAACCACTTCAAATTGGCTATCCGGTATTGTTTTTACCTTTACTTGTACCGCATTTTCTGTTCCCGATAAATTATCTTGAATACCGTCGCCAACTCTGCTTAAAATCGGCGCTTGTACTTCTATAAGTGATAAATTTTCGGCCAATTTATCTGCAAAAAATTGTTTTACAAAACTAATCCTTTGTTGTTGCTCTTTGAATGATATTGTCATGTTTACTCTCTAATTTTGTGTTTAGGTTTGAATATAAATTGAATCGAAAAAGCATGAAGCAAATTAGTTTAAGAATGCTTTTTCAACTTCATTAACAATCAAGTTAGTATTAAGCAAAAATTTTATAAGTATTATAAATTTAATTTGTTTTTGCTGATAAAAAATAATCGTTAATAATTTGTTTTAAATTAGCTTTTTGCCATTTTCCGATCAACAACAGATTGGGCAGTTTAAATTCGAATTTTTGATTATCGACCATGAAAGATAATTTACTACGTATAGTGCCCCGTTTGAATTGTAGATTGGTAATCTTTTCCATTGGGATTTTTTTTATATTTTTGGTTAAGTCACCTAATAGAGTTAACTTAATTAAAATAATCTGATTGGGTTGGAAGTAAATTAAATAGTGTTTAATCAATAAAGTAGCAAAAAAATTAAAAAGTATATATTGCCAAAGTGAGGCATCTTTCAAAATATATAGTATTGATTTATCGTCAAATTCTGGTAATTTTTCGAGCTCGAAATAGTCTTTTATTTTGTCTAATTTAAAACCATTATTCATTTCAATCCTTATTCCTATTTAACATTGATTTACGATAAATTGAGCAATATATTACCACTCTTTTCGTGAATTTTTCATTAATAAAATTCGTAAATAAATTGAATATTCTGCATTGAAGGCTTGATATCGGATTGGATAAAAAATAGTCTTGTCAAGAAGTTTCAGAAATACCCTATGTTTAAGTATAAAACTATTTTAGTTTATGCATTAAATAATAAAACGCTAAAAGCGTGTCGGTTAGTATAAATAAGATAGCGTAAGCTGGTGAGTTTAGTTACACAGGACAATAGGATAAATAAAAACCTTGTCAAAAAGTTTCAGAAATACCCTATGTTTAAGTATAAAACTATTTTAGTTTATTCGTTAAACAGTAAAACACTAAAGGTGTGTGGTTAGTATGGATAAAATAGCGTAAGCGGATGAGTTTAGTTACACAGGTTAATTGAATAAATAAAAACCTTGTCAAAAAGTTTCAGAAATACCCTATGTTTCAGTATAAAACTATTTTAGTTTATTCATTAAACAATAAAACGCTAAAGGCGTGTTGGTAGCATAAATAAGGAAGCGTAAGCTGGTGGTTTTATTAAATGGATTAATGGAATAAATAAAAGTCTTGTCAAGAAGTTTCAGAAATACCCTACGTTTAAGTATAAAACTATTTTAATTTATTCATTAAACAATAAAACGCTAAAAGCGTGTCGGTTAGTGTAAATAAGATAGCGTAAGCTGGTGAGTTTAGTTACACAGGACAATAGGATAAATAAAAACCTTGTCAAAAAGTTTCAGAAATACCCTATGTTTCAGTATAAAACTATTTTAGTTTATTCATTAAACAATAAAACGCTAAAGGTGTGTGTTTAGTATAAATAACGTAGCGTAAGCTGGTGGTTTTATTAAATGGATTAATGGAATAAATAAAAGTCTTGTCAAAAAGTTTCAGAAATACCCTATGTTTCAGTATAAAACTATTTTAGTTTATTCATTAAACAATAAAACGCTAAAAGCGTGTCGGTTAGTATAAATAAGATAGCGTAAGCTGGTGAGTTTAGTTACACAGGACAATAGGATAAATAAAAACCTTGTCAAGAAGTTTCAGAAATACCTTATGTTTAAGTATAAAACGGATAGTATCAATAATAACAGGGTAATACCAAATTAATTATGGGGAGCTATAGTGATTATTCGGTATTCCCTGTATAGGCAGTAAACGACTTTACTCGGCGAATTTATTTTTATGATCATAACGGTTGTAATGAATATCATCACTAATGAGATATTGATAAATTTCATCCACTATTTCGATGCCATTTTTTTGATAATCCGCTTCGCGTTTTTTGCCTCGCTCACCCGGGAAGTATACTTCACTATTGCCCTTAGCCGGTTTGACTTGCTTAAGTTGATCGAGCATCGCTGACATGGTTTTTTTAAAGGTATCTAAACCAATGAAATATTCAGGGTTGATAACAATATGGAGATGTCCCAAATCGCGACCTTTTGATAAATCGGCATACATCGAAGAGACATTTTTACCAAATGGTAGACCAAGTAATATGCCCGACAAAATATCAACCATCATCATTAAACCATAGCCTTTAGCACCAGCAATAGGTACCAATGCATTAACTTTATGCGAATCGGTAGTCGGTTCGCCATTTTCATCTACTGCCCATGTTGGTGGAATTGGTTCGCCTTTGGAACGGGCATAAAGTACTTTACCCCATGCTTGTACGGTGGTTGCCATATCAAATGATACGATACGCTCATCGGCCGTCGGGGCGGCAAAAGCTATTGGATTGGTACCGAAAAATGCTTGTGCACCGCCAAACGGTACTGCCATGGGGTCGGATTGACACATCGATATTGCCACTAAGTCTTGTTCGGCTGCCATTTCGGTAAAATAACAGAGTGATCCACTGTGTGACATGCGCTTGATACCAACAACAGCGACGCCATTTTTTTTGGCCATTTCGATTGCTTTGTCCATTCCCATTTTGGCTGCCACCAAACCACAGCCGTTATCGAAATCTAAAATGGCGCTCGACGGCCCGGTTTCTGTATAGGTAATTTGTGGATTATGGGTCATGCCACCTTTTGCGATACGTTCAGAATAATACTCTACTCTCACTGCGCCGTGGGAGTGGATTCCTCGTGCATCGGCAAAAGCTAATGCGTCTGCGGCAATATCTGCATGTTCTTTGCTTAATCCGGCTTTATGCATTTTTTTGGCGATTAAGTCATGTAATGTTTTTCTGTCGATTCTCATAATAAAACTCCCATTTATTGCTTATAACTGTTTCTGTCTCTATTTGGTGACAATCGTGCCTTTAATGCCGGCGAGTAAAGACTCGATATCGGTTAAATTGCCAATATAGGCTTTATTGCCGGTGTTATTAACAAACTCAATGACGGATTTGACTTTAGGTCCTATTGCACCGTCATCAATTGCCAGTGGTTTTAAACGCTCGGTATTAACATGTCTTAATGCTGTTTGTGCTTGCGTTCCCCAGTTTTCATATACTGCATCGGCGTCGGTTAGTATCATCAGATGATCGGCTTTGAGTTGTATAGCAAGTTGCGCAGCACTGTGATCTTTATCGATTACCGCTTCAACGCCTGTGTATCCGGTTTTTTGTTTAATAACCGGAATTCCGCCACCTCCATTACAAATAACAATATTATCATCGGCCAGCAGTTTTTTTATGGTGTCAATTTCCAGAATTTTTTGCGGTTTGGGTGAGGGCACAACGCGGCGAATTGCCTTACCGTCTGCTTTGAATGTCCAACCATATTGGCTTTGTAGATGTTGTTGATCTTTTGGATCATACACGGGGCCTATAAATTTGGTTGGGTTACTAAATGCAGGATCATCACTCGCTACTTCCACCTGAGTGAGTAGCGTGACAACCTGTTTAACTGTTTCTTGTTGCTGTAAGCTTTGCCCAATCATATAGCCAAGCATGCCTTGAGTTTGCGCAACGAGTATATCAAGTGGATAGGCTGGCACGGCTTGATAGGCGGCATTTTGTAATGCCAGTAGTCCCACCTGTGGACCATTGCCGTGAACAATAACCAATCGATATTTTCCCGCTAATTTAGCAATCAATTTGGTTGTAGCATGAATGTTTCGGTATTGATTTTCAACCGTTAATGATTCGTTGCGTTTGGAAATGGCATTACCACCTAAAGCAATAACAATTAGCTCCATAGTCGATCCTTGCTATTTGGGTTGTTGATTAAGTATTAAAACAATCTGTTTGATGTTTCTGTTTCGTTTGTTTTATTGATTAAATATCGATATCTCGATGACAATCTTTTGAGTAAATATAACTTAGTGGCTCTTTGCCAACGGCGTAACAAGCCTGTAATGCATAGGCTCCCATAAAAATGTAGTCATCTTTTTTGACCGGTATCCAATGGTTATCTAATAAATACATGCCTTCACCACTTAGCAGATACGCACCATGTTCTTGTACGTGAGTTTCAATATAGCCATGGCTTGCGCCAGGTTTGAACGTTAAAATGTGAAAGTTCATATCAAATCCTAATTCTTTAGGTAATAGATCTTGCACAAATACGTTATCCATATCTTCATAGTTAATCGTATCAAGGTGCTGAACATGATTGGAAACCACCCGTGTTTGATATCCATTAAGCGGGATATAACGTCTTTTATATAAAAATAGCCGTGAGCTTTGTGCTTGATTTTGCAAGTATAATTTTACCCCTGCCGGGCAGTACAGATAGCCACCGGTTTGTAATTGGAAAGATTGTTCGTCGGCTTTGGCAATCACCTCGCCGCTAATGACATAAACAAATACTTCAATATCTTTACCACCAAAACCTTGTTGGTTTTTTCCGTCTTGATGCATGGTGACAAGATAGTCGACAAAACTGGCACCGAGTTTTGGGGTCGATAGGATTGTAATATCACAATTTTCAAACCCGGGAATGATATTTTTGACCAGTCCGTCCGGTGGAATTAACGCATAATTATGGCGTTTGATGATAGCTCGTGAAGCTAACAAATCTTTAGGATAACCGGTGTTGTTATTGATGTATCCCATGTTTATCTCCTTGTAACATTTAGAGTTTTGTTGTGCTTTTGATATTACTTTAGGTAATAGAAAGCCCCGCCTTTAAAAAACAGCATGTTTTCAATTTTGTTGTTAAGCCGACTATCGCAAATAGTCGGCAGTGATTTTATTTGTTATTTGTGCTTTGACGCATGTTGATAAGGAAGAAGATCACAGTAGCAACAATTAATATGCCAA
Organism: Gilliamella sp. B2923; assembly: GCF_026536565.1. Classification (NCBI taxonomy): domain Bacteria; kingdom Pseudomonadati; phylum Pseudomonadota; class Gammaproteobacteria; order Orbales; family Orbaceae; genus Gilliamella; species Gilliamella sp. B2923. The sequence goes on along the minus strand of NZ_JAFNNZ010000005.1, from coordinate 145,391 downwards.
TTGCTACATAAAATCCGGTTATTTTGGTGCCGGTAAGATCTGCCAGATAGCCGGTTAATGGTGGCGCAATGACCGAAGAACTCATACCGAAAAAGTTAAATACGCCAAATGAGGTACCGTAATTGGTTTTCGGGGCGGTTTCGGCAACGTGCGATATCAAAATTGGCTCAACGGTTAATTTTCCAAATAGACCATAAAAAATTAGCCCAGCCAGTAAAAAAGTGATCGTTGCTGATTGAACAGTGGTAAATAAAGTTGCTGCTGCAATTAATTCAAGCGCAATAATAAATATTAAGCGTTTATCTCGGAATTTATCGGAAATTTTACTAATAATTAGTGCGCCCGGTATGGCAGCAAAAGCGACCAATGATGAGGCCGAACCGATACTACCGCCGGTAAAGCCACGTTCAGTTTCAAGAAAATTAGGTAGCCAGCTGACAATCATGTAATAACCGTAACAAGTAGCAAAATACATAATATAAGAGGCAATCATCTGAGGACTAAAGAAGCTGTGTTTTTGCGTTGTCGCTTCTGGCTCATTGATAGTTTGCTGCGCTTTGGTCTCGTTATTTGCTGCCGCTTTGAGTTTTGGATTTTCTTTAATAATGATGGCAAAACCGGCAACTAAGCACAGTAACAGGGCTGCGATGATGTATAGCATGTATTCCCATGGCATTCCCCACGATTTTACTAAAAAGCTGGTAGCCAGTAAGCTTATCCCCATACCTAACGCCGAACCGGTATTAATAATAGCTGAGGCGAAACCGCGATGCGCTGAAGGAATATTTTCAGCTGAAAGTGACCATGCAGCACCATAGTAAGATCCACAGCCTAAACCAGCCAGTAAACTACCGATGTAGATCATCATAATTGAGTGCGCATTACCGATGATAAGTGCCGCAATGGTAAACAGTAAAAAGCCGGGAATGACAACCGCTTTTTTACCAAATCTATCAACCAGCATTCCGGCAGGGATTTGCATGGCGGTATAGGCAAAAAAGTAGCAACTGGCGATTAAACCAAGTTCGGTGTTTGATTGTGGCCCTATGGTTTGTTGGACTTCAGGAAAAATGGCCGTTAATACCGGACGGTAGATCCACATTACTGTCCAGCCTAGGCATAAAAGTACCACAATTTTATGCCAGTATTGTATACCGCCGGTTTTTTCTGTTGTTGAGTTAATAGTTGTCATGCTAACTCCTTATTACTCTTGATATGCTAATTGATAAAGTGCATAGGTTAATGCTTTGATGCCTTCAACCAGATCTTCTGTTTTGGTGTCTTCGGCAGTATTGTGACTGATACCTTTTATACTCGGCACAAATAACATTGCAGTCGGTACGAATGGCGCAAAGATTTGTGAATCATGCCCAGCTCCACTATGCATGACCTGATAACTTAATTGTTCTTTTTGGCAGATCTGCTCTAGCATCTTGATCAATTTATCATCCATTGGTATGGGATCTTCATCCATCCAGCGATTAATTTCGATTTCAAGTCCAAGCTCTGCTGCAATGCGTAACATGTCCGCTTCTAACTGTTGAGTAAAGGCGACTAATTCGGCTTTATCGGTGTGACGGCAATCAATGGTAAAAAGTACTTCACCGGGCACTACGTTAACCACATTAGGTACCGGTTCAACGTGACCAAAGGTTAAAACTAGTGGGTCACCCACTTTAAGGGCTTTATCGATTGATTCATTGCAGATCCGGCTAAAGGCATAGACGGCATCTTTGCGGTAACCCATTGGGGTTGTGCCTGCGTGGTTGGCTTCGCCAATCAGTCGGATGTTGTAGCGTCTTTGTCCGACAATACTGGTTACTACACCAATACTTTTTTGTTCTTTTTCCAGCACGCCACCTTGTTCAATGTGAATTTCAAGGAATGCTTTGATATCGTCTCGTGCAGGTTTGGTGTTAAATTTAAATCCGCACGCTTTCATGGCATCAACAAATTTAATGCCGTTGCTATCTTCAATCGATTCGACATCCTGATGATTAGCAATGGCAAACACGTTTTTACTTCCCCAAAAGACATAAGGAAAACGGCTGCCTTCTTCTTCTGCCATTGAGATAAGTTCTAAGGTGCGTAATGGCTGTCCATAGTGTTTTTTTAAATACTCCATAGCCAGTAATGCGGCAATAATACCTAATTGCCCGTCGAGTTTTCCACCGTTGACAACGGTATCGACATGTGAGCCTGACATAATGATTTGATCGGGATATTTGCTTCCTTCAAATCGACCATATAAATTACCGATGTCATCAAAATAACTCTCCATGCCGATTTCGGTCATTTTATCTTTTAGCGCATTTTGTGCGTCAAGCCATTCACTTGTGTAAAGTAAACGTGTTGTTCCGCCTTGTTCTAATCCACCAAAACTTGATATCCATTTCACTGCGTTAGCAACATCATCATATAAGATATTCATAAGCATTTACCTATTATTCAACTTTCGATTATTAACAATTTTTCTCTCAACTTGCTAACTACGATACTATTAATAGCAAATAATAATGTGATCAAACCAGCTTTTTTGATTTTGTAAAATTTAATTAAATTAATGAGTTATTATTATAAAAAATTTTTTAATAATAATTTATCTATATGATTTTAAATAATTTTATTTTTCTAATTCAATTGCCAATTTGTGACATCTAACCTACTTATTCAATCATTTTTACGTAATATATAAATACAGTCTGATAATTAGATTTAATAGATAAACTCATTACCAGTGTAATGACACAGATCCAAACGGGTATCAGAATTCGCCTTGTGAAGTTATTTTATTCCGTCATAGAGATGTTTCAAAACATGTGATGAGTGGCTATTGAGTTATATTCAATCAGTGTTTAGATAACTATTTTTATAACTGAGAGGCAAATTCTCATGATTCAATCTTTTATAAAAAAAGGAAGCTTTCAAGACTCGGTCAGTTTGATGTTAATCTCGAAAAAACTCAGTAATCTTGAAGAAGTGGATGAAGTTTCTGTCATGATGGGCACTCCTGCCAATAAATCATTGCTAAATGCCACCGGTTTTTGGAGTGATACTTTCAACGATGCCACCCCAAATGATATCTGTGTTGCTATCAAAACCCATGATGATTCGACAAACGTTATAGCGCTGATTAGTGATCAGTTAGAAGATGCATTGAAAAACATTGCTCAGCAACAACAAGGCGGAACAAAACTACTTAAAGCCCGACGCTATGCCAGTGCCACCGAAAAACTACCCGATGCTAATCTTATCTTAATTTCCATTGCCGGCGAGTATGCAGCTGAGCTAGCCGATCAAGCGTTAGATGATAATAAAAATGTGATGATATTTTCCGATAATGTTTCGGTCGATGATGAAGTCCGTTTAAAAACTAAAGCTGATAAAAAAGATCTGATCGTTATGGGGCCTGATTGTGGTACTGCAATTATTGCCAGTGCCCCTTTAGCCTTTGCTAATGTGATCCCGAAAGGAAATATCGGTGTAATTGGCGCATCCGGTACCGGTATTCAAGAGGTGATCTCGCAAATTGCCTTATTAAATCAGGGGATTACTCAAGCGATCGGTTTAGGTGGTCGTGATCTGTCTGAAGAAGTAGGCGGTATTAGTGCGCTTACGGCACTAAAAATGTTAGCGGCTGATGAATCGACTCAGGTGATTACTTTTATCTCTAAACCGCCTGCAGAAAATGTGCGTAAAAAAGTTATTGCCGCAATGAAACAGATCAATAAGCCAATTGTTGCTCTGTTTTTAGCCTCAAAAATTGATCAGCCACAAGAAGATAATATCTATTTTGCCAATACCTTAGATGAAGCGGCCAGATTGGCTTGTTTATTGGCGAAAGTTGAAGCGGCAGCCTGTCAGTTACCAACGGTTGCAGGTAAAACTATTAGTGGTCTTTATACCGGTGGAACTTTAGCGGCTGAAGTGGCAATGTTGTTAGCTAAAGCGCTCGATCTTGCTGTTAGCCACAGCCATGATAAAGGCATAATGTTAGATCAAAACGGACATAAAATTATCGATCTAGGCGATGATTTTTATACAGTTGGCAGACCACATCCAATGATTGATCCTTCAATTCGTGAAGAAGAAATTGCGCAACTTGGTCAACAGCCTGCGGTTGGCGTTGTGTTAATGGATCTGGTTATTGGTTATGGCGCTAATGCCGATCCTGCCGAATCAGTAATTAGTGGCTTTAGCCGTGCTTGTGCTGTGCGATCTGCTGATAATCCGTTAATTGCTATTGTGACTGTTACCGGATCGGAGCAAGATCCGCAGTCGCGTCATCAACAAATTGAAGCACTCAAATCGGCAAATATCATTGTCATGGACAATTTACCGGAAGCTGTATTACTTGCCAAAAGACTTATCACCGCTGGTCAAGCGTCAACACCGGTTAGATCCTATCCTTTATTAAACCATATTAGCGTGATCAATGCCGGGCTACGTAGTTTTGCTGAAGATCTTCAAGCATCAAATATTCCAGTGGTGCAGTATCAATGGGCGCCAATAGCGGGTGGAAACAAGAAGTTAGCGGCTATTTTGAAAAAATTAAATTAAGAGGTTTTGATAATATGAATACATCAATCAATGAAGCAAACCAAGCAATTATTGAGCGAATTAAAGCCGCCAGACCACACTGGATAGGGGTTATTGCGGCAAAAGAAGCCGTGCCAACGTTAGCACAAGGATATAAATTATTACATGCAGGCCCACCGATTGTTTGGCACGATATGACCGGACCAATGCAAGGGGCGTGCATAGGCGCTTGTTTATTTGAAGGCTGGGCACAAGACGAACAACAAGCCTTGCAATTGCTCGAAAATCGCAAAGTTGAATTTATTCCTTGTCATTCAGTAAATGCAGTAGGCCCAATGGGGGGAATTACTTCGGCAAATATGCCAATGGTGGTGGTTGAAAATATCACACATGGTAATCGAGCTTACTGTAATTTAAATGAAGGTATTGGCAAAGTGATGCGTTTTGGCGCTTATGGTGAAGAAGTGCTCAATCGTCATCATTGGATGAAAGTGTCATTAGCACCCGCATTAAATGAGGCATTAAAGCTTTTTGATAACGGTATTGATCTGACGGCACTAATGGCACAAGCTATTTCAATGGGTGATGAGTTCCACCAACGCAATATTGCCGCTTCCGCACTTTTACTGCGCACTTTATCGCCTAAATTAGCTTTACTTAACCGTGATAAAGCAGAAATGGCGAAAATTTTTGAATTTTTAAGTGTCACCGATCAGTTCTTTTTGAACATAGCAATGGCATTTTGTAAGTCAGTTATGGACAGTGCGGCACAAATTCAAGCCGGCACAATTGTGACTGCTATGACCCGTAATGGTAAAGATTTTGGTATCAAAGTCAGTGGGCTAGGTGATCAGTGGTTTACTGCACCGGTTAATACGCCGCAAGGGCTATTTTTCACCGGCTATTCTCAAAAAGATGCCAACCCTGATATCGGCGATAGCGCCATTACCGAAACTTTTGGAATTGGTGGGGCAGCTATGGTTGCGGCGCCGGGGGTAACTCGATTTGTTGGCGCAGGTGGCGCAGATGTTGCATTAGAAATATCAGAAGAGATGAGTGAGATATTTTTAGCGCACAATATGCTATTTCAAATCCCTTCATGGAACTTTCAAGGTTGTTGTATGGGATTGGATATCCGCCGTATTGTGGAAACAGGCATCACGCCTCTTATTAATACAGGAATTGCCCATAAACAAGCAGGCGTGGGTCAAATTGGTGCAGGCACCGTACGTGCTCCATTAGCGTGTTTTGAAAAAGCACTCGAGGCGTTAGCAGAAAAATTAAAAGTGTAATTTATGAATCAAACACATGCAGTAAACGCAAAATTATTAAAAGCGATGACCCAATCGCAACTCAACGTTAAGTTATCTGCCGATGAATATCGGCAGCGCTGCATGTTATTGATGCCAAATTATTGCTCTCCTATAAAGCCATTAGTAAGCAGTTCACAACTGCCTTTGCGTGAAGGAAAATTAACTGTTTTTAGTCAACATCGACATACCATTAATTTGATTAATCAGCAGCAACAATTAATTACTCTTCATCGCTATGGAAGTGGATTTGCGCCAATGGGTAGGGTGCTGAAAACCGCAGATTTTGACACTGTTCAAGCCGCACTAACGGATAGTCATTTAACTATCAATCAAACCATTAACGGCGAATTAAAGATTGGTCATATCAGCATTGATCAGGCAAGCCATGTTTGCCATTTAGAACTCAAGCCCGATCCTGCTCTATCCTTTGATAAAAAGGGTGTTGCTCAATTACTGCAACAGATCAATAATTCTACTGGGGTACACGGTCAGTTAGGCAATCTGATTCTAACGCCGTATCAAGCAGAATTAGAAAATTTATGTCTCCAATTATCGAATTTACTGGCAGGTAATCGCGCCGATCTCACCCCTTTTATCGGTTTAGGCGTGGGATTAACCCCGAGTTATGACGATATTATCGTTGGGATCTTAGCGGTACTGGCGTGTGATGAGCGTTTTTATGCGCCGTTACAACGATTGCAAAAAGCTATGCAGTCTATGCCGTTAGATAAACTGACCACCACCATTAGTGCCACTTTTTTACAGTATGCGTTAAAACGCCAATTTTCTTTACTGGTTATGCAAGTGGTTAGAGCATTAGCACAAGGTAAATACCACCATGTATCGATCCATAAATTATTAAATTATGGTCATACATCCGGTGCCGATCTTTTATTTGGCATTTGGCTAGGTATCGATCGTTTTATTATTAGGGATTAAATCATGTTAGATACTGAAACAATGCGAACATTTACTAAAGTGGTTGAGTGCAATAGCTTTTCAAAAGCCGCTAAACTTTTATATAAAACCCCTGCCGCTATTAGTTATCGCATTAAATCATTAGAAGCAGATCTTAATACCCAGCTCTTTGAAAGGACAACTCGCACTGTCAGTTTAACGCTTGCCGGTCAGCATTTATATGAGCATTGTAGCCAGTGGTTGTTGTGGTTGACCACCATGCCTGATGAGTTACAACAGATTCGGGACGGGGTTGAACGTAAGGTGAATGTTACCATCAATAATTTGCTTTACGATGTTGATGCTGTGACCGATTTGTTAACCCATTTGAAAGAAAAATTCCCGTTTACTAATTTTAATTTTACCCGCCAGGTTTATATGGGGGTTTGGGATTCGTTGCTTCACGGTGAATGTCATCTTGCTATTGGTGCAACAGGCACTGAATCATTGGATAACATGGTAAATATATTTCCATTAGGCGAAATTAGTTGGGTATTTATTGCGGCAAAAAATCATCCTATTACTCAATTAGAAGGTCCATTATCCAACGAAATACTCCGTAAATATTCTGCTGTTAATATTGAAGATACCTCTATTCATATGAATAAACGTGTTGCATGGTTGTTGCCAAGTCAGTCTGAAATCATTGTACCGAATATCACCACCAAATTAGCTTGCCATTTAAAAGGCTTAGGTATTGGCTTTTTACCTAAGTCGATCTGTCAACCTTATTTAGATTCGGGTGAGTTGGTTCAATGCCAAGTGATTAATGAGCGCAAGCCTTCGCCGCTCTCATTAGCATGGAAAAAAACGCATATGGGTAAAGTGATGAGTGAAATTGTGAATCTGTTTAAGTTTCATCACCCCATTACGAATAATTTTTTGAAAAATATCGATAAGAAAAGATAGTCACCGCATCACAATGTAATGTGAATGTTAACAAGATTAAATCGAAATCAATAAGGGAAAAATACATGTTAGACCTAGACAAATATGATCAAATTAATCCGCCGTCTCGATTACTTATGGGGCCTGGCCCAATTAATGCAGATCCGCGTGTAACAAGGGCTATGGCTGCGCCATTAATTGGACAGTTTGATCCCGTGATGACAGATTATATGAATCAAACTATGGCACTTTATCGTGATATTTTTAAAACCAAAAATGAACAAACGTTCGTTATTGACGGTACTGCTCGAGCCGGTATTGAGGCCGTATTAGTTTCAACCATTCGCCCGGGTGACAAAGTGCTTGTGCCTGTATTTGGTCGTTTTGGTTTATTACTGTGTGAAATTGCACATCGGGCAAGGGCGGAAGTTCATACTATCGAAGTGCCATGGGGAGAAGTTTTCGATCCAAATGTTATTGAAGATGCAATCAAAAAAGTTAAGCCTCGATTATTACTTTGTGTGCAAGGCGATACTTCGACAACTTTAATCCAACCATTAGATAAAATTGGTGAAATTTGCCGTCGCCATGGCGTACTTTCTTATGTCGATGCAACTGCCTCGATTGTCGGTAATGAGCTTGAAGTTGATAAATGGCAACTTGACGGGGTTTCAGTCAGTTTACAAAAATGTTTAAGTGGTCCGCCGGGCGTTGCGCCTTTAACACTTAGCCCACAAATGGTTGATATTATTCAGTCTCGTAAATGTGTTGAACTGGGTATTCGTGCTGAAGGTGATAGTAGCGGAAGTGATGAGATGATTTACTCTAACTACTTTGATATCGATATGATCATTCGCTATTGGGGCGCTGAGCGTATCAATCATCACACCGAAGCAACCTCAATGCTCTATGCGGCAAGAGAGTGCGCCCGTATCGTGCTTCAGGAAGGGTTAGATAATGTTATCGAGCGTCACCGAATTAATGGCGCAGCAATGGTTGCCGGCCTGCAAGCTATGGGACTGGAGTTATTTGGTGATCTTAAACATAAAATGAATAATGTGGTTGGGGTAAAACGTCCCGATAATATTGATGATCTGCAAGTGCGCAATTTGATGCTAAACGATTTTGGCATTGAAATTGGTGCTTCCTTTGGGCCTCTTAAAGGCAATGTGTGGCGTATTGGTACTATGGGTTATAACGCAAGAAAACCGTGCGTACTGCAAACATTAACCGCATTTGAAGCAGTGCTTAATCGTGTTGGATTTAAAACTACGCAAGGTGCCGGCTTACAAGCAGCTTGGGATGTTTATCAAAAATAGTTGTCATTAACATAATAATAAAAGCTCACAACAAGTGAGCTAGCTTTATACCCAGTGAAGTTATTGCTAGATGAGTTACTTCAAATGCGGCTGCATGGGCTAACGTTGGTAGCATAAAAATCAGGTTATTAACCATATTACCTTATTGCAACAAAAGGTAACCCTTTTTGCAGCAGGTTATTTGGGATGTTACTTTAAAATGCATAAGGAGATTCAATGAATATCTCAGCTAATAAAATGCCTACATCTGGGTATAATCAAAAAAAATGGAAAGGGCGTTATACCATTTTATTATTATTGTGGTCGGGTTGGTTATTATCGTTTCTTGATCGAATGGTCATGAATGTTTCGTTGCCTTTTATCGGCAGTGAGCTTGGTTTAGATAAAACCGTGCAAGGCTCGATAATCAGTGCTTTTTTTATTGGTTATGCGCTGTTTCAAATTCCCGGTGGCTATTTATCCGATAAATTTGGGCCCCGTAAAGTTATGGCATTTGCCATTATATGGTGGTCAATTTTTACCTTCTTTACCGGGCTGATCTATTGGTTGCCTTTGATGTTGTTGGTACGATTCCTATTTGGTGCAGGTGAGGGCTGTTTTCCAGCGTCCTCGTGGAAAGTCATTGCCACTTATTTTCCCCCTCATGAACGAGGACGAGCAACCGCCATTCAATCTTCTGTTAATACCTTAGGTCCGGCAATTTCTGTTGTTGTGGCCGTGACTATCATTGAGTGGCTAGGCTGGCGAGAGGTTTTTGTCATTTTAAGTGTACCGGGTCTTATCTTAGGCTTGCTTATTTATCGCTATATTCGTAATCATCCGGCAGAAAATCGCTTAATCAGTGCCGATGAGTTACATCTGTTAGAGACTGATCAACAAAACGATAAGAAAAATATTGAGATGCAAACTCGATCGTTTTCATTGCTTGCGGTATTAAAATTGCCAATCCTTTGGAAGTTATCGCTGATTTGGTTTTTATTTGATATCACCTTTTGGGGATTTACGACCTGGTTACCCAGTTATCTACTTGAGGCAAGGGGCTTATCACTGTCTAAAACAGGGATTTGGGCTGCCATTCCGTTCTTATTTGGGGCTTTAGGCACCTTAGTTGGCGGGTATTTTGCCGATAAGTTTCAACAACAACTTAAATATCTCTATGGTATTACAGCACTGTTATCCGGCGCTTTTTTGTTTTTAATGTATCAGGTTGAAAATCTTAATGCTGCTATTGTCTTCCAATGTATTTCAGCTTTATTTATGTTTATCGCCTTTGCGATTTTTTGGGGAATGTTGATGCATCTTATCCCAACCGCCATTATGGGCAAAGCGTCGAGTGTTGTTAACTTTGGTGGACAAGTTGCCGGCGTGGTTTCACCGTTTATCATCGGCTTTTTAATTGATAATGCCAGTGGTGGATATCATCATGCCTTTTTATTTATGGTGCTATCACTTATAGGATCAGCGGTTTTGACCTTTTTTATCCAAAAAATAACACTTTAAGGCAATTTAACTTAGGTTGTTATTGAAGGATTTTTAGAGGGAAGTAGCCAAAGATTAACAATTTAGCCAACGGCGCAATATATGCAGGCAACAATTAGACTGAAGATTTAATACTTAGCTTAATTGAAATTAATCAATGATTAGCATTTGAAGATAATATACCAACAAAAAAACCGTTCTTATGAAGTGAACGGTTTTTTTATTTTGCTAATTGATTAAAGCATTAGCCTTGATATTTTTTCATGACAATTGATGCGTTAGTTCCACCAAAACCGAAGCTATTAGACATTACTGTGGTTAATTCACGTTCAGTCGGTTCGGTGATAATGTTCATGCCGATAGCCGCTTCATCAAGTTCGTCGATATTGATACTTGGCGTGATAAAGCCGTGCTCTAACATGAGTAATGAATAGATAAGCTCTTGTGCACCAGTTGCACTTAAAGAGTGACCAGTCATCGATTTGGTTGATGAAATTGCCGGGATATTATCACCAAATACTTCTTTGATAGCCCAAAGCTCTTTAACATCACCAACTGGAGTTGATGTACCATGAGTATTGATATAATCAACCGGTGCATCTAAATCCGCAATCGCCATTTGCATACAACGCATTGCACCTTCACCAGACGGCGCTACCATATCATAACCGTCAGAAGTAGCACCATAACCAACCAGTTCACCATAAATGTGAGCGCCACGGGCTAATGCATGTTCAAGCTCTTCAACGACCACCATACCGGCACCACCGGCAATAACAAAGCCATCACGGTTGGCATCGTAAGCACGTGAAGCTTTTTCCGGCGTATCGTTATATTTAGTCGATAAAGCACCCATTGCATCAAACTCACATGACATTTCCCAGCACAGTTCTTCACCGCCACCGGCAAAAACAATGTCTTGTTTGCCCAGTTGGATTAGTTCGGCAGCATGACCAATACAGTGAACAGAAGTTGCACAAGCTGAGGTCATTGAATAACTCACACCTTTGATTTTAAATGGTGTTGCTAAACAAGCCGAAATAGCAGATGACATCGATTTAGTCACGGCATAAGGTCCAACGCCACGCAATCCTTTTTCTTTCATACCAGCCACAACATTATATTGTGTTTTTGTCGATCCACCGTAACCGGCAATCAATCCTGTGCGAGGATTAGAAACTTGTTCCGGGGTCAATTTAGCATCTTCAATTGCTTGTTGTAATGCCAGATAACCATAGATAGAAGCATCATTCATAAATCGGACAATTTTTCGATCAATTAGTCCTGTCGTATCCAGTTTTACATTTCCGCATACATGGCTACGCATTCCACTATCTTTCATTTCTTGTGAAAAAGTAATGCCGCTTCGACCTACTTTTAATGATTCGAGAACTTCTTTAGTATTGTTCCCTATGCTTGATAGAATCCCTAACCCTGTAATAACAACACGTTTCATTTAATGCTTTACTCCTAAATTATCTGGCTTTATATGAAAACTTCCGCTGATTATAGCGTACAGTTGTAAGCTGAACAATACCTTAACTCTTTTTTTATAATCAATTTCATATCAACTAGTTGATTAATCGAATTAATATTAAAAAATTTAATAAAACAAAATTCTATCGTCGCTTGATTTTTTATGATTTAAACAACGCTTTTAATACACAATATTTACTTGCGATGCGAATACTGATTACGCTATACTGTACAAATATACAGTTTATAAGTGAGTGAATAAATGAATGAGAAAATGATAGCTAAGCTTGAAATATTAGCCGAATCGGCAAAATATGATATTTCTTGCGCTTCGAGCGGCACTTCTCGAAGTAATAAGCATAAAGGCATTGGTAATGCTAGTAGCTGTGGCATTTGTCACAGTTTTACTGCCGACGGTCGTTGTGTTTCTTTGCTAAAAATCATGCTCACTAACTACTGTATGTTTGATTGTGCTTACTGTATCAATCGACAAAGTAATGATATCCCTCGTGCCGGATTTACGCCAAAAGAGTTGGCTGATTTAACGATTGAATTTTATCGCCGTAACTATATTGAAGGGCTATTTATTAGTTCCGGAATTGTCAGAAGCCCGGATCACACAATGGAAAAGATGATTCGTGTGGTCAAAATTTTGCGCAATGAGTATCATTTTAATGGTTATATTCATATGAAAGCTATACCCGGCGCAAGTAATGAATTGATCACCGAAGCGGGACTATTGGTCGATCGGATGAGTGTGAATTTAGAAATTGCCACCGAAAAGAATTTAAAATTATTAGCGCCGGATAAAGATCATCAAAGCATCTATCAACCGATGCGCCATATCCAGCAAAACTTGTTAGAGAATATCGAAGATCGCAAAAAAATTAAATCGACTCCAAAATTTGTTCCGGCAGGGCAAAGTACGCAAGTGATTATTGGTGCGACCGATGAAACCGATAATCAGATTTTGCAATTAACCGCCAAATTATATAAGCGACCAAGCATGAAGCGGGTTTACTATTCGGGTTTTATTCCGGTAAACAGCTATGACAGCAGATTGCCGGTTGTGCAAGAAGTGCCAAGAGTTCGTGAAAATCGATTGTATCAAGCCGATTGGTTGCTACGATTTTATGGTTTTGATGTGAATGAAATTGTTAATGAGCAATATCCTGATTTAGATTTAACGGTTGATCCTAAACTTGCATGGGCAATACGTAATCCGCAATGTTTTCCGGTTGATGTAAATCGTGATAGCTATCAAAAAATTTTACGGGTGCCGGGCATTGGGGTTAAGTCCGCTAAAATGATAGTATTAGCTCGGCGCCATCGTAAACTGAATTTAGAGGCGCTTAAACGTATTGGCGTGGTATTGAAACGAGCACAATTTTTTATTGTTTGTCATGAAATGAAAACATTTAAATTGCTTGAATCTTCAGCCGAATACATCCGCCTTTCCTTGCAAGAACCGCCACTTCTGGAAGCGAAAAATCTCAATATGCCGCAACAATTGGTTATGGGGTGGTAGTTGATGCTTGCCTTTAGTTATGACAAAAGTTTTGAAGGATTACTTTGCGCTGTGTTTGATGCTTTTAAACTCAAACAAATGCCGGAATGCTTATTAGGGCAGGGTGAGGTGGCGCCTTTATTGGTTTCTAACATCCATGATGTCGAATTTCGTAATAGTAAATATGAACGAGTGATGAGCGCGCTAAATAAAAAATTAGCGAAAATCTCACTCAATCATTTAATGTACGTGTGGTTATCCGAAATTCCGGAAAGTGATTTAATTATCTTTCGCTATATTTGCAAAGTGTTTAAGTCTCAGCAATCAATCGAAACCGATTTTGCCGATCCGGATGTACTTGCAGTACATGAAATTGCCAAAAAAGTTAGCAAAGAGCGGCATCACTTAATTCAATTTGTCCGTTTTAATACTATTGAAAGCCCGACAGATCAGAATCATGCTAAAGAGAAAATCTATTTTTCTGTTGTGGCGCCTATTTATAATGCTTTGCCTTTGGTTTTGAAGTTTTTTAAAGATCGCTATGCCGATCAAAAATGGGCTATTTATGATGAAAAACGACAATACGGATATTTTTACGATTTAGAAAAGATCGAACAAATATCCTTAACTGATCAAGATGATTTGTTGGTTAACAGCAAAATTAATCAAAAATACTTAACGGAAGATGAAGTTTTGTTTCAGACTATGTGGCATCGTTATTGCCAAGCCTTGACGATTAAAGAAAGGGTTAATCCAAAATTACAACGGCAACAAATGCCTAGACGCTTTTGGCATTATCTGCCGGAAATGCAGGGTTTATAAGAGTCTATTGAAATATAAATTTTGAGCGGACTAAGTATAAAATTGAGCTTTTACCAATATTGTGCCCAATTAATAGTCAGTACTATTGAAAGCGGTTTAATGATCATTAAAAGTGATATAAACAGAAACCGCCGAGCTTGTCGGCGGTTGTTAATGTTGATTCATCATTATTATTGTGAATCGATATCATTAATAAAGCTGTTAATGCTTTCTTCTCGTTGCTGTTGTTTTTGTTGATCGACTTTACCACCGGAAGCATTAAAATCATTACGTTGGAAATACGCATTTCGCATGAAGTTATAAGGATCATCACTATTTTTAAGCATATCTTCATATTCAATCGCAACGGCGCGAGCTTCAATACCGTCAACTACGCCACGGGCTAGTGCCCATTGCCAATCTAACCAAACTAGTGGTGGGTAAAGGGTATCGACAAGGTCACCACCTTCTTGTCTAAGTGTCGCTGATCCATAAAATGGTAAAACGACGTAAGGTCCGTAAGGAACATCATAATGACCTAACACATCACCAAAACTGCGTCTGTTTCCTTTCTTTAATTGCGGATCAGCCATGCTGGCAACATCAAATACCCCTGCAACACCAAAAACAGTATTGATAAAGAATCGGGCTAAATGGGTACCGGCTTGATGAACTTCGCCTTGAAGCAAGTTATTCACCATAGATGCCGGTTCAGATAAGTTAGATGAAAAGTTAACGACGCCTTTACGTACAGGAGACGGGACATAATCTTTCCATACTACTGCTGCTGGACGCAAAATATAGGGATCAAGCGCATAATAATTGACGTTGAACATCGCTTTATTAACCCCAGACAACGGGTCGCTATATGTATTGGTTTCAGGCTGATATGTAGCGCAACTGGTTAGCGCTAATGCAGTAATCATCATTCCAATTATTCTTTTTTTCATAATATATTCTTCTATTATTGTTAATATTATTGATAAGCTAATTGTATCATGTTTGTATAAAATGGAAAATTTTTGTTATTTAATTGGTATTATTTGTTTAAATTGATTAGAATAATCGGCTCGGTGACCTCATAGTTAAATGGATATAACAAGCCCCTCCTAAGGGCTAGTTGCAGGTTCGATTCCTGCTGGGGTCGTATTCGTTCAATCAGGTAAAATCGATAACCCGCCTTTACAACCTTATCGGAACTTATTTTTTTCATTGATAACATAACTAAAAAAACGCCTTCAATTATTTCAGATTGATAACTTTTCTAAACTGTTTACGGTATATTTGAGGGTATTTTGAGATAACCTATCAAAAATACCGTGATTGGACTTATTCATAGAAGCAATTAAATTAACAAAGCATAATGATAAATTGTATAACATACCAAAAGTCGAAAGCTAAATTTCAAATAATTGTTTTATATGCACTATGAATTAACAACGTTATCAGTGTCTAAAAGGTTATGATCGCCGTTTGATCTGAATCTGTTTTTAATAGAACAATAAATATTACTTTCAATTGTTGGTTAGGAAGGATCTTTTATAAGTTAAGATTTATTTTAATAATGATGAAATTGATCTTTGAATTTGAAGCGAAACGGATCAATTTCATCTTTGCTTAACATTTAATGTTGAGATTTGTGTTTAAGGTAATCTAATATATTTTAAAGAATTTAGTTTTCCATACCATTACCAACCACAGGTTTCCCTTAGCGGTTTTATTGCTTCATCAAGCCCGGTTAATGTAAATGTTGTATTTACTGCTGACTCACCGTATGGTGTGACTTGAATAAATAATTTATTTTTTCCGATTAATTCCTTAATAAAATCCGTTGTCTTTTTTGATCGGGTGCTTGAATAGAATATTGCTTTATGATCATTTGAAATATCCCATCTTCTATTCGATACCGCTTTTTCAGAGTCAATACGTGTTATGGGCGTTAAACCATTAGAACGTAAAAATGTATCAAAATCGATATATAATTCAGTTACATTCTCTTTACATCTGATATATAAATGAGGTGTTATTAAATTATATCGCGCGTTTATTGGACGATCAGCATTCAGTCTTATGGTCACAGATTTACTATCATCAACGGGTGATACGCCTTGTTGGACAAACCATTTGCCCATGGCATTTTTATCTATCGAGCTTTCAGTTTTTTTCTCGAATATCTTATCGTAGCATGCAAGTCTTTGAGTTGAGTCAGTCAGCGATTTACAGCTGTCGATTTCTTTCTCAAGTTGATCATTAGCGAGGGCTAAAAAAGGTAAAGCAATTAAGGTAAATAAAGTCTTTCTCATAATAAAAATCAATAAGTTAAACGCTCTTTAATAGTATTGTATTTTTTGGGGGAAATCAATGCTTAATTGTTGATTATCTATCGCTGATTTGGTGAATAATGGACAATTGATTACATCATGTTTATCTGCGTGGTTTCATTTTTTTATAGTTATTGCAAATCATCAATGGTACAATAATTGAGCAAATATAGAAAATTTACTATTGAGGAATAGAGATGAAAAAATTTTTACCATTAATGTTAATTTGTATTGCTTTTTTAATATCATCTTGCACCACGTATAAAGATGAAAGTTATTCTGAGCCTCTTCCTAGTGATAAAGTCGCCAAAGTAACCTTTACTTATTCCAAAAATTTTAATAGTAGTACTGCAATGATTTTTGGTGTTTTTTCAATGAGTAAAACAGAAGGTAATTATCTCAATAATACAGAAACTAAAATAAAATTTGATGAAAAAACCAAGGATCGTAACTTTGGCATACCAACTCCAAATAATAGTGAAATTGCATATAATGTTTATATTCCAGCAAATAAGACTTTTAAATTTAATGCTAGTATTTGGCATTATTGGTATTCAAACCTCTCTGATACATCAGGAGAAGAAAACAGATCCAGTTCATGTAGCTATGATAATATAGTATTTACACCAGTTGAAGGCGGTGAATATTTGGTTTTTCTTGATAACCTTAATAATAACTATAAAGATGCGCCAAGATGCTCTTTAACAATAAAACAATTTGTTAAAAGCAAATCAGGTAATCAGTGGGTGGATATTCAATACACATTCAAAAATACTAATGGACGTGATGTTATGACTACCTATTCAAGATAAAATTTAATTCATCTATTATCATCGCATAGGCTAAAAAACCACCTTAGGGTGGTTTTTTATTGTGCAAATTTCATAAATTTCGTATTACTAAGCCAAATTATTTATAGAAAAATGTATGAAAAGGATATGTATCACCATTTTATTGTTTTTATCTCATCGAGTCTTTATGCAATGAAACTAATGACCAAGATTGGAGCGTTAACATCACTATTACTCCTATTACAGATAAAAAAGTTTTTATATTCACTATTGATATAACGAAATATAAAGAGGTTAAAAGTGCTGAGCTTATGGTTAGTTGTGAAAGGGTAGGTCTTATACCACAGTCAAAAAACTGGCAAGACAACCAAATGATGCAATGAAAATCATTTTTAGAGTAAATAAAGAAAAAATAATTAAAATGCGATGGGGTCTGCATAGAGGTGATGTCAGTGTCAGAAAAGAAGAATTTATGAATGAAGTAATTCAGAATGATAAAAAGCTCATTGTAAGAGTAGGAACTAAATCGACAAGAGATTTAACCTTTTCTTTCGTAGGCTATAAAAACTAACGAAAGGTTAGAAAAAATGCTTAAATTAAAATATATTATACAGCCCGCCTCGGTGGGTTTTTTATTGCCTAAATCCATTAAATAACATAAGATTAACAAAAACATAAGGATGTGGTATGAAAAGAATTGCATTAATTAGCCTTGTTAGCCTAGCTTTATTTGGTTGTGGTGAGAAGAAAATAAATGAAGAAATGTTAGTTGGCGATTGGGAGTGTAATATAACTCAGCAACTTGCTAAGTGGAAAAATGGAGCTTTTCAAGAGTATGGTGAAGTAAAAAGCGAGAAAACTCTTGTAACTTACAAAATTTACGATGGAGTAATCATAAGGACTCTACCGATTGAACTTTTCAAAAACGATTGGGAATCTTATTCTGTATACCAATCAATTTATAATATTAAAGGAATTAACATAAAGGATAAAAATGTTTCCATTATCGAAAGAAAAATAGATTTTATTTCAGAAAATGAGTACAAAATAACTGGTGTTTTATCAGTAATAAACGGTAATGATACAGAGTCAGTACAAGAAAAAGATAATTTTAAAAATAAATTTGAAGAGCATTGCATTAAAATAAAACACTAGTAAAACATTTATTATTTGCCAGTGCTTTATTTTATCTTTTCAATTTTCCCCCAATTTTTGCCGAAAGTTCGCTAATGGTATTGAAGAACACTCAGGAGCAGTTTGGCAAGCTATGTCACGCAAAACGAATGTTCAATCTATTATAATTGATATTAAATGATAATTTTCATACCATTCACGAAAAATAAAGGAGATAGTATGAAAAAATTTGTATTGCTTGGATTGATTGAGGTTATTTTAACTGGTTGTGGTGATAATAAAGTTACTAATGAGTATTTAGTCGGTAACTGGGATTGTAATGAAGAAAAATATGAAAGCAAGTACAATTCAAAATTTAAAGAATATGAAGACTATTATTTAGAAAGTAGTGAACAATTTAAACACCCCTATAAAATCGTTGATGGCTTTTAATGTTAAAATTACCTAGCGATGAAGTTGTTGAAGCTGACTCAAATAAAACTTATACACAGCCAACTATAGAAGGTAAACAAAATGATTGTGAATATAAAATAAATCGAAGTTTGATAAAAAATTCCATCAACAAATTTACTTTTGACATTGAGATGTTTTTAACTTGCTCAAATGAAAAAGGAGAGGCGAAAAAATCAAAAAGCCAAATAAAAAGAATCTGCACTAGAACAAAATAAGACCCTGTAAATAAATTTGTGTATTTGTCTATTTTTGAACTACTCTAATGAGTAAAAAACAGGTAGATAAAAATGGACTAAAAAAAGACAAAAAAGCATGACTAAATTGTGGTTGTCATTGTTCGTTATTTATAAACTGTATATTAGTAAGTTTGATAATCACGTTTTTTCATCTATTCAATACAAACAATATGAATATAGCCATCAAAAAAAACTCGATAATTACCAACGCTTAACCTGTGTTGATATTTATAATTAGTTAAGGATTTTGCATTAGTACAATTCGGCATATTAACTAGCTCATCAGTTTTATGGAAAGAACGTTAATTAAGAGATTTTTTCAGAATTAAAAATAAAATTTAACAGCATCAAGTTAAATTGAAATTGTTAAAATTTGTGTTTGTTCCTGCATGTTAATTAAAGCTATACCTTAACATAAATTTTAAAATGTCGTTTCAAATGATAATAAATGTGTTATTTTATATAAAATGGTTTTCCACCATTATATAGGAAATAATTGATGGTTAAATTAGTCAAAATTTTTGTTGTCACTATGATTGCTTTCAATGTGGCGTCTTGTTCGAGTGACGGTGAGTTATGCGTGTTTGGTACAAGGGTTAGTGAAGATTCTAATTATAAAAGGAAATATTGGCGATCGACTTTATGGAATAAATCTAAAGCTTCAAAGCATGATTTAGAAAAATGTAATCAAGAAGCAGAAAATATAAAGGTTAATCTTGAAAAGATCTTCCTCGATATATGTTCAACTGGGCATATATCTCAAGAGAATTTAGCATATGCAATCTCGATTCAGCACAATTATCTTGAGGGTTATCATTTTGGTAAAGACTCTGAAGAGATGAAAGGAACTATAGATCAGATTTTCACCAGATTTTTCATAAACAACGACAGTAAAAAAGCTTCTGAAGCTTATAAACTAAAACTGGCGTGCGCTCGTTATATACCAAAAGATGGTATTTACTATGATTATAAAGTTGTAGGTCCCGATTCTCTATTTTATAAAAGTTTTAATGAGTATAATTTTGAACAATGTATGCTTAAAAATAACTTTGAGCTAATTGTACCCACTAAAAAGACAACATACTGCAAGGGCATTATGTGGTAAATTTATGTGGGTAATCTTATGAGCTAATTTATTGTTATAACTGAGCGCTTTAGTTAAATAAAACTAATGTTTCTTAAAAGTTTTACAACAAACTATTTAAAGCATAATCGAGTAAGTACTCAATTTATGGAAATGAAGGACGCAAAAGTTTACTATAAAATAGTATGAGTTTTACCCTAGAAAAAAACGAGGTGATGATGAATTCTTGCTAAGCCTTTTCGGATAAGGCTTTAGAATGGTACGCCCGGGTGGACTCGAACCACTGACCCCCACCATGTCAAGATTAAGTCCTAATTTAGATTATATTTAAATAAATCAATTAATTATAATTTATTTACATGTGCATAAAAACAGTGATTTGAGTTAAAAAAGATATTAAAGATATCAATAACTTAGGTAGAGTTTTACCCCACCTAAATTACGATTTGAGCGTGCGGAACTTCTACTCATTCAATGTGATTTTTTGTATAAACCTTTAAAATATTGTTGATATATAGATAATATTTATCTAAAAACTTAAACCTTTGCTGATAAAGTATTGTCCTAAATGAGAATATTAATATAAAATCTATTTTACATGAATTATTTAGGAAATAATTAATGGCTAAATTAATAAGAATTTTTATTTTAACGCTGATGGTTATTAGCGTGAACTCCTGTTCAAGTAGAGGTGATTTCTGTTTGTTTGGCTATACTGACAGTGAATTTCCAGATTATGATAAAAAATATTGGCGATCAGTTGTAAAGAATAGAGCAAAAGCTTCAAAAAGTGATCTTGAAAAATGTAATCAAGAAACAGAAAATACAAGACTAATTATGGTTAATATCTTTACCGAGTTGTGTTCAAGTGGGCATATATCTCAGGAAAATTTACCTAATGCAATTGCGATTCAGCACAATTATCTTGAAAACCGTTTTAGATCAAGACCTAAAAATTTGATAGGAACAACGGACCAAATTTTTCTCCGGCTCTTAGGCGAAAATATCGAAAATAAACCGCTTAATGCAGATATACTTCATAAAGCATGTGCTCGTTTTATACCCCAAAATAACACATTTTATCATTATCAAGGAATAGGTCCCGATACTCTTTTCTTCGAATTTTTTAATAAGTATCATTTTGAACAATGTATGCGCAGAAATAACTTTGAGTTAATTACTCCTACAAAAACAGAGAGATGGTGTAAGGGAGTTATGTGGTAAATTTGCTATGCTATTATTTCGCTTTAGTTAATTTGGCCTGTTGTTTTAATTGGACTTAACTGCATTAATGACAACTTTAGACTTTGCGATATAAAAGTCTGGGACTTGCTTACTCAATCAATTCTATATCGACAGCATGAAGCTTTATGCATTTAACTTTATTCCCCGTAAATACTTTATTGAGAGATATCGATTGCAATAAATTGAAAATGAACAAAAGTACTCAAAAATTAAATTTTTTGGGTATTTCTCCTCATTATTTTTGTTAATATTTGGATTAATTATTCTAAGGGAAATAGATATGAAAAAAATACTGTTAATTCTTTTAATGATTCCGTTTTTTGTTTTTGCTAATGATAAACAGAGTTTATCAAATCAAGAAATTAAACAAAAAATTATTGGAAAGTGGAATATGTATCAAATTGGTCAACGAGCACAAATTGTTACATTTTATGATGATGGAAAAGTTAGTCATAAAACTTATATTTGTAATGATAATTCCCAAAAAGCATTATATGATGGCGAATTTTTTAAGCAATATAAAGTAGAGGATGGAATTATATACTTAGGCGAATTATTAGTTGAGGATGGATATATCGAAAAACTAAAAGTAGAAAATATAGAAGACACCAGACTAAAACTTGTCTATGACATGCCAGATTACTTTTACAATAAATTAGAAATCAATTTCTTAAACACTACCGGTAAGGATACTCTGCCTTTTTGTGAATTTAACACAGTAAACCCTTTTAGTCATAAAGTTGATAGAAAAAAATTTCAAGATAATTTGCATACATTGCAGGATAAAATTATAGAAGGCTTTAAAAAACAGACTCCTAAAGATTTAGATGAATACACAGTATTGCAAGATGTTTATAAAAATAATAATGAATTGTTCTTTAAATTAACCATAAAAAATACTTCAATAAAAGACTCTAATGATGAAACATTAAAAGCTTTTTTAACCGTATTTGCGGTAGATAAATACTGTAATATTGATAAGTCTGACAATAAAGTACTGCAACGTATAAAATTTATATTCTCAAATGGGGCATCTTATGTATATTCTATTGATAATGGAGAGCCTCTAATCATTCATGTGGATAATAGTAATTGCCAAAAACAATGAAATAAATTGAGAAGCATATTTAATTAAAATAAAAATGAGCCTGAACTAAAGTTGGGCTTTTTATTGTTTTACTAAGAATCAAGGCGCCTAAAGTCGTTTTGTATTTTATTCATAATAAATTAATCTTCTAAAGTGTGAAGCAATGATGTGAAATTATGAATTAGTGGGTCGCAAAAATTTGCTAAAAATGGTGTGGGTTTTACCTCAGTTTTACCCCTTTAATAAAATTGAGGAAAAGATTAATTCTTTCGAGGCCTTTTCGGATAAGGCTTTAGAATGGTACGCCCGGGTGGACTCGAACCACTGACCCCCACCATGTCAAGGTGATGCTCTAACCAACTGAGCTACGGGCGTATATTTGAAACACGCAAATATTAGCTGGCAATTGGATTTGTAGCAAGTAAAAAAATTGAAAAATAGTTGAATTTTTAGTCTGTTGAATAAAATTGTATTTAAAATAAGCATTTTACGGTTAACTTTAAGATTAAATCTTAATATTGTCGATTATTTTTGGTGGTTGCAGAAAATTTTTCAGTATTATTTTTCAATTTTGGAATGAATAAAGGAATAAATATAAGTTGGCGGTAGTTTGTTATGCTTAAATTGGCTATACTCGCTGCATTAATTTATGCGTTATTTAGGTTAGTATGTCAATAAAAGATCAGATTGAAGATGTTTTACACAATACATTCGGTTATAAATCATTTAGAAATCAACAAAAAGAGATCATCGAGTCGATTATTGACGGTCGAGATATATTGACTATTATTCCTACCGGAGGGGGTAAATCGTTATGTTATCAAATTCCTGCTGTTTTGTTGCCCGGTACTGCATTAGTCATTTCACCGCTGATCTCTTTAATGAAAGATCAAGTCGATCAATTATTAGCTAATGGCATTTCGGCCGCATTTCTCAATGCCAGTCAATCTAATGTCGAGCAAAAACAGGTTATTGAAAAATATCTTAATAACAGTATCAAACTGCTTTATATTTCGCCGGAACGTTTAGCGTTATCTTCCTTTTCTTCTTTGATTGATACCCACCCGCCATCATTAATCGCAATTGATGAAGCGCATTGTATTTCACAGTGGGGGCATGATTTTAGGCCAGATTATCGGCAGTTACACCATTTATCCAATCGTTTTCCGCAAGTGCCGATTATTGCATTAACCGCGACTGCCGACAAAATGACCCAAACAGATATTATTCATCAACTTAATTTAGTTGATCCTTTGGTTGTGGTGCGTAGTTTTGATAGACCTAATATTCGTTATACTGTGGTTGAGAAATTTAATTTGACCGAACAACTTGTCTCGTTTATTGAAACGCAAAACGGTAATAGTGGCATTATCTATTGCTCGAGTCGATCTCGAGTTGAAGATATGACAACAAGACTTATCGCCAAAGGATTTTCGGCTATCGCTTATCACGCCGGATTAACCAATCATGAACGGCAAAATGCTCAAGAAAAATTTATAAAAGATGATGTGCAAATTATTGTGGCTACCGTAGCTTTTGGTATGGGAATTAATAAACCCAATGTCCGATTTGTGGTGCATGCTGATTGCCCTCGAACTATTGAAAATTACTATCAAGAAACCGGCCGGGCAGGGCGTGATGGGGTACCGGCTGAAGCGCTTTTAATTTTTAATAATAATGATCTCAATTGGTATTATCGTCAAACAAACGAGAAAATGGATGGGCAACATAAAGACGTTGAACTGCATAAAATTAGTGCTATGGAATCTTTTGCTCAAAGTTTGACTTGTCGGCGAATTGTGTTGCTTAACTATTTTGGCGAAAATCGTAGTGAGCCTTGTAATAACTGTGATATGTGCCTTTATCCGCCTGAAATTTATAATGGGCTGGTTGATGCACAAAAAGTATTATCGTGTGTTTACCGTGTAGAGCAACGATTTGGCGCTCAATATATTGTAGATATTTTGCGTGGTTCAAAACGCTCAGCAATCTTAGAAAATGGTCATGAAAAATTGTCGGTTTATGGTATTGGTAAAACTCACCCGGCAGAGTATTGGTTAAGTGTTATTCGGCAACTGATTCATTTAGGGTATTTGCAACAAAATGTCTCAACCTATATCACTCTTCAACTTACGGAAAAAGCACGCCCAATCCTGCGGGGTGAAGTCGCCTTATCGTTAGCAAAACCTCGATTAGAAATTGTTAAAAAGAGCCGTTTAAATCGCTATGCAAGATCAATTAATTTATCGACAATTTTATCTTATGAAGAGAGGATATTATTTACTAATCTCAAACGATTGCGTAAAAGCATTGCCGATGCTGAAGATATTCCACCCTATATTGTGTTTAGTGATGCTACCTTGCTGGAAATGGTTCAAACCAAACCTGAAAGTAAAAAGCAACTGATCAATGTCACCGGTGTGGGTAATATCAAACTGGAAAAATATGGCAATCTTTTTTTAGATGAAATTAAGGAATTTATAATAAAAAATAGCTAACAATGTAAAAAATTTAAAATATAATACATTTTTTGGTCTAATTGATTAGCTTTATTTGATAGTGAAATAATCTTTAAAGTAAAATGGAGTTTTTATGTCACCGATGATTGACATGCCACAGATGCTGGCACTGGTCTTGTTACTTATCATTTTATATCTGGGCGATGTGGTTTCAACACGCACTAAAGCTTGGATTCCTTCTGTCTTCATTTGTGCAGTCTTATTTTTAATAGGTTACTGGACATTCTTTCCAAAAGATATTGTAGCCCGGGCGGGTATACCGCCAGTTGTTGCTGTCATGTTTATGTACCTGCTCATCGTTAATATGGGAACGCTATTATCAGTCAAAGAGTTATTGTTACAATGGAAAACCATATTAATCTCGTTAGCCGGTATTGCCGGAATCATTATTGTTGCCATTATAGTTGGTTATCTGTTCTTTGATTTTAATACGGTCGTTGTGGCTATTCCGCCGTTAGTTGGTGGGATTGTTTCAGCCATTATAATGGCGCAAGGTGCAACAGATGCCGGATTGGCAGATCTTGCCGTTTTTGCCATTATTATTTACGTCATGCAGGGCTTTGTCGGTTATCCGTTGACATCTATCATGCTTAAAAAAGAGGGACGCAGAGTACTGGAACTCTATCACGCTGGAAAATGGAATTCAAATAACGATCCCAAATCCCCTCTCGAAAAAGAAGAAGCCAATTCATTAGATGAAAACCCGATGCCAAAATTATTTGGCAAAATTCCTGCCAGTTATAACTCATCTTATTTTATCTTTTTACGGATAGCTATTGTCGGGTTCTTAGCTTATTTTGTTGCTGAAATTTTAAAACCATGGGTCAGTGTAAGCCCGTTTGTGTTGTGTTTATTATTTGGAGTCATTGCCTCTTCAATTGGTTTTTTAGAACGTCATCCATTAAAAAAAGCCGGTGGTTTTGGATTGGCAGTAATGGGGTTGATGTTATTTATTTTTGATACATTGAGCCGCGCAACGCCCGAAATGCTTGTTCGCCTTATTACGCCGTTAGTGGTTTTCATTCTTGCTGCGGTGGTAGGCATGTTCATTTTCTCAGTTGTAGTAGGTAAGATTTTAAATGTAAGTCGAGCAATGGCATTTTCTATAGCGCTTACTGCATTATATGGTTTTCCTGCTGACTATATTATTACTAACGAAGTCATTAATAATCTGTGTAAAAACCAAAAAGAAAAAGAGATTTTAACCAGCCATATGTTACCACCAATGTTAATCGGCGGGTTTATCTCGGTGACAATTGTATCAGTGGTTTTAGCAGGCATTATGGTCAATATGATTGTGAAAGCTTAAAGTTGCATCGTTATTTGATGTCATCTTTTTAGATTTATAGTAGAAGATGACGTCTTCGATACGCTTATAAATGCAGATGCTAATGAATTTAAACGCTGTCTGTATCATTTAAATTATCCGCTCTTAAATTGTGGTGATCGGATAAAAATTGGAATATTAAAGGTCGTACTATGATAAATCAAAATATAAAAACATTAGTTAAGCAAAACATTGCTGAGATGATCGCCTTTCGTCGTGATTTGCATCGTCATCCCGAATTACCATGGGAAGAGTTTAGAACTACTGATAAAATTGCTGAAGAGCTGGATAAAATAGGCATCCCTTATCGTCGTACAGAGCCAACCGGTATTATTGCAGAAATTCAAGGTGGAAAACCGGGGAAAAGGATCTTGCTTCGCGCGGATATTGATGCGCTACCGGTGCAAGAATTAAGTCAAAATATCGATTATCAATCAACCATTGCCGGCAAAATGCATGCATGTGGACACGATACCCATGCCGCCATGTTGCTCACTGCGGCAAAAGCTCTTTATGCCATACGTGATCAGTTAAAAGGTCATGTCAGATTGGTTTTCCAGCCCGCTGAAGAGGTTGCACAAGGCGCAAAAGAGATGATAAAACAAGGTGTCCTTGAGAGTGTGGATAGTGCTTTTGGTATGCACATTTGGTCACAAACGCCAGTTGGTAAAGTGTCTTGCGTGGTTGGTTCAAGTTTTGCTTCAGCAGATTTATTAACGGTGCGATTCAAGGGTAAAGGTGGTCATGGTTCAATGCCGCATGATACGGTCGATGCTGTTATGGTGGCATCCGCTTTTGTGATGAATGTACAATCGATTGTATCACGTGAAATTTCTCCACTTGAACCTGCGGTGGTAACAATTGGCCGAATGGAGGTAGGTACTCGTTTTAACGTTATTGCTGAAAATGCGGTGTTAGAAGGGACAGTTCGTTGCTTTAATGTTGCCGTTCGTGACAAAATCGAAGCAGCTATTCGACGTTATGCTAATCAAGTTGCTGCCATGTATCGAGCAACGGCCGAAGTGGAATATATTTATGGCACTTTGCCGGTTATTAACGATAAAGAGAGCGCTTTGCTAGCGCAAAAAGTTATCGTAGAGTCATTTGGTGAAGAGGCACTTTATTTTGAGCCGCCTACAACCGGCGGTGAAGATTTCAGTTACTACACTGAAAATATTCCGGGAGCATTTGCCTTAGTTGGCTCAGGTAATCCGGATAAAGATACCCAGTGGCCACATCATCATGGTTGTTTTAATGTTGATGAGGACGGTTTGGCAATTGGTGCAGAGTTTTATGCACAATATGCATGGGCATACCTCAATCAAAACTAATCATAAACAATCCAACCATTTATTGGTGGTTGGATTGTCTATATAAAGGTTAATTCTTTTAGGCTGAAAATAGAAAACGCCAGTTATTGCGTAGCAATTTTATCGTTATGGTTTTTACATCAGAAAGGTTTTAATCGGTTATTTGGCGCAATAATGACAGTCGTGACTAGTCAAAGCATGATTGAAATATCGTCATTTAACTTTTGAGCCATATGAGTTTATCTGGATAAAAAAATAAATCTGTTTAGCGGTAGTGTTAACAAAATTTAAAAATTTATTAAGCTATAAAACCCTATTTGATTTAAGTATCAAAGGGTAAAATCCTTGTCAAGAAGTTTCAGAAATACCCTACGTTTCAGTATAAAAATTATCAGATCTACAGCCCACTTAATCGGCAAATTAAAGACTAATTTAACTCTTTATGTTATTATTAGCGCAAATTTATTGGCGATATATAATGGTGATCATGAGTTATCAAGTTCTGGCGCGCAAATGGCGACCAAAATCATTTACTGAAGTGGTAGGACAGCAACATGTCCTTAAAATTTTATCAAATGCCCTTTCGTTAGGACGAGTTCATCATGCTTATCTATTTTCCGGCACACGAGGCGTGGGTAAAACGTCAATTGCTCGATTATTAGCTAAAGGATTAAATTGTGAAAAAGGTATCACCGCAACGCCTTGTGGTGTTTGTGATAACTGTCGTGATATTGAACAGGGTCGATTTGTTGATTTACTTGAAATTGATGCCGCATCAAGAACAAAGGTTGAAGATACTCGTGAAATCTTAGATAACATTCAATATCTGCCAACTAAAGGCCGTTTCAAAGTTTATCTTATCGATGAAGTACATATGCTTTCTCGAAGTAGTTTTAACGCACTGTTAAAAACACTTGAAGAGCCGCCTGAACACGTTAAATTCTTATTGGCAACAACCGATCCGCAAAAACTGCCGATCACCATACTGTCTCGGTGTTTGCATTTACATTTAAATATGCTTGATACTTCTCTTATTGCCCAGCAATTAGCGCATATCTTGCAATTAGAAAAAATTGATAGTGAACCGAAAGCGTTACAGCTATTGGCTAAGGCGGCTAATGGCAGTATGCGTGATGCGTTAAGTTTAACCGACCAAGCAATCGCTTTAGGTAATGGTCAGGTTGATGCTGATTCGGTTGCGGCAATGTTAGGCACATTGGATAAATCTATCCCATTTTCGCTAATTGAAGCGCTTTATCATGGTGACGGCAATGCGATGATGCAACAAATTGAATCTGCGGCTATGCAAGGTGCAGATTGGGATAATTTGTTAGCAGAAAGTATCGCCTTATTACATCAAGTTGCGCTCCTGCAAATAGTGCCAACAGCATTAGGCGAATATACCGACAATGAGGAGCGAATACGATTTTTAGCTCAGTATATGGCACCTAATGATGTACAGCTGTTTTATCAAATTTTATTAATGGGTCGAAAAGAGCTTGCTTATGCGCCCGATAAAAAAATTGGTGCTGAGATGAGCTTTTTGCGCGCGTTAGCTTTTATGCCAAAAGCGGTTGGTGCTACACCAGCGGCAACCAATAACGCTAACTTTAATCAGCCGCAAGTTGCGCCAGCAAAGCAGGCTCAGCCTGTGCACGTTCAACCTAAAATCGATAGCGAGGTTAAAGCCAAATTAGCTGCGCCTATAGCACCAACGCCCGCTTCTGCAAAACCGGCAACAACTACCGAGGCGCTATCACAGGCTCAGTCTGGTGTAGCAAATAATAATGTAGAGCCTATGCAAAATGTTATAACAGCAGATCTATCGATTCCCGATGATGCATCGTCTCTTACCAAAAATATTTTAGAGATGCGCAGTAAATTAATAAAAGAGGAACAAACACCAAAAAAGTCTGAATTGGTTGATACTAATCAACCAAAAAACAGGTTGGTTAAAAAGGTGTCATCATCCGCAACTCAATCCGAGCAATCAACTAATGCCAATGTTGATAGGCAAAGCGATAGTATCGAAAATGATGATGAGCCAGAAATCACCGCTGAAAACTATCAATGGCAATCTTGTGGGCTTGTTGAAACCAAAGATGAGTTAGCTATTGATACCAAATCATTTCGGGAATCGCTAAATGGTGATAAAACCCCCGAAATGATAAAAAAATTAATTGATGAAATGGCACAAAAAGATGCATGGTGTGCCGAAATTGAGCAGTTAGATATCGCGCCATTAATTAAACAAATTGCTATCAACTCTTATATTGAACAACTTGATGATGATAATGTTGTGTTACATATGCGCTCTTCGGTTAAACATCTCATTAACACATCAGTAAATACAGCGAAATTAGAAAAAGCTTTAAGTGATAAACGTCAACAAAATTTGAAAGTCAAAGTGATTATTGATGATAATCAAGTGATAAAAACGCCTTTAGAAATGCGTGAAGCGTTGTATCAACAAAAATTAGTGCAAGCGAAGCAAACTATCATCGAAGATCCAAAAGTTGCGATGATTTGTCAATGTTTTGAAGCAAAGATTGATGAAGCGAGTATTCGTCCTGTATAATCTAAGGCTAACTGTTATTAACGAGGAATAATTATGTTTTCAGGTGGAAAAGGTGGCTTGGGCAATTTAATGAAACAAGCCCAACAAATGCAAGCTAAAATGCAACAAGCTCAGGAAGAGATTGCCAAACTTGAAGTGACGGGTGAGTCCGGTGCTGGCATTGTTAAAGTGACTGTTAATGGTGCACATAACTGTAAACGTGTTGAAATCGATCCTTCACTTCTTACCGAAGATGATAAAGAGATGTTAGAAGATTTGATTGCGGCGGCCTTTAATGATGCGACCCGTCGCTTAGAAGAAGCGCAAAAAGAGAGAATGGCGCAAGTTACTGGTGGAATGCAATTACCGCCGGGCTTTAAAATGCCTTTTTAATTAATGCATTAACCTATTTATCCAATATTATTTTGCCGACTTATGTCGGCAAAATTGTTTTGGGTTTTCCTGTCTATTTATACAGTTTATCTTTATTAATTTTTTTCTATCAGGTAAACTAATCGATAATCATCAACGGTTAAAATTAAGTGATTAACATTTAAAAATATGCAGTGCAAATGCGTAAAACATTTAGCATATTTAGCAACGAATGTCACATCGCTTATATTATTCAACCCTAAATTATTAAGGATAAATTGTGATAGGTCGTTTACGTGGGATCATAATTGAAAAACAGCCACCCAAAGTGTTAATCGATGTTGGTGGTGTCGGTTACAATGTTTTTATGCCGATGACCTGTTTTTATGAGTTACCAGATAATGGGCAAGAAGTGATTGTTTTAACCCATTTTGTTGTGCGAGAAGATGCGCAATTGTTATATGGATTTAATCATGAACAAGAACGAGAGCTATTTCGTGAACTGATTAAAGTCAATGGTATTGGTCCCAAATTAGCTTTAGCAATTTTATCCGGCATGTCAGCAGCACAATTTATTGCAGCGGTCGAACAAGGTGAAATTAAAACCTTAGTCAAATTACCTGGCGTTGGGACGAAAACAGCAGAACGCTTAATTGTCGAAATGAAAGATCGGGTAAAAAATATTGGCGAAGGGTTATCATCATTAAAAACTGTGATTGAGCAAGGTGATGTTAAAAAATCGGCAAATCAAATTGAAAGCGAGGCTATTTCCGCGCTTATCGCTCTTGGTTATAAGCCGCAAGAAGCAAGCCGTATTATCAGCAAAGTCATCAAACCGGAAATGGATTGTGAAATGCTCATACGTGAAGCTTTAAAATCAGCATTATAGATAGGAAATAATTATGATCGAAGCAGATCGTTTAATTGCTCCACAAGCTCAAAAAGAAGAAGAATCGTTAGATCGTGCTATTCGTCCAAAATATTTAGACGAGTATATCGGGCAACCGCAAGTTCGTGAGCAAATGAAAATCTTTATACAAGCGGCTAAGCAGCGTTGTGATGCGCTTGATCATGTTCTGATCTTCGGCCCGCCGGGGCTGGGCAAAACAACGTTAGCCAATATTGTTGCCAATGAAATGAACGTTAATTTACGTACCACTTCCGGACCTGTATTAGAAAAAGCCGGTGATTTAGCGGCAATGCTGACCAATTTAGAGCCGAATGACGTGCTTTTTATTGATGAAATTCATCGCCTTTCGCCTGTTGTTGAAGAGATTTTATATCCGGCAATGGAAGATTACCAGCTAGATATCATGATAGGTGAGGGGCCGGCGGCTCGTTCGATTAAAATTGATCTGCCACCTTTCACGTTAATTGGTGCCACGACTCGAGCCGGATCGTTAACTTCGCCTTTACGTGATCGTTTTGGCATTGTTCAGCGCCTTGAATTTTATCGTGTTGAAGATTTAGAGTATATCGTTGGTCGCAGTGCTAAATTTTTAGGTATGGACTTATCGAGTGAAGGTGCCCACTTAATTGCTAAACGCTCTCGAGGTACGCCTCGTATTGCCAATCGTTTATTACGCCGTGTTCGTGATTACGCTGATGTTAAATCAAAAGGTATTATCGATGAAAAGATAGCAACCTTAGCATTGGATATGCTTGATGTTGATAATGAAGGATTTGACTATATGGATCGTAAACTTTTACTTGCCATTATTGAAAAATTTATGGGTGGCCCGGTTGGATTGGATAATATTGCTGCGGCAATTGGTGAAGAGCGGGAAACGATCGAAGATGTGCTTGAACCGTTTTTAATTCAACAAGGCTATATTCAAAGAACACCACGAGGGCGAATTGCCACACCACACGCTTATCGACATTTTGGCATTATTTATGAAAGCTAATTGATTATTTTTTAAATTAGGTTAGCAAACCATTATAAAGGCTAGTTAAACCGAAAAAGCGCAATAATTGATTTATTGCGCTTTTTTTGTGAATAATAATTAACCTAGCTCTTTTTCAGTGAAAATGCCACTAAATAAGTCAGTACTTAAATAGCGTTCACCGGAAGAAGGCAAAATCACAACAATGGTTTTATTGGCATTTTCAGGTAACTTCGCTAGTCTATCAGCGGCAAATACGGCTGCACCCGATGAGATGCCGGCTAAAATACCTTCTTTTTCCATTAAGATACGGGCTGTATCAATGGCTTCTTCATTAGATACTTTTTCGACTAAATCAACTAAGCTTAAATCGAGATTCGACGGAATAAATCCGGCACCAATACCTTGGATTTTATGTGGACCCGGTTTTATAGGCTCGCCCGCTAATGCCTGCGAAATAACCGGGGAGTTAGTCGGCTCGACAGCGACGGCTGTAATATTTTTTCCTTGAGTTTTTTTAATAAAACGGCTTACCCCGGTAAATGTACCGCCAGTGCCTACACCGGCAATAAAAATATCTATTTGGCCGTCAGTGTCTAACCAAATTTCAGGTCCGGTGGTTTTTTCGTGGATTTCAGGATTAGCTGGATTGCTAAATTGTTGTAGCATAATATTGCGTTGCGGATTGCTGGCAACGATCTCTTCGGCTTTTTCAATTGCCCCTTTCATGCCTTTCGCAGCTTCGGTTAATACCAGATTAGCACCTAACGCTTTTAACAATTTTCGGCGTTCAATGCTCATACTTTCTGGCATTGTTAAGGTTAATTTATAACCACGAGCAGCGGCTACTGCTGCAAGAGCGATACCGGTATTACCGCTGGTTGGTTCAACTAATTCAACATCGGGGGTTAATAAGCCACGTTTTTCAGCATCCCAAATCATGTTTGATGCAATTCGACATTTAACACTGAAACTCGGGTTACGTGATTCCACTTTGGCTAAAATGTTACCATGACCAAAATGCTTTAATCGCACCAAAGGCGTGTGGCCAATAGTTTGTGAATTATCATCAAATATTTTACTCATATCAGAATCCTTATTAAAAAACATTAAACGGAACAACACCAAAGTATTACCACAAATTATCGTTAGTATTATAAATATAACTCAAAAAGATGATACTAATTAATAATTATAACAATATGCATTTTGGTAATAAGCAGAATATAAACGCTAGCAATTCGATAAATAAATTGATTAGCATAAAGTGGTAATTACTTGGTATTACCCGCGCTTTCCATTTCTAACTCAATCGCCTCAATGGCTTTTTCGCAACGATAAATACGATTATCCAGTGTTGCGATTTTTACATGGTCAATAGGTTCGGCTGATAGTTCCAGTTCATACTTCATCTCTTGTAATCGGCGTAGGTAATCAAGATGCCTTGAGTGTTTTTCATAAAGTGTTTCGTGAAACACCGTATCGCTCTTGTTTTGGCGTAATTGGTGAGTGGCTAACTCTCGGGTTAGCGCTGTCATTTGATTGATCAGCTTGTCAGATAAAAAGGTCATCTGTTCAAGCTTATTGGAATGTACACTATCGCACAATGCCTGATAGGTTAGCTTTATTTTTTCTAAGTAATAATCACAGTTAGTGGCGATTTTAGGCTGATTAAACAGTTGTTCATCAAAATAGTGCTCTTGAAAAGGTTGTTGATCTGATAGTTTGATCTGTTGTTCAAGAGCCGTAATTTGTGCATCTAATTGGGCTAGAAATTTTTGCATTGTTTTTTAATCTTAAATATCAAGCTTATTGTCATCATCTTGACCAAAATAGCTGCCAAAATGGGTTTTTGATAGTTTAATTAGCTTCATGAAAGATTCAAATGTTAATTTTTCACGGTTGTTTTTATTTTCTTCGAGTACTTTTTTTTCAATAAGCTGAGCTTTGATGTGATTATAACAGTCCACCAAATTGAGCGGTAACGGGGATTGCGATCGTTTACCCAACCAACAGATACCTTGAATAGGTAAACTCAGTGCAAAAAGAATAGTTATCACTGTTACGGCTAATTGTACCGGCATAAAATATTGCCAAACAGCAATAAAAACAATGATAGGCGGTAAATATTTTTTTGCGGTTTTTATGTGGTTTATGATTTTTAATTCAGGAAAAGAATAAGAAAGCGCTTTATCCATTGGGCAAAGCGCCATATATCTTTGACCTGCCTTAAAATTTTTAATTAAATTCATCTGTTGGGGATTCCTCGACATTCGTATTTTATTGTCTTAAAATAGTGCCATTCAAATTGGGGACTCTCTTTATTCTATCTCAAAACACAAGATATCAGAAGTCACCTTATAAAATCGCATCGATTGTTAAATCATGTGTTGAGTTACCAATTTTGATTGGTATATATCTTTTTATTCAATATATAGGAATTACTATGTCATCAAGTAATAACGCTCTTGTTCTTAACTGTGGAAGTTCATCATTAAAATTTGCCATTATTAACCCTGAAAATGGTGATGAGTTTTTATCTGGGTTAGCTGAATGTTTTAATCTTCCTGATGCTCGTATTAAGTGGAAACTTGATGGTGTTAAGAACGAAGCTTCTTTAGGTGCAGGTGCTGCACACAGTGAAGCAATTAAGTTTATTGTTAATAGCATCTTCCCACAAAAACCAGAATTATTAGATAGTATTAAATCTATTGGTCACCGAATTGTACATGGTGGTGAAAAATACACTCAATCTGTTGTGATTGACGATTCTGTTTTAAAAGGTATTGAGGAAGCCTCTGCCTTTGCACCACTACATAACCCTGCGCACTTAATTGGTATCCGTGAAGCGTTTGCTGCTTTCCCTCATTTAAAAGATAAAAATGTTGCTGTGTTTGATACTGCATTCCACACAACCATGCCGAAAGAAGCATACTTATATGCGATTCCAAACGAGCTTTACACTAAACACGGTGTACGTCGTTACGGTGCACATGGTACTAGCCACTATTATGTTAGCCGTGAAGCTGCTAGATTATTAAATAAACCTGTTGATGAAACTAATGTGATTACTTGTCACTTAGGTAATGGTGCGTCTATTACTGCGGTTAAAAATGGTAAATGTGTTGAAACGTCTATGGGTCTAACGCCATTAGAGGGATTAGTTATGGGGACTCGTAGTGGTGATATCGATCCCGCTATCATGTTCTTCTTACATGACAATTTAAATATGTCTGTTGCAGATATTAATAATCTTTTAAACAAAAAATCAGGTTTATTAGGTTTAACTGGTGTGAGCAGTGATTGCCGCTACGTGACTGATAACTATGACACAGATGAAAATGCTAAAAATGCTTTAGATGTTTTCGTTCATCGCTTAGTGAAATACATTGGTGGATATGCCATGTTATTAGACGGTCGTTTAGATGCAATTATCTTTACCGGTGGTATCGGTGAGAATGCTGAAGAAGTTCGTCGTATGGCACTTCAAAAATTATCTATTCTTGGATTTGAATTAGATCAAGAGCGCAACTTAGCTGCACGTTTTGGTAAAGGTGGTACAATCACTAAAGATGGTTCAGCAATTGCAATGGTAATTCCAACTAATGAAGAATTAGTCATTGCGCAAGATGCTGCGCGTCTAACTGCTTAAAAGACAAATAAAACCGCCTTCATGGCGGTTTGTTTTTATATTTAATAAAGAATTAAGAGGAAATCGATTATGTCTCGTACTATTATGCTCATTCCGACCGGAACCAACGTTGGGTTGACAGGTGTGAGCCTGGGTGTTATTCGAGCTATGGAGCGTCAAGGAATTAACCTAAATGTATTTAAACCGGTTGCTCAACCACGAGCCGGTGGCGATGCGCCAGATAATACCACCACTTTAGTTAGCCACAATACATCAATTCCGGCATTAAAACCGCTTAAAATGAGCCATGTTGAAAACTTGTTAGGTTTAAATCAACAAGATGTGCTAATGGAAGAAATTGTCGCTTTATATGCTGAAAATACGAAAGGCGCTGATGTCGTTTTAGTTGAAGGTATTGTACCAACCAGCGATTATCCTTTCGCAAATGAACTCAATAATAATATTGCTAAAACCCTTGGTGCTGAAATTATTTTTGTTGTTAATATGGGTAAAGATACGCCTGAACAACTTAAAGAACGCATTGAAATTGCTCGTTCAAATTTTGGTGGCATTAAAAATGAAAAAATTGTGGGTGTTATTGTTAATAAAGTCAATGCACCGGTTGAAGAGCAAAGCCTTGCTCGTCCGGATGTAGCCGAAATCTATCATACCCCTAAATTTGATGATAAAAAAATTACCATTAAAGATTTAAGTGAACACAGCCCACTGCCAGTGTTAGGTTGTATTCCGTGGAATATCGATCTTAGCGCTTGCCGTGCTATTGATATTGCTAACCATTTTGATGCTAAAATCATTAATGAAGGAGGCATTAAAAGCCGCCGTATTAAACATGTTTCATTCTGTTCACGTAGCGTGCCTAACATCATCAGTCATTTACAACCAAATGCGCTGTTAGTTACCTCTGCTGACCGCTCAGATGTATTGGTGACTATTTGTTTAGCCGCAATGAATGGCGTTGCTATTGGTGGTGTATTATTAACGGGTGGCTATGAAATCGATGATACAATCTACAAGCTATGCCAACCAGCATTTGATACAGGATTGCCGGTATTTACTGTCCAAACCAATACTTTCCAAACATCAATCAATTTACAACAATTTAATTTAGAAATTCCGGTTGATGACAAAGAGCGTATGGAAAATACCCAAAACTTTGTTGCTGATCATATTGATACAAATTGGATTAAATCACTTAATGAAGTGGTAAATTCTGCACGTCGTTTATCGCCTCCGGCTTTCCGTTATCAATTAACTGAACTGGCACGTAATGCGAAAAAAGTGGTGGTTTTACCTGAAGGTGATGAGCCACGAACTGTTAAAGCAGCGGCAATTTGTGCAGAGCGTCATATTGCTAAATGTGTATTGCTTGGTAATCCTGATGAAGTTCGTAAGGTCGCCGCTCAACAGGGTGTGACTCTAGGTGAAGGTGTTGAAATTGTTGATCCGGAAACTATTCGTGAAAAATATGTTCCACGTTTAGTTGAACTACGCAAAAACAAAGGTATGACTGAAGTTATCGCACGTGAGCAACTGGCTGATAATGTGGTACTTGGTACTATGATGCTGGAAGCTAACGAAGTTGATGGTTTAGTCTCTGGTGCAGTGCATACTACTGCTAATACCATTCGTCCGCCATTACAATTAATCAAGACAGCGCCGGGTAGTTCATTGGTATCATCTGTGTTCTTTATGTTAATGCCTGATCAAGTCTATATTTATGGTGACTGTGCGATTAATCCTGATCCAAATGCGCAAGAACTTGCTGAAATTGCGATTCAATCAGCCGATACTGCAATTGCCTTTGGCATCGAACCACGTGTTGCGATGATCTCTTATTCTACAGGTAGTTCCGGACAAGGTGCTGATGTTGAAAAAGTGAAAGAAGCGACCAAAATTGCTCAAGAAAAACGTCCTGATTTAATGATCGACGGACCTTTACAATACGATGCAGCGGTAATGCCTGATGTGGCTAAATCTAAAGCGCCTAACTCTCAAGTTGCCGGTAAAGCGACAGTGTTTATTTTCCCTGATCTTAATACTGGTAATACCACTTATAAAGCGGTACAACGTTCTGCCGATCTTGTGTCTATTGGACCAATGTTACAAGGCATGCGTAAACCTGTGAATGATTTATCACGTGGTGCGTTAGTTGATGATATCGTCTATACAATTGCCTTAACTGCAATTCAATCAGCACAAGAACAAAACGTTAATAAATAATTTTAACGGGTCAAATGTTGATAACAATAAGAGGTGAATATTTTCACCTCTTTTTATATCAATCTAATGGAACTTATAACATTTATTTTTGATTCCTACATTTCGTATAAAGATTTTCTTCACCAATTAAATTGGCATTTTATAGCTCACTCATAATTTTAAACAAAGCGAGTTTTCCAGCGAATTGTGCCTAATGTTGCACAAAATGAATTTTTATTCATAAATGAAATATTTGAAAGAAGAGAAGCTGTTATGTTTGATCATAATACTGGCTTTTTAAATACTTTAACTACTTATAGCCAAAGTAATATGGAAAGAACCCACTTAACTTATTGATTATGATCATTATTATTTATTTAATGAAGTTTTGATCATTCTGTAATACAATTGTAAATAAAAGTTAACAATGGTAAAGCTATATGAATAGTGTTGCAAAAGACGTTATTAGAGTTATAGCACCTAGTTTATATCCAGATACCTTAAGTAATGAAGCCGAGGTGTTAGGGGCTATGATTTGGTTATGGAATCAAAATCCTAAATATAAAAATGTCGCTTTAGATTCGGCTTTAAGCGTATTATTACCTATCATCCAATCTAAGAATTATGTTTTAGTTATTAAAAATAATCAGCCATTAGGTTATATTAATTGGGCTTATTTTAATAGCGAAGAAGAACAACAATATCTTAATAAAGAAAAGCCTTACATCGATTTTGTAAAATATCATCATCCGGCGGCGACTAAACGCCTATGGATTTTATCCTTCTTTTGTCCATTTGGACTCAGGGATGTATTGTTAACGAAATCTATCTGTAAAAAAGTGTTGAAAAACAATCTTTGTTTCTTTGGTTATCACAAGTCAAAAGCTCAAACAGCCGTTAAAAAAGTTCAATGTTAGCATTTTACATTTTAGCTGCTGTCGATATCTATTTTTAATCTTGAATTTAAGATCTATCTAAAATAAATCATTGTCATTGTCGATTGTTACTAAGTGGTCGTACTTATTTTTATCATTAATTTGAAGGAAATTGATATGAACCAAATTTATCTAACAAAATTTAATGTTATCACCGGCACTACTGTAGTTTGTTCTGAATTAGCGCGACGTGCTAGTAAAGCGATGATAACTGTATGCGTTTTAGTTAGTTCTGCTTCAGCTTTTGCTCTAGATTGTACGGCGAGTGCCGATGGATCTTATTTAGTAGGGCAAAATAGCCCTAGCTGTAATAACATCAATGCCGCTACAGCCACCCAATCAGGCAATGCAGGTTTTTACATCCTTACCAGAAGTAAATTACATGAACCCCTTTATGTGGGAGATACAACCCTGACCGCCAATGTTTTAGGTGATTATACCGCGCTTGGAAATCAATATACTTATGGCGTATCTGGCGGACGAATTGAGGCCGGTAATTTGAATTTCACTCTCAGCAACAACGGTAATATCTTCGGTCTTGCTACTTATCACAATGTTGATATAACGGCCAAAAATGTCGAGATGAATATAAACGACAATTATACACGAGGCCGTAATTCAAGCGGAGGTGTTGCTGCATATGGTATATTAGTTGGTTCTGCTGCAAATTCCGGTGAAAATGGTAATTATAATGGAAAATACAGTACAATTACCGTTGATAATTTGAAAATCAATCAGACCACTCAAGGCGGTAAAACTCAACCAATTTTAAATAACGGTATTCGTGCTATTCAAGGCGCTTATAATAATTCTGGCGAAGGTTCAGCCGGTCAAGTTATCGTTAATAATAATTTGGATATGACACTAACCGGAAACCGCTCAATCGGTATCTATGTTTCAGGCAATCAAACCAACCATGATGCTGCTGATAGTGTCGGTAGCCAAGGTCAATTGACACCTAAAGTGATCTTAAAAGGCGAAAAAAACACAATCACTATTAATAAAGGTAGCGATAATTCAATGCTTAAATGGGATAGCATTGGTGTTAAATTGGGGAAGACACGTAATACTGGTGAAGGTCCAGGAATTATTGAATCTTATGGAGAATTAACCATAGATACGACTAATGCTACAGAGGGTAGTGGTATAAAAATGGTTCGTAATTCTCAATTTAAAGCCGATTATGATAAAAGTTCAACCATTGTTAAAACCAATGGCTATGCGTTAGAAATTGGTACGCATGATGATGCAACGCCAAGTGGGGTGCTTGAACAAGCGGCATCGCATGGATTAAATGCCAGTTTTAAAGATGCCATATTTACTACTACCGGAACAAGTAACGATCCGGTTATCAGCAACTCTCTTGGACGTAAAGATCTGATTTTTGTCGATCAGGGGCAAATTGATACGCTCTTAACTTTTACTGGTGATAAAACCAATCTGACTGCTAACGATAGTGGCTATATTATTAATGTCAGTGGTAATTATTCTGCACCTAATTATGTATTCTACTCTAATACTTATGATTCTAGTGGGGTTGAACAAGGGCTAGATGCTTATCAAGGATCTTCTGTAACTTTTAACGCTTCAGGAAAAGGGAGTATGACTGGGTTGATCTCTAAAGGTGCGGTGAAAGTTGAAGAGGGGGAAGTCATTAATAATAACCTTACCCAAACACTCAATGTTAATATAGCTGACGGTTTTAGCTGGAATTTGAAAAAGAAGGACAACGAGAACATCGCTAAATTTAATACTGTTATGCTAACAAATGGGGCAACAATTAATGGCGCTTTTGAAGATGTAGGTTCAAATGATTTTATTTTACAAGGTAATGTTATTAGTGATTCCGGTCTGATTGATTTAGATAACACATCACATCATCAATATAATGATGTATTAACTATTGACGGCAACTATAGTGCTTCAAATGATGCTAAATTAAAAGTAAATACACTTTGGAATGAAACCACAACAAGGTCTGCAAATGATTCGCAATCTGATGTTTTAAAAATCACCGGTAGCGCTAGTGGTTTGACAAAAGTTATACCGATAAATTCCCAAGGTGTGGAAAATATTATTGATGGTAATATAAAGGAGGTTGCTGAAGTAATTAGCAGTGCAGCCTTCATTTTTGTTGGAACAGCTGGTAGTGGAAATAACTTTATTGGTGAAGCGCATACAAAAGGCGCCACTGAAGTTCAGTTAGCTAAACGACAAACAGCTAATGGCGATGAATATTTCTGGACAATGCAAGCCGCTACACCGCCAACACCACCAACACCGCCAACACCACCGACACCGCCGACACCGCCGACACCGCCGACACCGCCAACGCCGCCAACGCCGCCAACGCCGCCAACGCCGCCGACACCGCCGACACCGCCGACACCGCCGACACCGCCGACACCGCCGACACCGCCGACACCGCCGACGCCGCCAACACCGCCAACGCCGCCGACACCACCAACGCCGCCGACGCCAGCTAAGCCTATACCTATTTATGCAAGTCCAATAGCAGGTTATGTTGCTATGGCGAGAGTAAATCAGGAACAAGGGCTTTTAAGTATCAGTTCTTTACATGAACGTCGGGGAGAATACACGAATTTTGACTTGTCGAATTGTAACACTTGTGACGGCATCTTAAGCGAAACATGGGGCAGGTTAATCGGTAAACATTTAAAACAAGATGGTAAAAATCGGTTAAATGTCGATTCTGATATTTATGGATTTCAATTTGGGCATGATTTATTAAATAATATCAGTGATGACGGTAGCCATAACTATACTGGTATATATGTAACTTACAGTAAAGGGCATACCGATTTTTCAGATAAATATCGAGCTGAGCATGGTTTAATTGCACACAATAAACGAACCGGTAAAGGGAAATCAGAGTCTGTAAGTTTGGGATTAACCAATACTTATTTCTCAATAAATAATAATTATTTGGATTTGGTCGGTCAGTTTTCATATTTGCGCAATAAATATGAAGCTCGTAATGGTAACAACCCGCATGCTCAAAATGGTTGGGGAGTTGCGCTTTCTGCTGAAACAGGGCATTTATTCAAATTTTCTCAAAACGATAATGATTTAAATTATTGGATCATTGAGCCTCAAGCGCAACTTGTTTATCAACATGTCGATTTAGATAGTTTTACTGATAAATATCGTCGGGTAGATCAAAATAATCAAGATTTACTACGTGGACGAATTGGCGTTCGAATGGGCGATAATAATCAAACCGCAGAACAACAAATTACATCAATATACGCTATTGGTAATATTTGGTACGATTTTGTTAAACCAAGCCATGTCACAATAGGTAAAGATAGTATTAAAGAGAAATATGCTCGTACATGGGGCGAATTGGGCTTAGGTGCTAAAACCCCAATTGCGCAAAACCTCCATGTATATGGTGATGCTCGTTATGAACACGATCTGGGTAACACAAAGCGTCAGGGGTATCGAGGAAATATAGGTATAGAGCATAAATGGTAAATTGGATAATTCAATTTAGATCGAATTGATCGTTGCCAATTTATTCAATCTGATTATTTCAATATACGCAATGGCTTGTTATGCATTGCGTATATTTTTTGATAAAAAGACAAATGAAATTTGAAAATCATCAATGCTTAATAAGATTTACCAATCAGGCTTGTTGGTCGCATAATGCTTAAATTGTATTAGACATAAAGCGCTTTAAAAACTGCAATTGTTACTATTTTAACCTTACCTTTTGAATATTTTTGTCATAAAGAACGACGTTGCGTTTTATATTTAATCTCACCATAAAATGGCAAATATCTGGATAAGCATATAATGATTAATTATGCAGTTTCTTCATCATGATTTTTTAATAATGTTGAAAGCATTTCCATAAATTTTTGTTTCTCATCTTTTAACGCAGCAAAAAATTCATTATCAATTTTTTCAACTAAAGGGACTGTTTCATTAGCCTTATCAAGGCCTTTTTGAGTTAATTGTATCGATTTTGCTCGACTATCTTTGATTGAGCAAGAGCGTTTTATATAATCCTTTTTTTCTAAATTCTCTAATATTTGAGAAATGGTCATCACATCGATATTTGTTTTATTAGACAAAATAACTTGCGTAATTTCATCAGGATATTGAGACAGATAAGCAAGAGTGGCAAGCACAATAAATTGAGGATGCGTAATAAGCTGTTTTTTTAAACATTTTTTTATATTCGTGTGCCAGGACGAATAAGTTTTCATAAAAATAAAACCAATTGATTCAGCGTCATTTTGGAATTGCGTTAAAAACTTATTGTCCTTCGTCATAATTTACCTTTCTACTAAACTGTTTAATTTGTAAGTTTTATCAATAATATCATCTGAAATCTGTTTAATAAAATCATACGAGGCCTTAGTATCCAATTGAGGATCGGGTTTTAGCGAAATTTCAGCTTTAAGTGCATATTGATTTTCAGCTATTTGAATGATCTGATGTGAGAAAAAAAGTAATCCGATATCCGGCATATCAAATTGCTCAGTAAATTCCTGTTCGTTAATCACTTTTGATAAAGTCACTTCCATTTCGGGCATGTTTTGTAATTTAAAAATACCTTTAGCCCCAGTTTTTAGTTCACCGATTATACGAAAGTCTTCAAGGTCGGTTTCCCATAATTTTCTTAAATTAAGTTCGATAAAGTACTGCCAAATTTGTGCTGGATTGGACTGAGTAGGTAAGATGAAAGAGATTGAGATAGCGTTCATTGTTTTGCTCCTTTTTAATAAGTGTTTTTATTATAAGCATACTTATTAATTAAGTAAAGCGATATAGATACCATTAAAAACGTAATCAATCAAACAGTTAAATTTAGTTGTGAATAAAGTTTAAGTGAATCATTACCAATAAAGTCAATCGTATTAACGCTGATATTGAATGATATATTCGATAGGTTTAAAATTTAACAAATTAAATTTTTTACAATTGT
This sequence comes from Gilliamella sp. B2923, assembly GCF_026536565.1. Lineage (NCBI taxonomy): Bacteria > Pseudomonadati > Pseudomonadota > Gammaproteobacteria > Orbales > Orbaceae > Gilliamella > Gilliamella sp. B2923. Next base: position 101,044 of record NZ_JAFNNZ010000005.1, on the reverse strand, counting down.
TTTTTCATTTAATCAATTCAATTGAATCAGTAAATGATACAATAGCATCCCAATTTTGTAATAGTTCATAGTTTAGGAATAAATTTGATGAAAAATGATATCCACCAGCAACGTATTTTAATCCTTGATTTTGGTTCTCAAGTTACCCAGTTAATTGCTCGTCGTGTCCGCGAAATTGGTGTTTATTGTGAACTTTGGCCATGGGACGTATCGGAAGAAAAAATCAAACAATTTAATCCTAAAGGTATCATTTTATCCGGCAGCCCTGAAAGTACGACAGAACAAAATAGCCCAAGAGCTCCTCAATACGTTTTTAATGCAGGCGTGCCTGTCTTAGGTATCTGCTATGGAATGCAAACAATGGCTGTTCAAATTGGTAATGGCGGACAAGTTACTGGTTCCAATCAGCGTGAATTTGGATACGCCAAAGTCGATATTGTTGGTCGCTCAAAATTAACTGACGGCATCTTCGATAGCAAAAACGAAGCAGGCTTAGAGCAGCTTGATGTCTGGATGAGCCATGGGGATAAAGTAACAGCTTTACCTGAAAGTTTTACCGTTATTGGTCGCACTGAAACATGTCCTTTTGCAATCATGGCAAATGATGAAAAACAATTTTATGGCGTTCAGTTTCATCCTGAAGTTACCCACACGGTTAAAGGTTATGAATTACTTCAACGATTTGTCATTGATATTTGCCATTGTCAAAAACTATGGACACCTTCTTCAATCATCACAGATGCCGTTGCCCGAATAAAAGAAAAGGTCGGAAATGATAAAGTTTTATTAGGTTTATCCGGTGGAGTGGATTCCTCGGTAACTGCACTATTGTTACATCAAGCTATTGGCGATCAGTTAACCTGTGTTTTTGTTGATCATGGACTATTACGCTTGAACGAAGCAAAACAAGTTATGGACATGTTTGGCAATAAATTTGGTTTAAATATTATAGCGGTTAATGCCGAAGATCGTTTTTTAGCCGCCTTAAAAGGCGAAACCGATCCCGAAGCGAAGCGCAAAATTATTGGTCGTGAATTTGTTGCCGTATTTGATGAAGAGGCTGCAAAACTCAAAGATGTTAAATGGTTAGCTCAAGGTACGATCTACCCCGATGTAATCGAATCGGCAGCAGCTGATACCGGCAAAGCGCATGTGATTAAATCGCATCATAATGTTGGTGGTTTACCCGAAGATATGAAAATGGGATTAGTAGAGCCACTTCGTGAACTATTTAAAGACGAAGTACGTAAAGTGGGCTTAGAACTTGGATTACCTTACGATATGTTATACCGCCACCCATTCCCGGGTCCCGGTTTAGGGGTAAGGATTCTTGGCGAAGTGAAAAAAGAGTATTGCGACTTACTGCGCAAAGCTGACGCCATTTTTATTGAAGAACTCTACAATGCCGACCTATACCACAAAGTCAGTCAGGCCTTTACCGTATTTTTACCGGTACGCTCTGTTGGGGTAATGGGTGACGGACGCAAATATGATTGGGTTGTCTCATTGCGTGCGGTAGAAACTATCGACTTTATGACTGCACACTGGGCGCATTTGCCTTACGACTTCTTAGGGCGAGTATCAAATCGTATTATCAACGAAGTCAATGGCATCTCACGAGTTGTCTACGATATCAGCGGCAAACCGCCAGCGACGATTGAGTGGGAGTAATAATACCCATTCCAAGATAGCGATTTAAAATCCGTTAAAGCCAGTGATACAATGGTGTCACTGGCTTTTTTGTTTATTGAAATCTTTAGATTTTCACCTTTTAGTGTTGGGGGTAAATTTAATTAGCTTTTAGGAGGAGAGATACTTGCTGACTGGAACCTAAATGGAGGCATTAAAAACAAAGGATAAAGTTTATAAGGCTTCAGATCGTAAGGGTGTGTATTGTTACAATTACTAAATCTGGTTTAGTCGCATTTAAATTCGATTCTTTGGTGATTATTTAAGCATCTAGAACAGCTCAAGAATCTTGTGTTGACTAATATACTGAACTAAAAAATTTATAACCTGACAAATGATCTTATTGTTTTGTGGGAGTGTGTACGTAACCTGACGTAGGAAAATGGGACTTGTAGCAAATCTATGATTCGTGATGGTATGCGATTAAAGGGGGGAATGTTGAAAAAGTTGATATAATTAATATCGTTAATTAGAACGTATTAAATAATTCGTGATAAAATAGAGCGATGTTTAATCAATCTTAGTGTTCAATACATGGATGAAAATACTATAAGTATTTTAAAACGAGAACTACAAAGCTGCTTTGGAGATAAAACGGTTCTTATTGTTGGTTCAGGATTATCTTGTGCTGAAGGCATACCTGGGATGTCGGATTTAAGTAGTTTTTTGTGTGCTAAAGTCCCTAATTTATTGATAGAGTCTGATGATTTAAAAACGTGGCAAGATATTGCTGTTAAACTAGAAGCCGGGCAAGACTTAGAAAGTGTTTTACTATCATGTCAGATATCAACATCTCTAGAAGACATTATAATTCAATTAACTTCAGAACTCATGCTTACCAATGAACTCCTCGTATTACGTGAATGTATTCTAAACCAGCGAAAATTAAAAATAGAAAAATTATTGCCTTATCTGTCTCTTACCCAACCTAAAGTTATTAATATTATTACTACTAATTATGATCGATTAATTGAATACGCAGGCGAAAGTTTAGGTTATGGTGTTGATACTATGATGGTCGGTAAATTTTTGGGGAAACACAATCCTAAAGAAAGTTTATTTTCTTTATGTATTGGTATTACAGAACGAGCCAAAATCCCTAAACTTGCCTATAAAAATAGAATTAACCTATATAAACCACACGGCAGTCTTGATTGGTATTCAACGCCTAATGGTACTTTATCTAGTCAGCTAAATTTTAATTGTCCTAAAATGATAATTACACCTGGCACTCAAAAATACTTAAAAGGCTATCAGTCACCATTTGATGCACATAGAGATCAGGGAAATCGAAAAATAGACGAAGCTAGCTCTATAATTTTTGTTGGTTATGGTTTTAATGATACGCATTTACAAACTCATATATCAAGTAAGCTACAAGAAGGGACCAAAGGAATTATTCTAACGAGAACTTTATCTGAAAATGCTCAAAACATTATCAAAACATCTCCTCAATTAATTGCGCTCTCTCATTTAGAGAGACAAGGGATATCAGGAACTTTGGTAACAACATGCAATTCATCAGACTTTATATCTGATACACAGTGGTGGGATTTAGAAAAATTTGTTGAAGGAGTATTAGTGAATGAATAAAAATAAAAGAAGCTTAAATTTTTCAGAGCGAGAGCAAATTGGTGTTGTTTCTGCTGTAGACACAGCTAAAGTCTTAATTACTGTTGAAAATAAAGCTTTAATGCCATCTATCTCTGTAGGTCATTTGATAGCAATACAAGGACGAATTATAACAGAATTTCTGATAGGTATTGTTGATAAAGTAACTCGAACTTTAGATGAGAGATTGCTAAGTGATGATATATCTGATGATGGTTCACTTCCTGTACAAGAAACTCAAAAAGATTTAATAAGAGTTATATTAATAGGGACTTATCGAAGTGTGGAAGGTAGTGAATCAAACACATTCAAACGTGGCGCTGATACTTTCCCTCAGGTCGAGAGAGCATGCTACCTATTTGAAAGTAATAATTTACAGTTATTTATGAATTTACTTTCATCTAAAGTTCCAGTAAATGAGAGATTAATATTAGGTAAGTTTATTGCAGATGAGGAAGCGATAGCTATTGCAAATGGTGATAAGTTTTTTCAAAGACATGCAGCTATTCTAGGAAGTACTGGTTCAGGAAAAAGTTGGACAGCGGCTTTAATTCTAGAAAAAGCAGCCAGATTAACATATTCCAATTTGATTGTTTTTGATATGCATGGTGAGTATAAGCCGCTGTGTGAAGGCGATAGTGCCTTTGCTAAACGTTTTAGAATAGCTGGAACGGCCGATTTAGATAGCCCTAGAGATGATTGTATCTTTTTGCCTTATTGGCTGCTTAATAGAGATGAAATGTTAGCAATGATATTGGATAGAAGTGATGATAATGCACCCAATCAAACGACTCGATTCACGGAACATGTAAAAAAATTAAAAAAAGATACTTTACAAAGGCTTAGTAAACAAGATGAGTTAAATACTTTCACTGTTGATTCACCTATTTATTATGATATTAACGAACTAATGAATTTACTTATCAGTGATGATGAAGGAAAAATTCCTGGTGCGAAAATGAATACAGAAAAAAAAGGTCCTTGGAATGGAAAACTAACTCGTTTCGTCGCTAGATTATTAGCAAAAAGAGAGGATCGTCGCTTAGGATTTATGTTTTCTCCTCCAGAAAAGACAAGTAATTTTGATTGGTTAGTAGATTTTGCTAAATCGTTATTTGAAACTGGTCAAGATAAAAAAGGAATTAAGATTATCGACTTTTCTGAAGTTCCCTCTGATGTTTTGCCAATAGTCACTGGAGTATTAGCAAGGTTAATATATAGTATTCAATTTTGGATGGATAATAATTATCGACACCCATTAACATTAGTATGTGATGAAGCACACCTATATTTACCTGTTCGGGATGCAGCAGAAGCAGCTGAAAAAAGAGCTCTAGAATCATTTGAAAGAATAGCTAAAGAAGGTCGTAAATATGGTGTTTCTTTGCTTGTTATTAGTCAACGTCCATCAGATGTTAGCCGAACTATATTAAGTCAATGTAATAACTTTATCATCTTAAGATTGACTAATGATCAAGATCAAAGTGTTGTAAAACGTTTAATTCCTGAATCAATGGGCGGAGTAGCTGATATATTATCTTTACTTGATACTGGAGAAGCTCTACTATTAGGTGATTCCATTTTGTTACCGACAAGAATAAAACTGGATAAACCTTCTATCGAACCAGCAAGTGCAACAAAACAATTCTGGACAGAATGGGCTAATAATGAAAATAATCTTGATTCAATTTCTGATGCTGTTAGCGCCTTAAGGAAACAAAGTCGTTGAGAATAAGGTTATTGTTTTATTAAGCTATTTCAACAATATAAATTTTAAATGAAAAATTAATACATTGATTTATATGGTGAAAATCAATCATTGAACAATTGAAGTGGAAGAAACCGCAATCAACATCATATAATCTCATATCATTCATTCTAATTTTAAGCCTTGTTTTTCAAGGCTTTTTAGTCTCACCTAATATCCTCAAAGTACATTTTTTTTAACGGTAGCTTTGGCGGTATTATGAATTTAATCTGGAACTTTTTACTAAAATTATCGATTCAAATAATATAGGATTTTTTTAATCCACTTGAAATTAACAAAACATCGCTTCAAGCAAAAAATTGCATTAAAGTAATTGAGATTAGCTATTAGTGATTAACGCCTGGAAAACTAGATACATATTGGATAGTAAAATCAGGGAATGAGTCGACGATTTGTATTTTGTAGTCAGGAAAACTATCGACTATTTGCCATTTACCCACGCTATTTGCAAACGCATCGACTTTCTGAACTTTTAAATCAGGAAAAGAATTCACGACTTTAACTTTATAATCAGGGAAGGAATTAACAATCTTAATTCTTCCATAAATTTTAGACACATCAACTTTGGCAAGCGATACAAATGAAAGACAAATCATAAACACAATAAGCATTATTTTTTTCATAGCATCACCTTTAAAAATATTAGATCACTATTTTATCACACATTACCCTAAGGAAGCTTTTTTTAATAATAGTAGACTGGGACAATAAATAGCCTGTTTGCTAAAACGTATCAAATGATATTAACGATGCATTTAAACGCATAGAAGTAAAAAGAATTTACGTAGTTAAAAGCAAAGGTGTGATGCTTTTATTTCATTGAATTAAAATAGAAAAAGAATCAGTATGACAACAGGGGTAAGAATGAATAGGGCGCTAAATGAAGTTGCTCAATGTTTAATTAAAGCTACAGAACACTAGTTTGGTGGTTAAGTAACATTAGGGAGTGTAGTGCCAAAAGTTGTAAGGCTAGCTGATTATATTGGTAATCATACGTTATCGACGGTATTTTGACCGTTTGTGAGACAAGTTTAGTAGAAAGCCAGTTGTCAATTTTTCTTTCATTTTCAAACCTTTTAGCAATGTTTGCATATTGTTTAAAACATAAAAACCTTTAAAAACTTATTATTAATTGATCTACAAAAATGACTGACTTAAGTATATACTTCTTTTTTAAGCAAAGGTTTCTTCGCTATTTAGTGATAGCGGATAAAGCTAATTTAAGTTATTGCCTCATTTAAGAAATTAAGGATCATTGAGTATGATTTTAGGTAACATTCATCATTTGGATTTAGTCCCTTATTTGCCCGCCAAAATAAAGCAATCGATTGAGTATATTAAAGACAATGTTAATCAAAATACACCTGTTGGGCGTTATGATATCGACGGAGATAATCTTTTTTTTATGCTGTCTGATAATACTTTACGCTTAATTAATGAGGCTAATCCTGAATATCATCATAAGTATATCGATGTTCAAATCGTGTTAGAAGGACAAGAGGGCATGGCGATTTGCACTTTGCCACCACATACCAAGATGCTGGAAGATAAATTAGCCGATAATGATATTGCGTTTATTCAAACCCCTAAAGAAGAAACCATGCTGGTTTTGCAACCCAACGATTTTATCGTATTTTTCCCAAACGAAGTGCATAAGCCGCTTTGTGCGATTGACAATAAAATTACGACAGTTCGCAAAATTGTGATAAAAATTGCTTTGGACTATTTATAATTAGAGTAAGGACAATAGGTAACACTATGACGACAAAAATTGCTGTTATTGGCGAATGTATGATTGAATTGTCGATTAAACAAGATTCGACGGCCCGCAGTTTTGGTGGAGACACTTTAAACACTTCAGTTTATTTATCCCGTCTTTTAAAAGATAAAGATTTTTCCATTCATTATGTTACAGGGCTCGGTACTGATCCCTTTAGCCAAGAAATGTTAGAAAGCTGGCAAAAAGAGCATATACAGACTGATTTAGTACAAAAAATGGCAGATAAAATGCCCGGGCTCTACTCTATAGTTACCGACGAGTATGGTGAACGTTCTTTCTATTATTGGCGTAATGATGCCGCTGCGAAGTTTTGGCTAAAAACTTCGCAAAGTGAAGAGATTATTAAAAAAATTGCCCAGTTTGATTATGTGTATTTAAGTGGGATTAGTATTGCAATTTTAGATGCTGAAAGTATTCTTAAATTGTTAGACCTGTTAAAACAGGTGAAAGCAAATGGTGGAAAAGTCATTTTTGATAATAACTTCCGCCCGCGCTTATGGAGCAGTTTAGATTTAGCCCGAAGCGTGTATGCAGATATCTTATCTTATACTGATATCGCATTTTTAACACTGGATGATGAAGATTTGTTATGGGGAGCGCTTCCTTATGAGAAAGTCATCGAAAGAACGCAAAACTTTGGCGTGAGTGAAATTGTCATCAAGCGGGGTAGTGATAGCTGCATTATTCAATCAGCCGAAGGACGTTTTGATGTCCCTGCTAACAAGATTGCCAAAGATAAAGTTATCGATACCACTGCTGCTGGCGATTCATTCAGTGCCGGGTATCTCGGTGCTCGTTTAACAGGAAGAAGTCCGGCACAATCTGCCGTACAAGGACATTTAGTTGCTGGTACGATCATTCAATACCGTGGAGCTATTATTCCTTTAGAGGTGACACCAAAATTAATTGAAGATTAATTAGCTTATAAAAACGGTCATTTATGACCGTTTTTTTATTGAATTTTGTAACAATGAGTACTTGTCTATTAGTGGTAAAACTTCATTATAATTGATATTTTTTGTCAAAATCTTTCAGATTTTATATGCGTTTTAGTATAAAATAGTAAATTGTGCTATATTCATGGGAAATTATCCGTGCATCATTGAAATTGTCCTAACCGACCATATTCAGTTATATAATAGTATATTTACTTCAAAAACACTGGTATAATATACAGTTAATTTTTTATCTAATCTGCTTAAAAAACACACAAAAGAAGAGATATATGTCAATTAAAGATATCGATATTCGTGGTGCGAGAACGCACAATCTAAAAAATATTAATGTTGTAATACCTCGAGATAAGCTTGTTGTCATTACTGGTCTATCCGGATCAGGGAAGTCTTCGCTAGCATTTGATACCCTTTATGCCGAAGGGCAACGACGTTATGTTGAGTCGTTATCGGCTTATGCTCGTCAATTCTTATCTTTAATGGAAAAACCGGATGTGGATCATATCGAAGGTCTGTCACCAGCTATTTCGATTGAACAAAAGTCGACTTCGCACAATCCGCGCTCAACGGTTGGAACAATTACTGAAATCTACGATTATTTACGTCTATTGTTTGCCCGTATTGGTGAGCCACGTTGTCCTAATCATAATTTACCTTTAGCTGCTCAAACTGTTTCGCAAATGGTTGATAGCATTATGGCGTTACCGGCTGAAAATCGCTATATGTTACTGGCACCGGTAGTCACTGAACGTAAAGGTGAGTTTGTTAAACTTTTTGAGCAACTGGCTGCAAGTGGATATATTCGGGTAAGGGTTGATGGTGACGTTTACGATCTTTCTGATCCACCTGAGCTTGAGCTTCAAAAGAAACATACCATTGAAGTAGTGGTTGATCGTTTTCGTATTCGTGATGATCTAAAATTGCGATTGGCCGAATCCATTGAAACCGTTCTGTCAATCACTAACGGGATTGTTAAAGTTGCCAACTTAGATGATCCCAAAGCGCCGGAGCAGTTGTTTTCGGCTAATTTTGCCTGCCCGATATGTGGCTATAGTATATCTGAACTTGAACCAAGACTATTTTCATTTAACAACCCTGCCGGGGCTTGCCCTGAGTGTGATGGTTTAGGTGTGCAACAGTATTTCGATCCAAAACGCATAGTACAAATGCCTGAAGTCTCTTTAGCTGCTGGTGCAATAAAGGGTTGGGATCGTCGCAATTTTTACTATTTTCAGATGCTCAAATCGTTAGCTGAACATTATAAATTCGATATTGATACGCCTTATGAAAAATTACCCGAAAAAGTAAAAGATATCTTATTAAATGGTTCTGGTAATACTGAAATTACTTTCGTTTATACAAATGATCGTGGTGATGTGGTTAAACGTAAACATAGCTTTGAGGGAATTATTAATAATTTAACTCGACGATATAAAGAAACCGATTCACCAACAATTCGTGAAGAGTTGGCTAAATATATAAGTCATCGTCCTTGTCCGTGCTGTGAAGGATCTCGTTTATGTAGAACGGCAAGACATGTCTTTATTAACGATACCAATTTACCAACGATCAGTAATTTAAGCACTCAACAAGCAAAAGCTTTCTTTGATAAGTTATCCCTAACCGGACAACGAGCGCAAATTGCTGAAAAAATTCTAAAAGAGATCAACGACCGTTTACAATTTTTGATTAATGTTGGATTAAATTATTTAACGCTTTCACGATCAGCGGAAACGCTATCGGGAGGGGAGGCACAGCGTATACGACTAGCCAGTCAAATCGGTGCCGGATTAGTTGGGGTGATGTATGTACTTGATGAGCCTTCAATTGGTTTACATCAACGTGATAATACTCGATTGATCGATACCTTAACGCATTTACGTGATTTGGGTAACACCGTTATTGTGGTAGAACATGATGAAGAGGCCATTATGGCTGCTGATTATGTGATTGATATTGGGCCGGGAGCAGGCGTGCATGGTGGTGAAGTGGTTGCTCAAGGAACGCCGAAACAGATCATGGCAAATCCTTCTTCGTTAACCGGAAAATATCTATCCGGTAAAGAAAAAATAGCGATACCGGCCACACGAACGAAAGTTGATAAGAAAAAGATGTTATCGCTAATTGGCGCCACCGGTAATAATTTAAAAGATGTGACTCTTAATATTCCGGTTGGACTATTTACCTGTATTACAGGGGTATCTGGATCAGGAAAATCAACGTTAATTAATGATACTTTATATCCTTTAGCGCAAAATGAGTTGAATGGTGCTGAAAAAAGTGATATTGCGCCTTATAAATCAATTAAAGGACTTAACTTTTTTGATAAAGTCATCGCGATAGATCAAAGTCCTATCGGGCGAACACCACGCTCAAACCCGGCAACCTATACCGGATTTTTCACCTCAATTCGTGAGCTATATGCTGGCGTGCCAGAGTCTCGTGCGCGAGGCTACACTCCGGGTCGATTTAGTTTTAATGTAAAAGGTGGACGCTGTGAAGCTTGTCAAGGTGATGGACTGATCAAAGTCGAGATGCACTTTTTACCAGATATTTATGTCCCATGCGACCAGTGTCATGGGGCACGTTATAATCGTGAAACGTTAGAAATTAAATATAAAGGCAAATCAATCAATGAAATCTTAAATATGACGGTTGAAGAGGGGCGTGAATTTTTTGATGCTGTCCCGATGATTGCTCGTAAATTACAAACATTGATCGATGTCGGGCTTTCTTATATTACAATTGGGCAGTCGGCAACGACCTTATCCGGTGGTGAAGCGCAACGAGTAAAACTTGCAAAAGAGTTATCAAAGCGTGATACTGGTAGCACATTGTATATTTTAGATGAGCCAACAACGGGTTTACACTTTGCTGATGTAAAACAGTTGCTTGCGCAGCTACACTCATTAAGAGACAAAGGCAATACCATTGTTGTTATTGAGCATAATTTAGATGTGGTTAAAACAGCAGATTGGATTGTCGATTTAGGACCGGAAGGGGGGAATGGTGGTGGTGAAATCATTGCCGAAGGAACACCTGAAGATGTAGCTAAATCAAAAATTTCTTACACCGGACAATATTTAAAACCGTTACTTGAAAAAGACAAGGCGAAGTAATATAAGTTAGTACGGAAAATTTAAGTTAACCAAAGGAGAAGCAATTTGGCATTTGAAATTATATTGATGATCATTATTGCTTATCTTTGTGGTTCGCTTTCCGGAGCAATCATTATTTGCCAGCTAATGAAATTACAAGACCCGGTACAACATGGCTCTCACAATCCCGGAGCCACAAATGTACTACGCATTAGCGGCAAATTACCTGCTTTACTGGTATTACTTTTCGATATGTTAAAAGGTGCAATACCGGTCTATATTGCTTATCGACTGGGTATTTCACCTTTCTTTTTAGGCATTATTGGCATATCAGCGTGCCTTGGTCACATCTTTCCCTGCTTTTTTCATTTTCGAGGCGGAAAAGGTGTCGCCACTGCATTAGGTATGATGATGCCAATCGGTCTAGACTTTACTGGCTGTTTTGTCCTAACTTGGTTAACCACGCTACTGCTTACCGGTTACTCTTCGGTGGCGGCTATTGTGGGTTTTTTATTAGCGCCATTTTATGTATGGCTATTTAAACCTGAGTTGACCTTGCCGGTAACCATGCTTTCGTGCCTTATCATTATTCGTCATAATAGTAATATTATGCGTCTATTTAAGGGGGAAGAGCCTAAGAGTTTTATACGAAAACGGCATAAATTATACTGAAACGTATGTATTTTCTGAAAGTTCTTGTCAAAAATTAATCGTAATTCGTTATAATAGTAATATTATGCGTTTATTTAAGGGGGGAAGAGCCTAAGAGTTTTATACGAAAGCGACATAAATTATACTGAAACGTATATATTTTCTGAAAGTTCTTGTCAAAAATTAATCGTATTGACTTAATCGTGTAATTCTTGTTTTATCGATTTTTGAAACAAGGTATTATAAATAACATAATCTTTAATATGTGGTAACAAAATTAATTCATGCAAATAAGCCCATTACTTGAAACTCTTATGGAAGCATTGCGATGTCTTCCCGGTGTTGGTCCCAAATCTGCACAACGTATGGCTTTTCACCTATTACAGCGCAATCGACAAGGTGGCATTAAGCTAGCTCATGTTTTACATGAAGCGATGATCAATATCGATCATTGCAAAGAGTGCCGAACCTTTACTGAACAAGAAATCTGCACTATCTGTGCCAATAGGCATCGTCAACAAAGTGGACAATTATGTGTTGTTGAAACACCCGCTGATATTGTTGCTATCGAACAAACCGGCCAGTATAGTGGTCGTTACTTTGTGTTGCTTGGACATTTGTCACCGCTTGACGGAATAGGGCCGAGTGATATTGGTCTGGATTTATTGAAATCAAGATTGGCAACCGAATCGATTAACGAAGTGATTTTAGCCACCAATCCAACCGTTGAGGGCGATGCAACCGCTAATTATATTGCTCAAATGTGTGCTGAGTTTGATGTTATCGCAACTCGCATAGCGCATGGTGTGCCTGTCGGTGGAGAGCTTGAAATGGTTGACGGCACAACATTGTCGCATTCATTTGTTGGGCGGCAAAAAATAGATTTTTAGAGATTTTAATGTTGGCAACGCTAAAAATTAAGTCTGTTAACTTTTATGTTGCTAGCAAAATTTATGAAAGTAAAAGGAAGAGGATTGGTATGAAATATAAAGCAGTTGCCTTTGATATGGATGGTACTTTACTTAATAGTAATCGTTTAATTTTGCCCGAAACCGTGAATATTCTTGAAAAGATCAGCGCCAAAGGCGTAAAAGTTATTTTGGTATCCGGTCGACATCATTCCGTAATTTACCCTTATTATTATCAACTTAAACTCTCAACTCCCGCTATTTGTTGTAACGGATCTTATTTATACGATTTTGAAAAACAACAAGCATTTGCCGCTAAACCGATGAGCAAACAGCAGGCCAAAACGCTATTAGACTTAGTTAATCAGTTTGGTATTCATACTTTAATTTATACTGATAAAATGATGACTTACGAAGTGTTAGACGACCATTTAGCCGGCTTTTTTAAATGGGTTGATTCACTACCGGAATTTTTACAACCCGAAATTAAAAAAGTGGATAGTTTTGAGAAAGTTATTGAGCAAGCCGGCGCGATCTATAAATTTGCTACCAGTAGCCATAACATTCCGGCTTTACAGCAATTTTCAGATGCAGTTGATGCGTTGGGTGAATTTTCATGTGAATGGTCTTGGTCGAATCGTGCTGATATCGCAATTAAAGGTAATACTAAAGGTAATGGTTTAACCCATTGGGCTGAACATGAAAACATTGACCTAAGTGAAATTGTTGCTTTTGGTGACAGTTATAATGATATTAGTATGTTAACCATTGCCGGTTTGGGTATTGCTATGGGCAATGCTGATGATGAGGTGAAAGCGAAAGCGAGTTATGCTATTGGTGATAATAATAGCACTAGCATTGCCACTGAACTTGAAAAACTTTTTTTATAATGGATTTAAAAAATAGCTGTGTTTGAAATCCTTTATCAAGATAATGAATTAATTGCGATAAACAAGCCATCTGGTTGGCTTGTTCATCGTAGCTGGTTAGATAAAAATGAAACTGTCGTTGTGATGCAAACACTGCGTGATCAGATCGGGCAGCATGTGTATCCGGTGCATCGACTCGATCGCCCAACATCTGGCGTATTATTGTTTGCGCTTTCAAGTGAAATTGCCCGTTTGATGTCACAGCAATTTACCACAAAACAGATTGAAAAAACTTATCATGCTATTGTTCGTGGCTATCTATTTGATGAAGCGATAATTGATTATCCGCTAATTGAACAACTTGATAAAATAGCTGACAAATTTGCCGATAAAAATAAACCAGCGCAAGAGGCAGTCACTTTTTATCGCGGTTTAAGTCATATCGAAGTGCCGATCAAAGTAGGCAAGCATGACACAGCCAGATATAGTTTGGTTGAATTAAAGCCTCAGACAGGACGCAAACATCAACTACGTAGGCATATGAAGCATATTTTTCATCCCATTTTAGGTGACAGCAAACATGGGGATCTTCATCAAAATCGTGCTTTTAGTCAGTATTTTGGTATTAAACGACTAATGTTACATGCCTCTACCTTAAATATTGTTCATCCAACCAGTTTGAAACCAATTAAAATTGAAGCAAAATTAGATCAGCATTGGCTAGAAATCTTATCTCATTTTCAGTCCAATGATTAGGGTTGCTATTTTCAATAATAGTTAACTCATTAAGCGTACATGACCGCCGTATGTAAAAATTTTGTTATTACCATTCACTGTTTCAATTCCAAGCTCTACATGCCCTAAATATAACTGCTTATGATAATTAAATGAATAACAAGGAAAAATATAAAGATAAAAATCAATGTTGCTTTGCAATTTAGCAATTGCATAGTATTATTTTTGTACCTTTCCTCGTTGCGGAGTTTTTTTGAGGAAAGTGTTTAAATAATGTATATATAAATTAATCGAAATGGAAATGAAAATGAAATTAATAATGAAATTTTGTAGTATTTTTCTAATTGCTGTTTTCCTCAGTGCTTGTTCATCAGACGACTCCCCTGAAAAAGTAGCCGAAACCTTCATGAAAGCTGGTTACAATAAAGATATCGATACAGTCATCGATCTTATGTATATTCCAAAAGAAGATGTTCCTGAAGGAATCGACATGAAGGCCATGCTTAAGTCTAAATTGGGTGCAGCACTCGAAGCCTCATTAGAATCAGCAGAACGCAATGGTGGGCTTGATAAAATTGAAACCGCGCCTATTCAATATACCAATGATGACAAAACTAAGGGCACCGTAGATGTTACCGTTGTTTTCAAAGATAAAACTAAGCTTAATAAAAAGTTAATATTAATCAAAGATAATGGCAAATGGTTTATCGAAATGAAATAATATTAGATTAATTAAATTTAATATTGAATTTATTAATGAGTAAAAGGGTAAATTATATTTACCCTCTTTTATGTAACATTTCACCTTTTGAAAATACTATTATGAGATCTTTTCGCTATTTTTTGATTATATGGCTACTGTTTGTCAATGTTTCGGCGGTCAATGCCCAAGAATCTAGAAATGACTCTATTTCTCAAATTAGCAGTACTTTAAAAATTGGGGATTGGATTTTTAGACAAGGGACAGCCATCGATAGTTTATTAGTTAAACAATTAGGTGGTGGTGATTTTTCACATATTGGCATGATAATATCAGTAGCGCCTGAAGTTAAAATTATCCATGCTACAACCGATGATTTTGAAAATCGGCCTAGCCAAGTGTTGATATCAACATTAGATGAATTTATATCGCCAGATCTCGCCCAAACCTATGCTATTGCAAGACCTATTTTTTTGACGGATGAACAAAAGCAACAAGTAGCTGATATATTACAGACAAAATTAGGTGAAAAATTTGTATTAGCATCCCGTGAAAAGCCTCATCTATATTGTACAACGTTGCTTTATGATGCCATTATTCAAGTCATGCCTGATTTTAATGTTGAGTGGCAACACTCTGATTTTGCGCTTTTTTATGGGAATTACCTTTATCCCAACGCATTTGCTAAATATAAAGATTTGATCTGGATCTATAAATATCCGAATTAGTAGAGGTATTAATAATCCTGATTCATCAAGGTAAATTTGATCATTATTTTTGTGATAAAGATTGGTTTTGGATTATCTGAACAAAATGAATTAACTTAGTCTTTACTAAGTGGTAATAAAATTCAATCATACTAATAAACCATTGCTTGAAACGCTTATAGAAGCATTGTGATCGACTCCTTGCATTGCTCTTAAACCTGCACAAGGTAGGGCATTTCACTTGGCACAGTGCAATCAATAAGGTAAAAAAAACAAAGTTGCTTTGCAATTTAGCGATTGCATAGTATTATTTTTATACCTTTCCTCATTTGACCTTTTGCGGTTGTTTTGAGGAATGTGTTTAAATAACGTTTATATAAATTAACTGGAAATGGAAATAAAAATGAAATTAATAATGAAATTTTGCAGTATCTTTCTACTTGCGTTTTTCCTCAATGCTTGTTCATCAGGCGATTCCCCTGAAAAAGTAGCCGAAACCTTCATAACAGCTGGTTACAATAAGGATGTCGATACGGTGGTTGATCTTATTTATCTTCCGAAAGAAGATGCACCTGAAGGAGTCGACGTGAAAGCTATGATTAAGAGTAAATTAGCAAAATCAATGGAAACTTCTTATGAAGAGACTCAAAGTCATGGTGGACTGGATAAAGTGGAATGTGCACCTATCCAATATACCAATGATGACAAAACTAAGGGCATCGTAGATATTACCGTTGTTTTCAAAGATAATACTAAGCTTGATCAAAAGCTAACGTTAATCAAAGATAATGGTAAATGGCTTATCTCAATGAAATAGTAGAGTCGATTGGTTAAGTTTAAAATTGATTCTATCAATGAGTAAAAGGGCAAATTATATTTGCCCTTTTTTATATGACATTTTACCTTTTAAACTGCCAGTATCAGCGCTTTTCACTGCCTATTATTATATGACTACTACTTATCACTGTTTTGGCGGTCAAGTCTCAGAATATCGAAATAACGCTATTTAGCAAATTAATAGTACTTTAAAAATCGAGGATTGGTTTTTTAGATAAAAAAAAGCAATCGCCAGTTTGAATGTTTTAAGACAGAATAAAAATCTAAATCAAATATAACGAAAATTTAAAGCGCAATATCATTGCGCTTTAATATAATGGTAGGTTAATCAGATTCTAAATAGATAGATTGCATTAATCGGAAATCTTCATCAGTAAATCCTAAAGCCTGTTTAATATAATTACTTGGTGTACCGGAAACTTCCTTCATGGTATTGAGGATTTCAACAACAAAACTTTCACGGGTATCGATTAAGCTGAGTAAATAGCCTAATACATCTTCGTTATCCGTAATCTTACGATAAGCGGCCATTTTGATTTTATTGCGCTCTAAGCGATTATCGTGAGTTAGCATGTAATCGGCAATAATATCTTTTTCAGATACACCGAGCATAATCATAATTAATAATACGCCATAACCCGTTCTGTCTTTTCCGCCTCGACAGTGTTGTAAACTCGGGCTATTGTTGGCATCTAATAAGACTTTAAGCATTTGTCGATAAGCATTTTTCGATTTTTCGCTTAAGACAAAATTACGATATTGCTCAAGCACTTGAATGCCATCACCATTAACTAACTCTTTCGGTATATCACGTAGCACACTTTCAATCAAAGCACGATCTTCATCACTAGGATCAGCGGCAAATTGTGCTGCTAACTCTGCGGTTTGGGCTGATGCATCTAAATGAAAAGTTTGCTTTTCGCCGACAAACGTATTGGGACTGGTTTTGATTTCATTAGTACTGCGGTAATCGATAATTGTTTTTATTCCTAACGCTTTGATATACTCTTGTGCATCCGGTTTTAAACCATACAGATGATTAGAACGATACAACTGTCCCCATTTGACCCGTTTACCTTCATGTCCCAGATAGCCGCCGAAATCACGAAAATTATTTAATCCAGTGATCGGTAAAGTACGTTCGGCAAATAAAAAATTGGGTTGTCCTTCAATCTCTAAAATAAGATAAATTCGTTGTTTACCATTTAAAGGATCATCAAAAATAAAAGGGCTTTGAATTTGCTTACCTATAAGTGTTTTGTCATTGGTATTGGCATTAGCATAGCTTGTCCAGTATAAGCTAGCTGCTTTGCCTTCAATGTTATCAAAAGTGACCTCTAATTGGCCGGCTTTATTACGCATTACTGAAGCTGTTTGAATTGTCGTTGTCATGTTTCATTCCTACTTTAAAATACCTAACATTGAAAAGATCACACCGATTACCATTACCGCCAGTATTAACGCAACGGTATATTTACCTTGAAACTTCTTAACCAAAAAGAATGTGCCTAGAGCAAAAATTAAGGTCAGAAAATTTGGCATGACTTTATCAAACATCTCTTGAACTTGAATCGATTGATCGCCAACATTTATCTGTAGCGGGGTGGCCACTTTTACCGTAGTGGCAATGAGTGATCCAAGTACCATTACCCCAACAACATTAGCCAGATTACTAATTCTTTGAATGATGTTGGAATTTTTTGACTGTTCAATCAGATCGACACCTTTGTTATAGCCATAATGAATAAAAAAGTATTTAGATAGCACATTAACCAGATTGTAGATCAAAAACATTAAAATCGGACCTATGATATTTCCTTGTAGCGCAAAGGCAGCGCCAATACTGCCGCAGATCGGCATCCAGGTAAATTTGAGCAAGCTATCGCCAAGTCCGGCAAATGGTCCCATTAATCCCGCTTTTACTGAGACTACGGCTTCTTTTTCAGCTTCGGTCGTTTTCTCTTCCATGGCGGCAGTGACGCCTAAAATCAGTGCACCTGCATTTACTTGCGTATTAAAAAATTCTAAATGGCGTTGCATGGCAGTAACACGGGTTTGCTTGTCTGCATCTTTATAAAGACGATCTAAGACAGGCGTCATACAATGCGCAAAGCCAATCATCTGCATTTTTTCATAGTTGTAAGAAAAAGACATAGTTTGTAAATTCCAAAAGATGCGATTAAGATCTTTTTTGGTGATTTTGTTTTGATTGGTCATAGATCATATTCCTCTTCGGTATTATTTGATTTTTGATTATTATCTGATTGTTCTTGATGATTTTTACTACCACTTGATGCCATGTCATAAAGCACGGCAAACGCCAAAGCGATAAAGGTAATTGGAATAATTGGCAGTTTTAGATAAGTGGTTAGCATAAAACCGAGCAGGAAGAAAAACCACATACGTCCTTTTAATAACATTAACAGTAAAATACAAATACCTACCGCAGGAATTAATTTCGAGGCTACCCCCATGCCATCAATGATGCTTTGTGGGATAGCATCAAGAATGGTTTTAACCAGATCGCTACCGAAATAGATAGCAATAAAACAAGGTACTGCTCGAATTAAAAACCAAAGAGGTGTTGAAAAGAAGTGAACTCGCGCTAATCCTTTATAGTCACCGTTTAAAATAGAGCGTTCAGCCCAAGGATTAAGAAAGCAAGCGAAAGAACGCCATATAATTAACAATTGTTGACATAATAAAGATACAGGAACACCAAGCGCAATACCGGTTGCAATGCCTCCACCGGTGGTGATACCGAGTGACACGCCAATGATCGCACCAGCAACAATATCGGGTGCTGAGTAGGCGCCTACGTTTCCGATACCCATCCACATCAATTCCAACGTTGCACTAATTGCCAAGCCTTGAACCATATCACCCATTATGATGCCTGCTATGGTACCGGTTAACAATGGCCTACGTAACATTTGTGGTCCGACGTCATCCATCGAACAGATTCCCGCCCAAATGGCGACAAGAATAGCCTGTGTTAACATAAGTTAACCTCCAAATTTTTAGATAAAACTTTAAATAATTAGATTAGTTAAGTAGGGTTTTCAGATCGACAACTGGATCTTTGGGTACCATCTGAACTTCAACTTCGACATTATTGGCTATAATATTTTTAAATGCTTGTTCTTCCTCAGCTGTCACCGATACCGCCCTTGATAATTGATGTCGACCATCTTGCATTCGCATCCCACCGACATTGAGCTTGTCAATTTTCAGACCACCTTCGATCAATTTGTTGACATCAATACTATTTGTAAAAAGTAACATCGTACGTTTTTTAATTTCGGTTTTTTTCAATATGTCGATAAATTGTGAAACGCCAAAGACCAATACTTTTAAATCTGGTGGGGCAGACATGGTAAGTACCGATTGCTGAACTTTATCAGCGGCAACTTTATCATTAATAATCAATACTTGTTCAATATCAAAATTTTTTACCCAAGTTGTGATAACTTGTCCATGAATCAAACGATCATCAATTCTTGCTACATTAATTGGCATGGTGTTCTCCTTACAAATCTATAGATGTTTCACGCTGAGAATCTAGTACTTGTCGTACGTCAATACAGCTTTGTGGAAAGACTTCTTCAATGGCTGATTTAACATCATTAAGCGTACCTTCTCGATTATTTAAAACTTCAAGCAAAACCGGAATATTAAAACCACAAAATAACAGGACATCATCATGATTTAACAACAGTTCGCCAGCCAAATTACACGGCGTTCCCCCTAAGATGTCGACCAAGATAATTACACCTTTACCGCTATTAAGCTGCTGATAACTGTCATGCATTTGTTGCCTTAAATTGTCAACATTACTATCGATCAAAACCGATATAACGTCGATATTTTGCTGTTCCCCCATTAGCATCTGCGCACATTCAAGCGCTCCTTGAGCAAATGGTCCATGGCTAGCTAAAATAATGGGAATTTGTGTTTGCATTTTTATTTCCTTTTTTTAACTACATTTGAAATCTTTGTAACAATATTACTTTAAATATAATTTTATTTAGTAATAAAATTACATCTAAGCAAAATATAAGTCATCTCTTTTTTTGAGATTTTTAGAAATTTGTGAAGTTGATCATGTTTATTGAAATTTTTTAATCGATTTTATCAGCGCTAAAAATTAGCTAATTTGATGAGCATGCAGGAGATGAGTTAATGTGATTTCTATAGCAAAGACAGAAGGGCACTTATCACGTTTAAATTTAGCGATGAGGATATTTACGCTCTTCACGATTTTGGGTTTGTAACAACAAGCGTTCATCATATTTTCGGATAAATAGATTGGTAACCAGCATATTGATGACTGAAAGTTGAGAAATTTTTGAACGAATCGGAATTAAACGGGAAGCATGTTCCGTTGATGTAGTATGTAAAATCACTTCCGCTAATAAAGAGACCTGACTTTGTCCCATTTTGGTAATTGCAATCGAAGGAACACTATTTTTTCTGGCCAATTTCAATAAATCGATACATTCCGGTGTTTCGCCCGAATGTGAAATAATGATAACCAGATCATTTTTGTCTAATGTATTCGCGATACTTTTTTGAATATGCGAATCGAAATGACAGCTAACATCTTTTTTAATTTTAATTAATTGATATTCCAGTTCTTTTCCAACCAATCCACTGCTACTGGTGCCATAAATAATAATCTTATTACTTTTAATAATAAGATCGATTGCTTTATTTAGCGATTCGATATTCACCATAGAGTAGGTTTCATCAATTGAGGATTTTTCCATAGCTTGTACTTTGCTATTAACGTCTTGTAAGGAGTCATTAAGATTGATGTCGTCTTGAAGTATTTCAGCATTGATTTTTCGAGGAATTGAAGAGATCAGATCAACTTTAAAATCACTAAATCCGTTATAACCCAATTTATTGCAAAGGCGTAGAATTGTTGTGGTGCTGACATGATTTAATTTGGCTAATGACTGTATGCTCATATTTTTAAGCGCTTGTGTATTCGCTTGAATATATTGAGCGACGGCAAGCTCTTTTTCTGAAAGATCTTTTTTCACCTCTCTAAGTTTTAAATCAATCATGGCTTACCTCAAATTTAAATATGGCTATGTGGAGTATACAAAATTAGCGAGTAAATTGTAAAAAATTATAAGATAAAAAAGTTGTCTATAATATCTAAATTTAAATTAAGTCCCTTTTGCTCAATATGGCAATGCTTAAAGTTAACAGTCGTGTTGGGGTAAAATAACACTTAAAACAATCAGGGCAAATTATTTATTTAGATGAATTTAAATGATATGCATGCCATGCGATGTGTGTTTTTATACTAAAACGTATATGAAATCTGAAATTTCTTGACAAAAAAGCCTAGATTGTAAAATTTATTGCGAAAAACGATGACTGCTGTAATTATAAGCTATTTAAACTTGACGTCTAAACAAGGCGATGCTAATATTTGCCACCTATTCAGATAGACCTTAACGGCGCGTTGGCAGAGTGGCCATGCTGCGGATTGCAAATCCGTCTACCTCGGTTCGACTCCGGGACGCGCCTCCATTAAAATATCAAATAAATCAATAAATTAAAAAAGTAACCGACCAGAAAATTAAAACACTTGGAAAATACTTAGAATATGAAGTTAGAAAAAATCTTCTTTTTGGGGTGAGTTTAGCGTCGGTGTAACTTCAACGATTTGTTTTCTCAAGTGCTCCCGTCCAACATCAGAAGTTAAAGATTGATGTCATCTATATTTCCAGTTCCCATTTTCTGTTTTTCCAATATTCTCTTTTACTTTTTCAATTACACCTCTAGCCATTTGGTCATATATGTATTTAATGGTCAATTTGCCGATAAATGAAGGTTTATTTTTAATATATTTAGGTATAAATGGTAAATCCCACAATCTAAAAATTTCTTTATAGAAATCATCCCTAAATGTCAGTTGCCATTTCAATATTTCTTCTGAGACATAAGCAGTTAGAATTTTTTGTAATTCAAATCTTTCTCTTTCATATTGATAGCCGGTAGCCTCGTCTATTAAGGCTACAATCCCAACTCTAGCAAAACCCCTAATCAATATTTCACATTGATCAGCAATGATTTTCTGTCTCGTGGATAAATTGATATTATTTCTAGCCTCGAGAAATGCCTCACAAATATCAGCGAGTATTGTTGCCTCATAACCATTAATTTTTTGATTCCCTTTATAACACTCAATTGGGTTGTAGTGGTCAAGGCTTTTGTCCTTATAAATAAAGGTTTCGAGCGTTTTTTGATTCAAATATCTGGCCAACCTTGTCCCTGATTTTGTTTCATGCTCTTCTTGCAACTTCAATGCATTTTGCATCGCGTTACCAGATAAAACCTAGTTCCATCCGTTAAAACATAACATGGTATTATTGTTTCACCCAAAACAATTTCACCTTCATGGATTATATTTCTTTTTTCCTTTAAACTATTCCTTCTGCTCTTTTTATTTAAAAAAACCGCCGAAGCGGTTGTTACGGATAATCTTTGCCGCCATTTGGTGGTTTACATCTCATTAATCTACCTAATGTCATTTTCCACCCTTTTAATACGCCATATTTTTCAATTGCTAATAAGGCATATTCTGAGCAAGACGGTTCGAATCTACATGCTGAGCGAATGCGATTGGGGGCTATCGCTCTATATAGATATATTAATTTAAAACTAAGCCACTTCACGTCTAAAGATAATCACATAATAAATAGAATATTCTTCTTTCTTTCCTAAAAGAGCAGCAAGACACCCTGGAGATGTTCTTACTCCAACGCTCTCAACGCTTACAAATTCCCAATTATCGTTGGCTTTGTTATTTATTATTTCACGCAAATAAGCTCCAGCTTCATTGCCTTTATCCTTTTTTCCTACATTAATATTTGGTGGGATTTGAACTGTTTCATAAATATAACTCACTGTTTTCTCCTTAAATTATTATTTAATATATATCTAATCATGATTATAGTTTTGTTAAACAAAAACAATCGAAGTGGTTAGCCGTGTTTTCTCAATAATATTGATTGACTTAGCATTACTTTACCATTTATATAAAGTTGGTCAATTCATCTTCGCTTATATCCCATTCTTTGTATTTTTTATTATTTGTAATCGTTTAACATACAAAATTTTACAAAATGTAAATACATATATTCCATCTTCGTTAAATTCTTTTTTTGGAACATCTATATAGATCGAGTCGCCACTTAAAACGTGCCTTGCATTGAATCGCCCGATATAATTATAACTTTTAAATTTTCAGTATTCACTCCATTAAATAGGTCTTTTGCTTGCTCTGAATCATATTCTATTAATTTAATCACTTCCTTTACATCCGAATTTAGGTAGGCCGCTCCTACGCTAGCTTTAATATCTAAACCCTCAATTTGAAAATTATTTTTATTGAGTTTGTTTTGCATATTATTTATGATGCTGAGCCATCAGCATTTATGATTAATTCACTGATTCCAACTGCATTAAGCATTGAGGCGATAATATCAGTGTCCAGCTTTCTTCCTCCGGATCCGGATAGCCAATGCGCAATACTTCCTTAAGATACACTCAATTTTTCGGCAAGGCTTTCTTGTGTTTCGCCAATATCTTGCATTCTTTTTTTAATTATATTTTTACAAGTATTCATAAGCTCCTCCAGCTTTAATTATTATGGAATGTATTAAATTAACAACCAACAAAATGTAATTATCACTGAAATAATAAATTACATAATGTAATACTTATGCTCATAACAATAATTAAGGTATCTGTTATGGACAAAACTTGAAATATTAAGATTAAACATATCTTATTCAAAAGATATTTATGAAGTTTTAATTTTATTTTATTTCGGTGAAAAACAAATTATCACAGACTATGTTGTAACTGATAGAAGCATGCGCAAGGAAATGGCGCGGTTTGCACAATGTGCTCACGGAGCGCCAATAAAAAGAGTATCAAGAGGGATTAGAGTTGATAATATTTATATTGTAAAACCTTTATCTCTAACAGCGATTGCAAAAAAGTTAGAAATAACTTGGGATTTTGCAAATCAGTGCATAAAAAGCGGTGAAGACTTTTTAAGAGGCTATTTTGCGTCACTAAAAATAAATTCTGGGACTGAGCTAGAAATAGTTAAAGATAGAATTATTTTATAGCGGAAAATGAGAAAATAATAGTTGACGCGGTCGCATTTACGACCTATGGTGTATACCTAGATTAGGACTGGTTCGAATCAATCTCTGGAAAGATGACTACATTAAACAAAATTATTTAGTCGAAGATTACAGAGGGATGGATGCCGATTCTCTAAGTAATGAAATGGAGAGAGTTTATGACTAATACCGAGTTAAAGGCGCTTCGGCGTCTTTTTTTCCTAGATGTATCAGAAGCAGCTCGATTTATTGGTGACTGCCATGTGCGAACTTGGCAAAGATGGGAGCAGGGAACAATAAAAATCCCGGAAGATGTAATTGAAATGATAAATCTTCTTAAAGAAGATCGTCAAGAGATATTGGCTATGATGCAAAACAAAGGAACATATGAAAGCGCAAAAAATAATAATTTACTCTATTCTCGATTAATTGAATCTGTTCAAGCTGAACTTTTAGCTAAAAACAGGAAACCTTTTGATAAAAATTAGGTTCTACCAAAAGAATACAATCAGTCAGGAGACGCCGTATTAAATATTAACACCTAAAATCCCCCACTTTTTGATAACAATAATAAAAAATTATCAAAAGAATAAAAAACACTTAATTTCTGCTGAATGAAGTGGTATAAAGTTTTCAGAATGGTATTTTAGTATGTGAAGCTCGCTAGCGCGGGCTTTACTTTTTTCTTTGCTTTAAATGGATTTATGAAAAAGTTTCTTGTTGCTCTGCTATTTATCCCTCTATTTTCTCACTCTGCGTAAAATGTCAATACAGCAAAAACAAAACTAATTCAGTTATATAAATCAAACCCAGAACAACCAACTTTTTTTGCGGCTGTGAGCTTTCATGGACAGGCAAGAAAGGTATCGTCGATTTCACTAAATGCGAATATGAGCCAAGGAAGAATTTCAATAGAGCATCTCGTATCGAGGGGAAGTACATAATACCGGCCGAAAATTCTGGTTGGCATCTACGATGCTGGCAAAACGACTGTAAAAAAGATGTGACCTTCAATGAAATGGAAGGCGACTTGCACAACTTACAACCGTCAATCGGTAAAGTGAATGGCGTCCGTTCTAATTTCAGATATTCACAGTTTACTAGTGAGTTCACGCAGTGCGGACAATGCAAAAGCGCCGTAGATTTTCAAACCCGAAAATTTCAGCCTCATGACGAAATTTGTGGTGTTATAGCTCGCACATATTTCTACATGTCAGATAAAATACAATATCAATTTCTTTGTTTCAGAACACAAACTGATGACCGCATGGAATAAAAAGTATCCGCCGAGTAATTGGGAATGTGAGCGCAACAAACTGATAGAAAAAATTCAGGATAATAATAAATTCGTTACTATGCAGTCTGAAAAATAGATTAAGCTAATTTAGTTTATTGCGCTTTGTTTACTAAAAGGTAAACAAATTGTTGTATTGATGCTTTAAGTTGAATATAATTTTGTTAGGTTAATAACTTGAGTTATTAATCATATTCTGAGGTGAAATTATATGATTACTGATAGATTTAATTATTCTAAAGCGTTAGAAGTATTGTTGTATGTGTCTTCTAAGGTTGAGTATATGTATCATACAGGTAAAATTATTTATTTTGCGAACAGATATCATCTCGAAAAGTATGGTCGCTTTGTTATTGATGATCGTGTTATTGCCATGAAAAACGGTCCAGTTTTATCTAATATATATGACATGATTAAGAGTGCTAGAGGTGATAACCGTAATTATCCTGAAGTTAAGAAACATCTGACTTATTTTTCAAATAAAAAGAGCTTGCATAAGCTAGTCCCAAAAAGAGCAGCTAATATGGACTACCTCAGTGAGAGTGATATTGAGTGCTTAAATGAGGCAATAGAAAAAATCAAAGGGATGAGCTTTAATGAATTAGAAAGCTTTAGTCATGATGATTTATATTATACTGCTGATCAAAATAATGAGATTTCAATTGATGAGATAATTAATCATTCTACTCATTCTGATACATTACGAGAGTATTTGGCTGGATAAGAATGGTTTTATTAGGTAGCAATTTCCCCAAAGAGTTTAGGAAAAAACAATTTAAAGCAGGAGCTGTGATTTTTACTCATTGCCATTTTACCACGCCACCTAAAAACAAATATCATGTTATCTGTTGCTGTGAACCTCTTTTAGTTTTATTGATTAATTCAAATATCCCTGATTTCATACGTTCGAAAGAAGAGTTAAATAAATGCCAAGTAGAATTAGATAAGAAAAGTCATCCATTTTTAAATTGGGATTCATATTTAAATTGTATAGATGCGCATAATGCATATGACATATCTTTTTTTAATTGTGAATTTGATAACAACTTTGATCAGTTTTATAGAGGTGATTTGTCAATAAATTGTATCAGAGATGTTCTGCGAGCGGTAAATGATTCTCCAGTTATGATCCCATTATATAAAAAATTAATCACAAGAGAATTAAATAAATTATTAATTGACAATTAACTGTAAATAATAAAAACAAACCGCTTAAAAATGGCGCTTGTTCAAGAGTTTGAAAATCAGAAGTTGTTGACTGAAGAAAATGCTATTGCATTACGTGAAGCAGCTAATCATCAGTTCGAGCAAAATCGTATTGACGCCCAATGGGAAATATAACGCAATCAAAGTGACGCTAACGAGTTTCTTGCTTTTTCACTCGAAGGACAGGCAAGCAGTGTAACAAGTACGATATCTGGTCTTATGTCTGGCACGATGAACGCTACACAGGCAATGCAAAAATTTGCTAACGTGGTTTTAAACGAAGCTATCGGGTCACTTGTTCAAATGGGTATGCAATACGTTAAAAACGCTATTGTAGCTAAAACAACATCAGCAGCAACTACAGCTACACAAACAGCAGAGGCAATTGCATTAGTAGCAGCGTACAAATCTGCAGTCATGCTTGCGTCAATTGCATCATATGGCTCGGCAGCAACGACAGGCGCAACAGTATACGGTACAGCATTAGGTATAATGTCTGTGCAATGTCCATTGCTGGAGCGCGTAAAAACGGCGGTCCAGTAGATGTAAATTCAATGTACCGAGTCGGTGAAGGTGGCAAACAGTATTTAATACCAGGCGAAAACGGACGAGTATTAAGCAATCGACAAATCACTTCCAATCAAGGTCAAAACATACAATGGAATTTTATTGTAGAAAACTATGCAAGTGGTGTTGAAGTTAGTAAGCCATCAATTGATTATGAAAATTAAATTATCAGAACCGCAGTAACACAAGCAAAACGAGAGATCGTTAATGATATTAAAGAGCATACAGGCGAAGTTTGGCAAGCCATATCGAGCACAACAAATGTCCAATCTAAATTATAATTGATATTAAATAATAAATTTCATACCATTACCTAAAATTTAAGGAGATGATATGAAAAAAATTTCATTGCTTGGATTAATCGGGTTTGTTTTAACTGGCTGTGGAGATGATAAGGTTACTAAAGAGTATCTTGTTGGTAAATGGAAGTGTGATCTTACAAGTTATAGGATAAAATTTCAGAATGAAAAATTTGTCGACTATGTAAAAGACGGCCTTAATGTTTCACTTACTGAAGAATATAAAATTGAAAATGAGAAATTATATATATTTGATGAGGAAAATAATAACTGGATAGAAAGTGATGTAATTGATGAATATTCAGGGAAACTTAAATCACATGAACAAGAAGATGTTAATCACAGCTTTACACACACAATCAAAAAAGAATCACAAAATAAATTTACTAAAACAGAAGAACATATAGCAACCCATAAAGATAATGAATTGAACCAAGATAATAAAAAAAATTACAAGATAAATGCAGTAGCAACTTGCAATAGAATAGAATAATTGACTGCCCAAAAAAAGTTTACCGCCGAGTAGGTGGGTTAGAAAAGTTATTAGAAATAATTAGTTAATTACAATTTATATCAACCCGCTTCGGCGGGTTTTTTATTATCTAAAAAACAGGAGTGATAATGAATGATTATCCATTAGAGCAAAAAACAGTGCAGCTAAGCACTTATTCAAGACAACAAAAGGCTCAGTTTTCAACAATAGAAGCACGAAGCGGTAAACTCTATTT
The DNA here is from genome assembly GCF_026536565.1 of Gilliamella sp. B2923. Classification (NCBI taxonomy): domain Bacteria; kingdom Pseudomonadati; phylum Pseudomonadota; class Gammaproteobacteria; order Orbales; family Orbaceae; genus Gilliamella; species Gilliamella sp. B2923. The sequence goes on along the minus strand of NZ_JAFNNZ010000005.1, from coordinate 72,488 downwards.
TAAACGTCTAGCGCAAGAACAGACTATTTTAAGAGATAATAGTTTTGTTTTATTAGATTATGGAGCACAAATTTTTTTAAACTGGTTTAATAACGTTTTAAAAAAGGTTTTTTACCATTTGATATAAAATTAGCGACCGAGTGGGATACATCACAAACAATGAATTGTCGTTTTTTACGCGATTCACTATTGAACACAACAAGAAATAATCATCTTCAATGGAGCTACAGCGCAAAGATATTAATTAATAATTACGCACCACCAGATTATATACCTCTCGATATTATCAATCATGAAGCTTATTACTCAAATAAAGCACGTAGTCAGTTTGATCAGATTATTAATGTCAATATGAAAAATATAGGTTAGACATGACTATATCACAAGAACAACGTGAATTTTTCACACAGAAGAACCCCGCTGAAGAATACGACACTATAACTTTTCATCACCCGGAGTTTAAAGCACCATTGAGATTGATCTTGAATCAATTTAAGCCTTTAACGTTTGCCGGTAATGAATTTATACTTGTCGCAGCAAAAATCAATTTGCCAGATCAGGGTTCTGAGTTAACTCCAAAATTAAATTTACAGTTTTCACGCATTCATATTGGTGATGAAATCAAAAAAATTGTGAATTCGATATCCCCCTTTGGCTGGCAAGAGCCTATATCTATGATTTATGAACAATATAAAGAGCTATCAATGAATAAACCAATACAACGCTACTCACTTTATATATCAGAAGAGGACATAAGATTTAACCGCACTACCGTTGAAATTAAAGCAACGGATGATAATCCAATGGTTCTGGCAAAACCTAGGCATACAGAGAGCAACCCAATTTATACGCTTGAAGAATACAGAGGACTGGGTTAAGCATAAAAAAATGACAGTTAATGAATTTTTTAACAAGGTGATTGATATAAAATGGGTAGATAGAGCATGTACTTTCTATCGAATTAAAAACAATAATCGGTTATCAATCAAAGAAAACGACAATTCAAAATGAAGCCATCCCAGAATCACTTAGAAACTGGAAACCATGCGAAAAGAGTAACAATGCAGTGTTTCTTGCTTATGTTGGTGATCTTCCGTCTCATGTGGGTGTTGTGATAGATACCCATATGTTGCACGCTAAAGGAAATGAAATTCAAGGCGGACAAGTTCAATATAACAAGCTGGAAGCAATAGAAAAAGCCTATACAAAAGTGGAGTACTACCAATATGCTGATATATCATAAAGACCCTAACGGACTGACCGAAAAAAAATATATCAACTCGACACCTCTCTTTCACTTCTCCAAAATATTCGTAATAAATTTCCAAAAGGCTTTGTTAACAACATTACAGATGTCTATTTAAACAATGAAAAAAAAACCGCTTGATTATGATTCATCCAGAAAAGCGAGTATTTTTGATAAAGTTGTCATTGTTAATCGTCAGCAAGCGTCGGTCGTTGTTAGCATAATTGTTGCTGTAGTCGCCGCTGTTGTTGCATATGTATTAACACCAACACCAAAAACCCCAAATGCTATTGGGGAGCAGAAAGACAGTATTAATTTTTAACACAATTAATACAGAGAATTAATTTAGAATATATCGTTAGAATAAATTTCCTAGATGTCATTGATCAACAAATTCAGGCGTGGTACAAATATTAATCTATTATTCTAATGCTAACTTAAACTAATTATATAACCCGCATATGAGCTATTTTAACTATCATGCAAAAGCAAAAAAATTAATCAATGAAGGCTTTTTGGTGCGCTATGAATTTGTTGATAATTGGAATGGTATTAAACCAGCTTTAGTGTTGTATTTCGAAAATGCTAAACCTATGCCAATTCGAGAATACCGTTGGAATGAATATCTACCATTAATTTATAAGGATGATTCGTTTTAGCGTTTAATATTCAAACGTGTTTTAATTGATTATTGCTTTTTTGCTTAATCTATCATTTGTCATCAATAAATAATGTTTTTAGTTTTATTAATTATTTAAAAAATAAAAAAATCTTTCGTTTTTCCTAATCGACTGGGTAATAGTACGATGTTGCGTATTATTACCCATGAAGACTAATCGCTTTAGTTTTATGTTTGGCTAATTTTGATTAAACGAGCAATATTTTCACTTGTTTGCTCAATATTTTTAAAGCCGTTTAATAAGAGTTCTTCAATTGGTGATGCGGAAGGAATAATACCGAAAATTGCATCAATTCCATTTGGATAGAGCTCTTCAATATTTTTCCCGATAGTCCCCGCTAGTGCAATTACCGGCACATTTTGCGCTTTAGCAACTTGCGCAACACCATAAGGTGTTTTACCAAATTTAGTTTGATAATCAATGCCGCCTTCTCCTGTAAAACAAAAATCAGCACCTTTTAATTTTTGGCGTAGTTCACTGTAATGGATAACAATGTCGATTCCTTTTTGCATTTTACTGTTTGTAAATGCCATTAAACCTGCACCAAGCCCGCCGGCAGCACCTGCACCGGGAATCGTTGCTACATCTTTACCTAGCTGTGATTTAATGATTGAAGCATAATGTTGTAAATTATGATCTAATTGTTTAACCATTTCAGCCGTCGCCCCTTTTTGTGGACCAAATACGCAAGATGCGCCTTTTTCGCCACATAATGGGTTGCTTACATCACTGGCAACAATGATTTCGATATTGCGTAAAAGTGGGTTAACTTCCATTATGTCTATTTTGGCTAATTTACCCAATGCACCACCACCTTTAGGCAGTTCTTTACCTTCATTATCATAAAATTTTATACCCAATGCTTGAGCCATTCCTGCTCCACCGTCATTAGTCGCACTTCCACCGATACCCAGTATAATTTTTTTAACGCCATGTTTTAGGCATTCAATGATTAATTCTCCGGTGCCGAAGGTTGTAGTAATGAGTGGATTGCGCTTAGTTTTTGGCACAAGATGAATCCCACTAGCGCTAGCCATTTCAATGACGGCGGTAGTTTTATCTCCTACAATTCCATAATGAGCTGTGATTTTATCACCTAGGGGACTGGTGACTTGGCAAGCGTGTAATGTTCCATTTGTGGCATCAACTAAAGATTGAGTAGTTCCTTCACCACCATCAGCCATGGGAACATGGATAAATTTTGCATCAGGGAACACTTTTTTTAATCCGGACTCCATTGCCTGGCAAACCGCTTTAGCGGTCAAACACTCTTTAAAAGAATCGGGTGCAAGTACAAAAGTTTTGTGTTTCATAATATTATTCCTGATATTAATAAATAAATGCATAGAAAATTGTTGCAACTAATGTCATTGTGCCACCAACAAGCGCCTCATAGGGAATCAGCTTCATTCGTTGTTTTATTGACATGTTCATGCTATTGGCTGTGACATGGAAATAGTTGCCCTGTGGTAAGGAGTCAATAACTGTAGCGCCTGTGTGCATCATCACGGCAGCACTAATTGTTGGAACGCCCATATCCATAATGGTTGTGCCAAAAGCGCCGGTTGCAATAATGACGCCTGTTGATGTCGAAGCTGTTGCGGCTGCCATTAAAATTCCCGAAATGGGGGATAAATAGTAACCTGAAATACCCATTGATTCGATCATTGCTATAACTTGACTGGCTAAATTTGATGATGCGATTAATCCAGCGATTGCACCTGCACCAATTAAAATTAGTACGGTTGGTGTCATTTTTTCAATTCCAGATTTGGTAAATAAAATAATTTTGCTCTGTTGTCCCATTGCTAGCATGCCAATCATTCCAGCGAGTGGCAATATAAATAATGCGTCTATTTTTAAATTGGCAAGAAATTGAATATGTAAAATATTACCGATAGGGTTAAGCATTAATAATAAAATTGCCGTGGCCGGTGCCACAATCGCTTTCGCTAATGATGGGGTGTCTAATTTATCTTGCTCTTGATTTTTTAATGCCATGACTTCTTGATTTGTAATTGTGTCACTTTTATTTTTAATTAAAGAAGCGATCAGTACTGTTGCTAATAGTCCAAATAGTGCCGGTAAAAAGCCTGCAATCATAACATCGCTTAAGCTTAAATTAAATCCATTAGCAACAGCAATGGTATTGGGATTGGGTGAAATAATGTTTCCTGCTTTTCCGCCACCGGATAAGGCTAATAACAGCGCTAAACGAGATATCTTCATTTTATTGCCAACAGATAGCGCAATTGGTGCAACAATTAAAACGGCAACCGGTATAAACACCCCTGAAGCTGTAATAATGCCAGTGGCTAAGGCTAAAGCTAGCAGAGCTTTTTTTTCACCTAATTTTTTTACAACAGCTTGTGCTATTGTTTCAGCAGCACCGGATTCCATCATCACACCAGCAAGGATGCCGGCAGCTAGTACCCGTATCACTGTGCCCATGATGCTTTGTGTTCCGTTAGTTAAAATTGCAATAGTTTGAATTAAATTCGCCCCGCCAATAAATGCTCCAATGATAGCGCCAAAGAATAATGAGTAGACCGGATTTATGCCCCTTAAAATTAACAATATAGCCAGGAATAATCCAATCAGCGCACCATACCAGTTAATCAGTTCTGACATTTGTTTTCTCCTCAACAATATAATTACAATAAATTTTGTGTATAAAATAATTAATGCTTGGATTTGTTATTAACTTTATGCGTTTAGTTAAAATACATAAAAAATTTTTGATACAACTGAATATTGTGAATTGATGTGAGTATTGTCATACTTTAATGTAAAAATCATTTTCTTTACATCGAACATTTGTGATGTTTTTGGCATTTTTAAATATATTTGCCAAGCACAATGCTAAAGCGTAAAATGCCCAACTTATTTTGCTTAACCTATTACTAATAAGTAATACTGACTTGAAATCAGAGGCATTTTTTAATGACAAACTTGTATACAAAACCAGAGTTACTTTCTCCTGCTGGTTCTCTTAAAAATATGCGTTATGCTTTTGCATATGGCGCTGATGCTGTTTATGCAGGGCAACCACGTTATAGTCTACGTGTTCGCAATAACGAATTTAATCATGAAAATCTCGCTATCGGGATTAATGAGGCGCATGCTCAAGGTAAAAAGTTTTATGTTGTAGTAAACATTGCACCGCATAATTCAAAGCTTAAAACGTTTATCCGTGATTTAGAACCGATTGTCAATATGAAACCGGACGCTTTTATTATGTCAGATCCTGGTTTAATTATGCTAGTTCGGGAACATTTTCCTGAAATGGAAATTCATTTATCGGTACAATCCAATGCAGTAAATTGGGCGACAGTTAAATTTTGGCACAAAATGGGTTTAACCCGAGTGGTGTTATCCCGTGAGTTATCGCTTGATGAGATTGCTGAGATACGAGAAAAAGTTCCGGAAATGGAATTAGAAGTGTTTATTCATGGTGCGCTTTGCATGGCTTATTCTGGCCGTTGTTTATTATCGGGTTATATTAACAAACGTGATTCAAACCAAGGTACATGTACTAACGCTTGTCGGTGGGAGTATAAAGTTGCTGAAGGTAAAGAAGATGAAGTAGGGCAGATTGTCCATAAATGTGAACCTATACCGGTACAACAAGTTGAACCCACTTTAGGCATTGGTCCAACAACTGATAAAGTATTTATGCTCGAAGAATCCGGTCGACCGGGTGAATATATGCAAGCTTTTGAAGATGAGCATGGTACTTATATCATGAATTCTAAAGATTTAAGAGCTGTTGAATTAGTGGAAGATTTAACAAAAATCGGTGTTCATTCTTTGAAAATTGAAGGTAGGACTAAATCTTACTATTATTGTGCCAGAACAGCACAAGTTTATCGACAAGCAATTGATGCGGCAAGCGAAGGCAAACCTTTTGATCCGCATTTATTGGCTGAACTTGATTCATTGGCTCATCGAGGATATACCGAAGGCTTTTTGCGTCGTCATAAGCATGAAGATATGCAAAATTATGTGCATAGCCATTCGGTTTCAGAACGACAACAGTTTGTTGGTGAGTTTAGCGGTGAGCGTTTAAATGGGTTAGCTGAAATTATTGTTAAAAATAAGTTTTCAGTGGGTGATAGTGTTGAAATGATGACGCCAAAAGGCAATATAACCTTTGTTATTGAACGAATGGAGAACAAAAAAGGTCAACCGGTGCCTGCCGGATTAGGTGACGGTCATATTGTTTACATCCCAATTCCTGAAGATATCGATTTAAATTATGCATTGTTGATGCGTAATTTTGACTAGATCAAGCCAAATAGCTGTTCGGCTTTGCCGAACAGTGTGCTAGATTCATTCTCGTATTAAATCATCACCAAAACCTATCCATTTATAGGTTGTTAATGCTTCAAGTCCCATTGGACCTCTGGCATGCAATTTTTGAGTACTGACCGCAACTTCGGCTCCTAACCCAAATTGTCCACCGTCAGTAAAACGTGTAGAGGCATTGACATAGACGGCAGCAGCATCAACTTGGTTAACAAATTGCTCAACTTTGGCTAAGTTACGGGTCAAAATAGATTCTGAATGGCCACTCCCATATTCTCTGATATGTTTTATTGCACAGTCAATTGAGTTTACCAACACCACATTGAGATCTTTTGAGAGCCATTCTTGGCGTAATTGTTCGTCACTGACCAGTTCGACTGTCGCTTCACCCGATTTTAATTGTTCATAAGCTTTTTTATCAGCATGTAAATTTACCTGATTATCAGCCATTGTTTGACTTAATTTAACTAAAAATTCCGGCGCAATGTTTTGATGAACTAACAGTGTTTCAACGGTATTACAAGTACTTGGCCGCTGAGTTTTAGCATTGACAATTATCGGTAGGGCTTTTTCTATATCGGCACTTTCATCAACAAAAATATGGCAGACACCAATCCCACCGGTGATCACCGGAATTGTAGATTGCTCTCGACATAATTGATGTAATGCTGCTCCACCTCTTGGAATAATCATATCGACATATTTATCTAGTTTGAGTAACTCAGAGATATATTTACGATCAGGATTATCGATTGATTGAATGGCAGATTCAGGTAAGCCTGCTTGATTTAATGCTTGTTGAATAATCGATATGATAGCCGCATTAGTATTAACCGTTTCTTTTCCACCACGAAGTATCGCTGCATTACCTGTTTTTAAACAAAGAGCAGCAATATCTATAGTAACATTAGGACGAGCTTCATAAATTACACCAATCACCCCTAGCGGCACTCTTTGGCGTTGTAACTTTAAACCACTTTCTAATATTGAGCCATCAATAATTTGCCCAATAGGATCGGTTAAGGCGACAACTTTGCGAACATCATTGGCAATAGAGGATAGTCGCTCTGGAGTTAATAATAAACGATCAAGTATTGCCTCACTTAATCCTTGATTTTTTGCTATAGCAATATCTTTTTGATTAGCCTCTAAAATACTTTGGGAGCTTTGCTCCAATAAATCAGCAATACTAATTAAAGCCTGATTTTTGATTTTAGTTGGGCATTGTGCTAATTGATATGAGGCTTGTTTTGCTAACTTTCCAATTTGGTTTATCATTGCTTAACCTTAATAGATTTTACTCTCAACTGTGTTTGACAGAATACAGATTCTCTAAAAAATAATTTATCTAATGATATTATACAGATTATCCCACTCTAATCCTTATTAATAAAACGTATATAATAATTAATAGATTTAAAGAGGTAAGCACTGTCACTTTAAACAAATTTTGCTAATAGGAATCAATTTATTCCAACAATAATGTATTTTTCAGGCGATTGTCAATTATGAAGCTTAAAGGCAAGCTGAGATAAGAAGGTATTTGATGTAAAAAAAGCCAATATAGCAAGTAAAAAAATCTATATGTTATAAAGGCTGTGATATATATGTTAACGAAGTACTCAAATTTGATCATCTATCGCTAATTTACACAATAGTTCTCAATACTCATTAGGTAACTTTTTAATTATGTTTTATTGATAAGCTGCAACCATTAGTTAAATATTTAAATTTATGATCTATATCATTCAATAATAATTAATTTCAATTACAGCATTGGCAATATATTATAAATTCATAAAATAAACTTTTAAATTAATATAAAAGGTATGGCAAAGATCCTTTTTTGCATAAAATTATAATTTTATAGTTTATTTTTCTTTATCTTTCAAGATGATATGTAAAGTGCTTAAAAGCTTCTCTTTTTCCGCGACTTCCATAACTGATAAAGGTATCTTTACAGTGTATTGCTTGTTACTAATTTTATTTATGTAATTGATTATCACTTTATTATTTTTATAACTAACTGATGTGATTTCCTTAAAAAGTATACTTATACTACTTCTTATTGGAGCAGCAGGTCGATAAGTAATAAAATCTTCCCCAATTGAAATATAAACCAATTTGTATTGCCAAAAAGCACGAATAACTAGGATTATGGGCAATCCTAAACTTATTTTTAGCTCATCAGGTAAAGACAAAGCAACAAACAAAGTAACAATACTTAATATAATTAACAGTATGACGTGTCGTCTGGCATGAAAACATTTTCTATTTTGAGAGTCCATTCATGTCCTTAAAATTAATATCCAGTTTTCTATAAATTACGTTTTTCTTCTCATATTTTTTCATCAGCTTTGTTAATTATTTTTCTTCCACCAAAAACCCCTATTAAACCTAAAGGGATAAAGGGTATACTGCCAATAATAATAAAAATACTTGCTATTTTTTGATGATATCTTGCAAATAAAATACCTAATGTACTAATTAACGCAGATATTATTACATACGGTAATATTATTCGATAACTTGAGTTGTATAGTGAATTCGAGTAAATAATTAATACACCAAACCAGTTGGCTATTACACCACCTATAGCCAGTTCCATTTTAACCTCCTTATTATTTGATAATCATATCATTCCAATGTATTGCTACAGAGCCATATTCATAGCTAATAATTTGACTAATTTCTTGCGAGTGATGTCCTGCTATTTGTTTAGAACATCACTATTATAAAAGCTTACACCTCGTTAGATTTGTTTTCCTGATCTGAACTTATAGTTAGGTTATTTGGTAAAGACAAAGAAACGAACAAAGGAATTATACTTAATAGAATAAACGGTATGACATGTCGTCAAGCATGAAAACATTTTATGTTTTGGAGTCCATTCATAACCTTAAAATTAATATCCTATTTATCTAAAAATCACGTCTTTCTTCTAATGATTTTTCATTAGCTTTGTTAATTATTTTTCTTCCACCAAAAATCCCTATTAAACCTAAAGGGACAAAGAGTATACTGCCAATAATAATTAAAATACCTGCTAATTTTTGATTGTTTCCTGCAAATAAAATACCTAGAGTACTTATTAATGCAGATATTATTGTGTACGGTAATAATATTTGATAACCTAATTCATTTAGTGAATTCAAGTAAGCAATTAATACACCAAACCAGTTGGCTATTACACCACCTATAGCTAGTCCCATTTTAACCTCCTTATTATTTGATAATCATATCATTCCGATGTACGGCTACAGAGCCATATTCATAGCCAATAATTTGACTAATTTCTTGTGAGTGATGTCCTGCTATTTGTTTTAGCGCATCACTATTATAACGGCTTACACCTCGTGCGATTTGTTTTCCTGATTTATCACAGATGTTTATTACTTCTCCCCGCGAAAAATCTTTTTCAACCGCTATAATTCCTTTTGGTAAGAGCGAACTACCATTATTTAAAATAGCATTTATAGCACCGTCATCAAGCAACACCTTCCCTACATTAGGTGCACCATATAGCCAATGTTTTCGATGCTCTAATGGGGTTTTCTGTGGTAAAAAACGCGTGCCCACCGATTGATTATTGACTGCATCAATAATCACATTTTCTTTATTCCCAGCTGCAATAATTACTTCTATTCCTGCACTACCTGCTACTTCAGCTGCTTGAATTTTTGTGCTCATACCGCCGGTTCCCAGCCCTGAAACACTATCACCAGCTATGTTTCGTAAACTCTCATCAATATGAGAAACTTCTTTAATTAATTGAGCATTGCTATTTGATCTTGGATCGGCAGTATATAATCCTTCAATATCTGTCAGTAATATGAGTTTATCGGCTTCAGCTAAAATTGCCGCTAGTGCTGATAGGTTATCATTATCACCCACTTTAATTTCGGCTGTAGCTACAGCGTCATTTTCATTGATAACAGGTACAATATGATTATCTAGCATCGCTTTTAGTACATCTTGTGCATTTAAAAAGCGTTCACGATCCTCTAAGTCAGCTCGTGTCAGTAACATTTGTCCAATAAAAATTTTATATATTGAAAACAACTGTTCCCAAAGCTGGATAAGTTTACTTTGACCAACAGAAGCAAGTAATTGTTTTGATGCTACAGTATTTGGAAGGCTAGGGAAGTTTAGATACTCTCGACCAGCAGCAATTGCTCCCGATGTAACTATAATAATTTTGTGACCAATTTGATGTAAATAAGAGCATTGCCGAATCAGTTCAACTATTCGAGCACGATCTAGCTGTTTAGTTCCACCAGTTAAAACACTGGTACCTAACTTAATAACGACAGTTTGCTTTTTTTTATTAGTCATAGCAATAATCTTATTTAAATCATCTATTACAAAATAGATTCCATCCATTTGACTGATTGAGTTAAAGCGTTTTGTAAGCCTTTTTGTAACGGTGTTTTAGGAATAGTCACAATTTTGCTTTGCTTTGAAGATTGGATTAATTTTGCTTCAGTTAAATTACTCAACTTGTCCTCTTCAAAGATGACATTCATGATTGGCACAGGACAAGAATGAGTTAATAATCCCTGATTTTTTAAAGAAAAGTAATTTAATTCAGCTGCTAACTGCTGATTTGATACTGATGTTAAACCTAAACGACAAGCTAACATATCTTTGTAACAATTTGGTAGATTTTGTTGTAAGGCTTTATCAACAAATATTTGATGCACAAAAGGTGTGAAGTTGAAAAGTCCCTTTATTTTATTTGGCATCAAATAAGCAAGACGTGTTGCAATGTGTGAACCAAAACGGAATCCTGCAACAATTACACGATTGCTATCGACCCAAGGTACTGTCGCTAGTTGTTCAATTATTGCTTGATGAATTTGGCTACTATTTTGAGTTAATACAAAATTTCGACTAAAGCCTACAGTTGGCAAATCTACTGTTAGCATTGCAAAACCTTGTGGAGCTAAGTATTCACTAAAGTAGCGATAATAGTCGATTTGTAAATTACCTAATGCATTACAGACTAACACGACAGGGCATACGCCATCACAGTTTTCGGGTAAATGTAAAAATGTTTTAACACTGCGATTTTCAACTTTAAATTCAATCTGTTTTGTTGTGTAAGGCGAAAACTCAAGTGCTTTTAGATAAGATTGATATGCACAAGTTTGGGCATACATGGCCAGTTCGTCATTTTTAAAATGCGGATAGCTCGCAATACTTGAATATTCACTGGCTATTAAAAAATAATCATGTAATTTTTTTCTATCTTCATCAGTCAGCGTTGCCAGATCGAAACCATCTGCTTTAGCTTGCCATTCGGCTGCTTGGTTTAAAAATTCATAAATCCAATTACCGGGTTGATACCCAATGACTGAATCAAGCCATTTATCATTGGTGTGACGTTTGGTTGAAGCAGCGATCTTTGATAACACGGCTTCAATTTCTAATTTGGGTAAACCACGCCAGAACCATAAAATAGGGTTGATGATTCGGTACCATCTGGAATCAACATCCCCATCAAGCGGACTTATGCTACTACCGTTACTACTATCTAACCGATTGATCAGTGATGATGTTTCAGGATAATCATACTGTGGTTTAAATATTTTTTCAGATAAGTTTTCGGTAGTAGCCATAATAATGATTGATTCCTTGTTGACTATTTATGATCGCTAATTGGTTTTACAAACATAACACCTGTGTCCCAAGGTTGTTCAATCCATGTATCTTGATCAATATCAACAATATAATCATCGACTAATGGTTTGCCGGCTGGTTTGGCAAAAATTGTAACAAAACGTGCTTTAGGGTACATATCACGAATTGTATGTGCGGTGCTACCTGTGTCGACTAAATCATCAACAACAATAAAGCCTTCACCGTCGCCATTAGCTTGTTTAAGAATTAATTTTTCACGTTGATGATCATGGTCATAACTTGAAATACACACAGTATCAACATAACGGATACTTAATTCACGAGCTAAAATTGCTGCTGGAACTAAACCACCGCGGCTAACGGCAATAATGCCTTTCCATTGATTAGCGGGTAATAGACGTTTAGAGAGTTGGCGCCCGTAGGCTTGTAGCATTTCCCAAGTGACAGTGAATTTTTCTTTTTCAGCAATAAGCTCTGCTTTGTGCTGTTTTTTTGCTTGAATTTCGTCTTCTGTTAATGTTTGTTCTATTGACATGAGTAACCTGCAATTTTAATCGAATTTACGATTTTAATAAATTAATATTAATGGACTAGAAATAGATGTAAAATTGCACCTTATTATAGAGTGATTAGACAAAAAAAACCACTCATTAATTTATTAGCTATCTAATATTGAGGATAAAATATGCTTTCACACTTAAATCCAAAATTTGTTTGGCAGATCTTTAACGATATTTGTAAAATTCCACACCCTTCTCATTATGAGCAAATGATAACTAAATATATTGTTGATTTTGCCATTTCTCATCATATTGAACATAAGATCGATAAAGCAGGTAATATTTTATTAACTAAATCTGCCACCAAAGGTATGGAAAATTGTCCTTCAATTGCCTTACAAGCTCATATGGATATGGTACCGCAAAAAAATGAAGGAACTAACCATGACTTTTTTACCGATCCTATTAATGCTTACGTTGACGGTGAATGGGTTAAAGCAAAAGGTACAACGTTAGGCGCAGATAATGGTGTCGGCCTAGCCTCTGCATTGGCTGTATTAATCGATCCTGCTGTTGAACATGGGCCAATTGAAGTGTTAGTCACCACATCAGAAGAGACAGGTATGCATGGTGCATTTGGTTTGCAACCTAATTGGTTAAAAAGTCAGTTTTTAATTAATACTGATTCTGAAGATGAAGGCGAAATATTTACCGGTTGTGCTGGTGGTGTTGATTTTACGACCACTCTTGCTGTGACTTATGCCGTAATGCCGGAAAAACATGATTGTTACATGCGCATTTCTCTTAAAGGCCTTAAAGGTGGTCACTCAGGCTGTGATATTCATCTAGGACGCGGAAATGCGATTAAATTAATGGCAAGATTTTTAGCTGAATATGCTCAAGATATTTCGTTTAGGTTAGCTGATATTCAAGGTGGCTCATTACGCAATGCGATTCCAAGAGAAGCATTTGTCGAAATCACACTAAGTAAAGAAGATTTACCTAAACTTAAGTCAATCATTGAACAGTATCAGCAAGTGTTACAAAATGAGTTTGGGCAGGTAGAACCATCATTATCAATTACGTTATCTGATGTTGAATCGGACAAAATTAAACGTGTTTTAACTACTGAACATCAAAATAAAATCATTAATTGGTTGAATGCAGCGCCTAATGGCGTGATTCGCATGAGTAATCAAATTCATGGTGTTGTTGAAACTTCATTGAATTTAGGTATTTTAAATATTTTTGATAATCAACTTAATGTTCATTTCTTGATTCGATCTCAGGTTGATAGTAGTAAAGATGCCGTTGTTTCTACATTGGTTTCGCTTAGTCAATTGGTCAATGCTAATTATGAAATTAGTGGTGGTTATTCCGGTTGGGAACCAAATTTGAATTCGAGCCTTTTACAATTAGCTAAAGATAAATATCAAGAAATTTTCTCTCAAAAAGCGAAAATAATGGTTATTCATGCAGGTTTAGAGTGTGGTTTATTTAAAAAATCTTATCCGGATATGGATATGATTTCGATTGGACCAACAATTGTATCGCCTCATTCTCCTGATGAGAAAGTGAATATTCAAAGTGTTTATCGTTATTGGGAGCTACTTATTGCGATATTAAAATCAGCCAGTCTTTTGAAAAAATAACCTTGTACTTCCAACCTGCTGAATTTTCAGCAGGTTGATATCTTTTTAAACTCATAAAAAGATTCCCATAATTAATATCAACGTTATCTGAGTTGCTCATAATAATGTTGCTTATGATAAAAACCGTTTATCATCCATAACACACCAAAGTGAAAAAAAATTCATTAAAAGTGAATAAAAATTCAATTTGTGCTTGTATTTATTTTCTAAATGACCTACTATATCTTAATAATTATTAAAGAAAGATAAGGAATAGTATGTTAAAAGCAATAATTGTTGGAGCGAGTGGTTATGCAGGTGCTAAATTAGCTTATTATTTAAATAAGCACCCAAATGTTGAACTGGTCGCATTGACGGTATCAGAAAATAGTCAAGATGGCGGTAAGCTACTTTCTAATTATGACTTATACCCACAATTAAAAGGTGTCGTTGATTTACCTTTAATTGCCACTAAAGACTACACTTCGCTCATTAAAGATATCGATATTGTTTTTTTAGCAACTGAACATTCAGTTAGTCATGATATCGCGCCTTTTTTCTTATCGCAGGGTTGCACTGTTTTTGACTTGTCGGGCGCTTTTCGGGTCAATTCTTCCTCTTTTTATACTGAATTTTATGGCTTTACACATAAGCATCAAGAGTGGTTAGAAAAAGCAGTATATGGATTAGCGGAGTGGAATTTCGAAGCAATTAAACAAGCGCAATTGATAGCCGTTCCGGGCTGTTATCCTACCGCCTCACAATTACCTTTAAAGCCTTTACTTGAAGAAGATTTACTCGATAAAACGCAATGGCCAATCATTAATGCCATAAGTGGGGTAAGTGGTGCCGGGCGCAAACCTTCACATAATAATTTGTTTTGCGAAGTGAGTTTGCATGCTTATGGATTATTTACTCATCGTCATCAACCTGAAATTGCTACCCATTTAGGGCAAGACGTTATCTTTACCCCGCATCTTGGTAGTTTTAAACAAGGTATCCATGCAACAATCAATTGTAAAGTAAAAGAAGGGGTGACATCTGACGATGTTCTTGGGGCATTAAATAAATATTATGATAATAAACCCCTTATTCGGGTTTATCAAAAAGATTGGCCAGCTTTAAAAGCCGTTGTCGATTTGCCATATTGCGATATTGGATTTGTTTTAAAAGGGCGCCATTTAATTTTAATTTCTGTTGAGGATAATTTGTTAAAAGGGGCTGCTGCACAGGCAGTGCAATGTATGAATATTCGATTCGGGTTTGATGAAACAACATCGCTGTTATAAAGGTAGCTGATAGTAAATGTTAAATTCAAACAAAATGTGATTAACGATAACCCAAACTATTAGGAAATTGAAATGAAACCATTAATTATCAAACTTGGTGGCGTGTTGCTCGATAATCAAGATGCTTTAAGTAAGTTATTTGTTGTTATTGGTGAATATAAAAAGAGTTTTGCACGCCCACTGATTATTGTTCATGGTGGTGGGAGTCTGGTTGATTCTTTAATGGATCGTTTATCAATGCCAGTTGTTCGGCGAAATGGGTTGCGAGTGACCCCAGCAGATCAAATCGATGTGATAGTTGGTAGCCTTGCAGGAAGTGCCAATACAAAGCTTCTTTCAGAAGCTAAAAAACAACAAATTCCAAGTGTTGGGCTCTGTTTAGCTGACGGTAATAGCGTGAAAGTTAAACAGATTTCAGAAGAGTTAGGTTATGTGGGTCAAGCTGATGCCGGGGATGCGACTTTAGTCAATCTGCTTATTGATCATAGCTATTTACCAATTATGAGTTCTATCGGCATTACCGAAGAAGGAAAAATGATGAATGTTAATGCCGACCATGCAGCTGTTGCTTTAGCAAAAACATTAGATGCAGATTTGATTCTTCTGTCAGATGTTGTGGGTGTATTAGATCAGAATAAAAAACTTATTGAATCATTAACCCAGTCACAAGCGGATCAGTTAATCGCTAGCGGCGTGATTACAGACGGCATGATAGTTAAGGTAAATTCTGCATTTGAAGCCGCTAAATCATTAGGAAGATCAATTGATATAGCAAGTTGGAAAGAAGCTGATAAGCTTGAAGAATTATTTAATGGTAAATCAGGAATAACCGGTACAAGAATTATTGCTTAAATATAAATCAACCAGTATATTAAACTGATAATTTATATTTATAAATTGACACAAAAAATCTTTAACGCATTTAACTATCGAAAGTTAATTAAGAAAGGGTATATCATGAAAAAAAGTGGAACTAAAAAGGTTGTATTAGCCTATTCAGGTGGTTTGGATACATCAGCAATCATTCCTTGGTTGAAAGAAAATTACGGTGGTTGTGAAGTGTATGCTTTAGTGGCAAATGTTGGGCAAGATCCCAAAGAGCTCAAAGATGTAGAAAAGAAAGCCAAAGCATCGGGCGCGGTTGCTTGTAAAGTTGTTGATCTACGAGAAGAGTTTGTTAAAGATTATGTTTACCCTGTATTAAAAACCGGCGCTTTATACGAAGGAACTTATTATCTCGGAACATCAATGGCTCGCCCAATTATTGCTAAGGCTCAAGTTGAATATGCTTTAGAGGTTGGGGCTGACACACTTTGCCATGGCGCAACCGGAAAAGGTAATGATCAAGTTCGTTTTGAAACAACTTATACGGCACTTGCTCCACAACTTAAAGTTATTGCTCCTTGGCGTGAATGGGATTTGCGTTCGCGAGAGGCTTTAATTGATTATCTAAAAGTCCGTAAAATTCCAACTACTGCAACCGTTGAAAAAATCTATAGTCGTGATGAAAATGCATGGCATATCTCAACTGAAGGTGGAGTGCTTGAAAGTACATGGAATCAAGCTAATGCTGATTGCTGGGCGTGGACTGTATCGCCGGAAGATGCACCAAATAAACCGGAGTTTGTCACTATTGGAATCGAAAAAGGGGAAGTTGTTTCAGTTAATGGTAAAAAACTTTCGCCATATAACTGTGTTGCAACACTCAACAAAATTGGTGCAAAACATGGTGTAGGTCGGGTTGATATCATTGAAAATCGTTTAGTCGGTATTAAATCTCGTGGTTGTTATGAAACTCCGGGTGGTACTATTATGATGACCGCATTACGTGGTTTAGAGCAGTTAATTTTAGATCGTGACAGCTTTAAATGGCGTGAACAATTAGGTATTGAAATGGCTTATGTGGTTTATGATGGTCGTTGGTTTGCGCCATATCGCCGTTCAATTCAAGCTGCAGCCGACGTTCTTGCAGAAGATATGACCGGTGAAGTCGTCATCAAACTTTATAAAGGTAATGCAACTGCTGTTCAGAAAAAATCGCCAAATAGTTTATATAATGAAGAATTTGCGACTTTTGGTGAAGATGAGGTTTATGATCATAGTCACGCAGGTGGTTTTATTCGTCTATTCTCTTTATCATCACGAATTCGTGCCTTAAATGAAGAAAAGAAAAAACAACCGGCAAAAAAAGCGGTAAGCAAAAGCGTGAAAACCGATTCTAAAACGAAGACAACGACAAAAACGGCTGCTAAATCTAAGTCTGTAAGTAAAACTAAAAAGTAATATTAGAACTTTTTAGTATGCAACTTTAAATGATATATACAGGAATAGTCCTGTATATATTTCTTTTAACGTATCGAAACAATTTAGCATCAAAATCAAAATGAATAAAAGTCGATAATTACAATCGTTTTGCATTATTTTAAAGATTATATTTGAGGTATTTATGGCATTATGGGGTGGGCGTTTTAGCCAAGCAGCAGATCAAAGATTTAAACATTTTAATGATTCGTTGCGCTTTGACTATCGTCTTGCAGAGCAAGATATTATAGGATCCATAGCTTGGTCTAAAGCATTGGTTACCGTTAACGTTCTATCTTATGATGAACAAAAGAAATTGGAAAAAGCTTTAAACGAATTACGCATATCGGTTAATCAAGACCCTGAACAGATTTTACGAAGTGATGCTGAAGATATTCATAGTTGGGTCGAACAACAATTAATTGAGAAAGTCGGTGATTTAGGTAAAAAATTACATACTGGTCGTAGCCGAAATGATCAATCAACAACTGATCTAAAACTATGGTGTAAAAAAGAGATTTATCATTTGATTGAATCTGTAGATCATTTAAGAAAGTCTTTAGTCATTACAGCTGAACAACATCAGCAAGCTATTATGCCGGGTTACACTCATTTACAACGAGCTCAGCCCATTACTTTTGCACATTGGTGTTTAGCTTACTATGAAATGCTGACTCGTGATAAAGATCGTCTGCAAGATACACTTAAACGCTTAGATATAAGCCCGTTAGGTTCAGGTGCTTTAGCCGGAACAGCATATCCTATGGATCGTGAAGAGCTAGCGCAATGGTTAGGGTTTGCTAAAGCAACGAATAATAGTTTGGACTCGGTTTCAGATCGTGACCATGTGCTTGAATTATTAAACACGGCTTCAATTAGCATGATCCACTTATCTCGTTTTGCCGAAGATTTAATTATTTTCAATAGTGGCGAAGCCAATTTTGTTGAACTATCAGATCGCGTTACATCCGGCTCTTCATTAATGCCACAAAAAAAGAATCCCGATGCATTAGAATTAATTCGTGGAAAAGTAGGTCGAGTAGTTGGTGCGTTAACCGGTTTAATGGTCACTTTAAAGGGATTGCCACTTGCTTATAATAAAGATATGCAAGAAGACAAAGAACACCTCTTTGATGCAATTGATACCTGGCATGAATGCTTAGATATGGCTTGTTTAGTTCTTGAAGATATCAAAATAAACTATGAAGTTTGTTTAGAAGCTGCAAAACAGGGCTACTCGAATGCAACTGAATTAGCTGATTATCTTGTGGCTAAAGGGATTCCATTTAGAGAAGCACACCACATTGTTGGCGAGGCTGTTGTTGGTGCAATAGCTAAGCAAAAAGCATTGGAGGAACTCTCTTTAGACGAACTTAAATCATTCAGTCATGTTATTGAAGATGATGTTTATACTATATTATCGTTGGATTCTTGCTTAGCAAAACGGTGTGCTAAAGGCGGTGTTTCACCACAACAAGTAAGAATCGCTATTGCAGCAGCCAAACAACAACTCTCCTTATAGTTTAAATTTTATTTCTTGTTTGCCGGTTTATGCCGGCTTTTTTATGCCAAAACGTATAGTAAATCTGAAAGATCTTGTCAAAAATTTGATTGTATATACTTTAAGACAGTGTAAAAATATAACTTTATTTTTATAAATGGATTAAAGTGAATTGCTATGAATAAAAGTTACAACTTTAGTGCCGGTCCTGCTAAATTACCTGCTGATGTTTTAAAACAGGTACAAGCTGAGTTATTAGATTGGCAAAATACTGGCGCATCTGTTATGGAGTTAAGTCACCGTGGTAAGGATTTTGATGCATGTGCAATTGAAGCTACTAATAATTTACGAGACATACTAAATGTCCCCGATAATTATAAAATTTTATTTTGCCAGGGTGGAGCAAGAGCACAATTTGCCGCTGTGCCACTAAATATTTTAGGCGATAAAACGCAGGCTGATTATATCAATAGTGGCTATTGGAGCCAATGTGCTGCTAAAGAAGCAGGAAAGTATTGTAACGTTATCGAGCAAAACATCGTTGTTAAGACCGATGGAGTTACTTCGCTAAAACCTATGTCGGCATGGCAACTAAATGATAATGCCGCTTATATACACTATTGTCCAAATGAAACTATTGATGGGGTTGAAATATTCGAACAGCCTAATTTTGGCGATAAAATTGTTGTAGCTGATTTATCATCGTGCATTTTATCTCAACCAATTGACGTCAGCCGTTATGGAATTATCTATGCTGGCGCTCAGAAAAATATTGGTCCTTCAGGTATTACTATTGTCATAGTTCGGGAAGATTTGCTAGGGCACGCAAAAAAGGTGTTACCGTCGGTATTAGATTATAAAACTCTTTTCGATAACGATTCGATGTTTAATACACCGCCAACTTTTGCATGGTACTTATCTGGTTTGGTATTTAAGTGGATTAAAAATTTGGGCGGATTAAATGCGATGCAACAACGAAATCAAGCTAAAGCTCAATTGCTTTACCAGTTTATCGATCAGTCTGATTTTTATCGTAATTGCGTGGCTACCCCTAATCGATCAATCATGAATGTAACCTTCTTATCCCCAAATGAGGAACTCGATAAAAGGTTTGTTAGCGAAGCAACACAAGCAAATATCATTGAAATCAAAGGTCACCGAATTGCTGGCGGAATGAGGGCTTCGATTTACAATGCGATGGATATTGAAGGAGTCAAGTATTTAATTGATTTCATGAAAGCTTTTGAAAAACAAAATGGCTAATTATATTGGTAAAGTTCAATAAAAAAGGGATAGCATAATATCCCTTTTTTCATTTTACGATTGTTTATTTACAACTAAACACTTCACCAGTCATCACTGCATCTGTTGGCGCTATATCTGAAACATATTGTAATGATGCATCTTGAGCGTTATAAATCACATTACCACCCATTGACGCAGCTTTATTCATAAGATCGGTTGCTGCATCACGAATAAGCTCACTATGTGTTTTTAAACCTGAAAAAAGTGTATTACGGCGGCCTTCAGCTTTACCCAAAAATTGGCAGCTAGCCGCAGGTTTAGTATCAATAAATTGAACGTGTTGGCCTGCTGATGTGAGTTGATAATTAGAATTGCTACAGGCGTTTAAAAATAAAGCACTTGAAAAAGCCGCACCGATAAATAGTAATTTTTTTATAGACATAATATTTCCTCAACCAGTAAAACGATAAATAATGATAAGCGTTGTTATTGTATCAGTTTAATAAAATAAAAAGTATCAGTTATTGTTAATGATTAGAATGCATTAAATTACAGTTTAATAATTAACCAAATCAACCCATTTAGTTAATTAATTGTAGCAAATTAAAATTTTCTCCATTATAATCGCAACCCTACCAAGTCAGTAGATCCTCAAAAAGGCCCCTTAGCTCAGTTGGTCAGAGCAGTCGACTCATAATCGATTGGTCACTGGTTCAAGTCCAGTAGGGGCCACCAACTCCAAAAATATATAGTCAACAAACTGTTAATGAGTAAACTTACCGAGCAGGTGAAAGACATCAAAGGTTTATTCAAAGTTTCTCCAGCAATTCAAAATCCCACGTTATCAAGATTTACCAGCTAGTAGATTGAGGAAACCTTTAAGTGGCTTGGCGGGTTACACCCAGAATTGGCTTATCAGATGAAGATTTATATGATTTAGCAAGTTATATAAAACTGCTGAAACAATGCGATATCAAATAGAATCGATAGAGCCTGTATTACGTGTGATTAATTCAAGTTTTAGCGGAACTTTTTACTCTATAGCTCGTGAATATAAGCGAACTTTAAATGATACTAGAAGAATAATCGAACGAAAAACAGAGCATATACAACCTAAAGGAATAGCCGATAATTGGAATAGAGTTTTACCGATCATTAGGTTAAAAATGTCTAAATTAGCATAATCAATTATTATAAAAATAAAACAACCTAAGGGTAGTTCTTATTGCTTTAACTCGTTAAATAACATACCATTAATGAAAAATTAAGGAGATGGTATGCAGAAAAAATTATTTATAATTCTGTTTTGTTTTCTAAGCATTGGTTGCAATAAAAAAGAAACTAAAATTGAACTACCAAACCAACTGAAATGGGGAATGAGTGTTGATGATGTAAAGCATATGGGGGTTGATATTTCTTACGGAGATGAAAGTGAGGATCATAATTTTCAGTATTATTCAATTAAATCCGATTCTTTTCCTGAGCTGGATTTTAAAACGGTTGTATTTAAAAATAATGGTGGATTAGTTAGTTATACTCATAATAATAATTACTATTCCTCACCGAGACTTGATAGTGATACTAACTATGATTCAACAGGTGAAAAAGCTATATCGTTATATAACTCGTATATTAGTCAATTTGATAAATTATATTATTCGAGTTCAGCTCACAAAAACGTTGAACCTTATAATAATTTTTGGATTAACCCCATTTGTGAAGAAGAGGAACTCTGTATAATTTCAGAAAAAACGTACAAAGATAATATCGATACTGAATTAAAAATCGCCATATCCGTAATCAAAGCGGAAAACAGCATAAATAACATAGGTATTGTTCGGATTTCTTTTATAAAAAATGATAACTTTAATTAAATATTAAACTCTTTTGTTAAAAGCCGTTCCGGCGGGCTTTTTTCATGTCTAGAGAAATCAAAATTATGGAAACATTTCACTGGAGACCGTGCGGTTTAGAAAACAAAGCACTTGAAAGTTTAAATTGATATATATGACTATAATGCGGTTTCAAACGCATAAAATATAAGCTCACTTAATAGATGGGCTTTGTATTATTCATATGTGAGTAATTTTATGAGAACAAGAGCATGTAGACGACATCAAGTTAAGTAACAGTTTCAAATGAGTGGCAACAAAATATAAGCTTTTACACCTAAACTTTAAAAAATTCACGAGCAGTTATAAAAAATAACTGCATATTTAATCAACAGTCGTCTTGTGTGGCTTTTTATTTTTAAAGGTAGCATATGACAAAGGGCGAAAAGAAAAAATAGGTCGCCCAAGTGAGCTACCGATTGTTTGACTAAGGTTAAGGAGTATTTACTTGGAGGCAATAAAAAATTTGGTGATGTAGTTCTAAGCTTTAGAGTTTTAGCTTGTTTTCTTGGTAAGTATAAGTCTTCAATGTACAGCAATACTGAGTAAAGTAAGGAATTTTCCGACACGTTTGAAGCAATTAAAACGTTAATAATTTATTGGTCACTGGTTCAAGTCCAGTAGGAACCATCAACTCAAAAAGTATGTAGTTAACAAATTATTTATAATCATATTTTATAATAATCTAATCCGATAAATTCAAAGTAATTTTATTCTTTTAATTTTATATAGTTACTGAAAATAGATTAATAAACTTTGTCATCTTTGTTAATCTTACAATTAAGGAGAGATATAAAAAGCATGGGTTAAATTGCCTTTTAATCAAGAAAAGTGAATTTATAAAACCGGTTAATTCGCGAAAAAAATAACTATTTAATACCAAAAAAATTTGCAACAATCGTAAATTCTTACTAATGCAATACAGTGAATATAATGGAGTATGCTTATATTTTTGTTAAAAGAGTAGGGTATATTAATTTAATTAAAAATTAATTTTATGTTTTCCAACCCCAAATAATAACTAGGGTCCCGAGTAGGATAATCATGGCACCAATTAAATCAAATGTTGATAATTTGACATGATCAACTAACTTAAGCCAGATAATAGATGTTACCACATAAATACCACCATATGTTGCATAAATTCGACCACTAGCTTCAGGGTGTAAAGTAAGTAGCCAAGCAAATAACATAAGACTTAATGCAGCCGGTATTAGAAACCAGGCAGAAACCACTTTTTTAGCCCAAATATAAACAAAATAACAGCCTGAAATTTCAGCTAAAGCGGTAAATATAAATAATATGATAATTTTTATCATAATTAAACTACTATTATCATTATTAATAAAATTGAGTTTAGTATAAACAAATTTAGATTGGTTTGAACATTATTTCTGTTTTATTTTATAAACTTTCAAAGTTTAAATTGGAAGTTAGTTATTAACTAATGTTAATATCAAATTAATAAATTAAAGGGAAGATTGATTTATGGCTGTAAAAAAAAATTGTGAATTAGGAATGATTCATTTTCTATTCAAAGATCGTAACTTATTTTATGCACACGGTTTTTTTTATGTACTTATGTTCATAATCTTTAGGATTTCCATGGAGTTCGGTAGAGGCGGTTTTCATAGTTATTCTGAAAATTTTGATCCTTTTATTATTATTTTTTTAGTTGCTACTCTAACCGTTCAAGTGATTTTATTTCTGTCGATGCTAATAAAACTCTTCACCAAACCAAATACTCAAAAACTAACTTCTTTTCTTGGATTATATATTGGTATTTTTGTATGTTTTATTTGGTTTGCTATATTGGTGGCTTATTTTGAGAATAATGACAATAGTTGGGGATTTAATGGGCTTGCTTTTATGTTATTATCAATTTTGCCAAGCGTTTCAAGCATTTGTGGCTATATTTTGTTAATTCTTATTAAAGCGATTAGAAGTGGTATTTGTTTGTTAATCAATAAGCAAAATAGCGAAGATATAAAATAGATATTAATGCTATAGATAGAAAATAGCTTGAATTAGATATATAGTTTCCAGTAAATTTTTTAATGTTTCGAGTGGTGTGTATGTTTGTACATGGTAACTTGCCTAAGTATGTCGCAGGTCAGGAAAATGAAATATATTAATTCCAGCTCTTTTTTATAAATTAGATTGACAAGAAAACCTATATTCAAGTTTTTTCACAGAAATATGTATAAGATAGTTTTGATGGATAAATAATATATGCTATTATGATTACACGCAGGAAGTGTATTTTGTAGGCGCATCATGGGACGATACCGTACTAATCCGATGAAATCTTTAGTGTTCAAGTTCATTAAAGAAGAGGATTTCCAAAATAAATTAAATATTATTTCAGAATTTAATTTTGTTCACTTTGAAAAATGGTTCCAAATCGAATTGGCATGTTATTTTAAGAAGAAAAAATTTTTCAACTATTGTCCTTTTACATGGACAGCAGAATATTCTCATACTAATAAAAAAGGAAAAATTATTCCTGATTTTACTATTTTTTATAACACAAGTGGTAATGAGTTTTATACTGAAATAAAGCAATATGATAGTTTTATAACATGCTTTAATAAAATGGTTGATGACTTTTATAAAGTAAAAAATGCCGTTGATAAAAAAAATAGTGAGAATATTAATTGTATTGGTGTTTTTAAAACAGAATATTTTAGCGAAGATAAGTTATCAAATTTAAAAGATGGTTTTAAAAAAGATAAACACCTCATTACCAAAATAGAAGAAATCAAAATTAAAGAAATACCTAATACAAAGTATTCTTTAATGTATTTTTAGATTCTAATATGAAAATCTGATTTAGATGTAAGTCAAAAAAGAATTACATCATCTATAAAATTTTTGGACTGAATTTGTGTATGTTAGATAATTGGTTTTGGCTATTGTGATTATTATTGGCTAGACATTACTAACAGAA
This sequence comes from Gilliamella sp. B2923, assembly GCF_026536565.1. Classification (NCBI taxonomy): domain Bacteria; kingdom Pseudomonadati; phylum Pseudomonadota; class Gammaproteobacteria; order Orbales; family Orbaceae; genus Gilliamella; species Gilliamella sp. B2923. The sequence goes on along the minus strand of NZ_JAFNNZ010000005.1, from coordinate 47,302 downwards.
CCTCAAGTTAGTAATAAGGCACCAGTAGGATTAATAATAATTTCTGTAGTTTAGTGATCTTGCCGATACTTTATATACTTAAGAGCCGTCAAACGATGAGGTCTCGGCATTCTACCTAAAAGAAGTTGATTACGCAGATGAATATCTAGAATATCGCAATTTAATTCATATATTTTAAATTAATAAAGGCAATATTTACTCAATGGCGTGCAGGCATTGGTGTTGCCACAGGGCTTGATCACAATTGCCTCATGTGGTTAATAAAAATTAATTATATCTGTAAAATGGACGCATTTTTTGATCTACAAATCATGGAAGAATAGTCAGTGAAATTAATAAATAAAAGTAAATAACCACTTTCGAGTGGTTTTTTATTGCCCCAAACCTTTAAATAACATACCATTATCAAAAACTATGGAGAATGGTATGAAAAAGATTTTACTAGCTGGCTTAATTGGTTTCGCTTTAGTCGGATGTGTGAGCGATGTTAAATATAATTATGTGCCAGAAATTACTCAAAAAAGCTATCCTGATCTTAATGTAGTTACAACCACGTATGTAGGTGATGACATGGTTCGTCAAGGCAACGTTAAAACAATGGATGTGATATCTTTTCCAGTAACAACTCAAGTTAATAAATTTTGGTACTCTTATATCATTGATGCAGGCGATTATCCAAAGTTAGGTGAAGATAAAAAATATTTATTTTTTGCGATAAGAAGTGTAAACGGTAATTCTATTGTGAAAAGTTTCAATGTTGCTGTGGCTCCGGTAGGTATAAGAGTTAGTAAAGATTCATCTAAGAATCAAGTCTGTATATCTTTTCCAACAGGGACTGATTTTTGTGAGAATAATAAACAGTTTACTTATAAAAAGGTTAATGTGACGAGTCAGGATGGATTCCAGCAAACATTGATTTATAACGGTAAGGTTGGTAATAAAATTAACATAGGGTATCGAGAATTTAATAACGATATTGCTCGTCCTGCATTTTCCAATAATGTTGAATATGATTTATCAGAGTCAAAAATTATAAGATACAAAGGTGCAGAGTTAGAAATAATAAAAGCAACTAATCAATTTATTCAATATAAAGTATTTAGAAATTTCAATCATAAATAAAAAAAGCCCTTTCGGGCTTTAATTTTATCTATCATTTATATGATCAATTCTAGATAAGTACTTTTAAGAAAAGAGCAGTATACATTGTCTTAAGCATATAACAGAAGTCACAATAGAGTAATTTTATAGGGCTTCTTCACATATACAATCCAAACCAATAGCAAATAATTCGCATAGCGTATTGCCTGTGAATAGAGACATTAGTTCAAAATGCAACAACTCGATGAAGTAAGTTGTGTCCTATTTGAATTAAATTTTCGTAGATCAATTAATCCAATTAAAAGGTAAATTTCATCATATTTTTTAAAAATGAATATGTGTACTGTTAGCTGTATTTATTATCATGTAAGGGTTATTTATTGTTTATATTATAATTAATTGATTAAATTATTCGGGATAAACAATATGACAGATGCTTTTAAAAAAACATGTACCAATTGTAATAGTGATTTAGATGTTAATGGTGTTTGTAGTGATTGTGGGTATGATTCATCAATAGAACAAGGAGCGGTTGAATATTTGCCTCAATTTGCTATTACAGCAGATCTGAAGCGAGAAAATGCTAATTTTAGCTTTATACTTGGTAAATTATGGAAATTAACAGATAACGATATTTTGGAATTCATCGCTAAAGTAGATGAAAAATTCAAAAGACATAAAAAAAATCATAGTTACATCTATAAAAGTATAACTAATACTAGTGTAGCTGTTAATTTATCTAAATATTCAAAAAAAGAATTAGAATTTGAATCACTAGTTTCAACCATAATGGAAAAACTTTGTTCCGAGGCTAATGCTGATAGGCGAAGCAAAAAGGGAGGTTCCATAATATTTATTCATTACAATATTGAAAGTGAAGAAGATTCTTTAGGTAGATTGTTTATTTTGATGGTTGATAATAATAATGGGTTTAATTTTGATGATGATTTAATCCCAAAAATGTTTTCAACTATTAACTTGGATTCGTTGAGACAGGCTGCAATGATTGATTTAACTTTATTTGATGCTACTTATCCTGATAATAAAGGAGAGCCTTACCTTCAGTTTATCACAGGTAAATCAACGAGTAACTTCTTTAAGAGAGCTTTAGGGTGTAACGAAACACTTGATAGTACTCTAAGTATTGACGAGGTTAAATGCGCTGTTATAGATTTTTTGAAACATTTTAATGTTAAAAAGAGAGATAAAGATAATGTTCAAGAAGCAATATCAAAATTATTGGAAAATACATTAAAAAGAAAAGCTGATAGGAAATTATCGATAGAAAATTTTCAAAATATTATAGATAGCACATTAGATGATGAAACAATTAAAGGAAAATTTAATGATTTTGTTGCATCTAGGGATTATAAGATTAATGAATTTTTTGAACCTACTCCATCATCTAAGAAAATTTTTGAAACGATAACATTGGAAGATGCAGAAAAAGATTATTGTTGTCACATTTCTTATAGTGCTTTAGGTATAAATAATAAAGAAAACAAAAAAATCACTTATAACCAAACGGATGGCACTCTAACAATTAAGTTAAATGAAAATGATATTAAAAATCTTAATGATTACTTTGGTGTAAGTAAAAATGAATAAAGATATATTAACTCAAGATGAAATAAAGAAACTAAAGTATCTTTTTGCGCAATTGTCATCTTGTGGAATTAAGATCGAGGGCGGATGGGCTGAGATTTCTTTGGGGCAAAATGTCAATGGTGAAAATTTAAAAGAACTTTTAAGGGATTTTGGGGTTAAAAGTGAAGAATTAGATTATTCCTCATTTCATAATCTAGTTAGCTTTCCAATAAAAAAAGGCGATTTAGCTGAAAATACTGTGATTTTTCCTACGTTAGACAGCTTTTGGGTAAAAGCATCTTCACTGGATCATGAATTGCCTTATTACATTATTCTTGATGGCGGAGAGCGAGTAAATAAAGGCATGATATCATTCTTAATGCCTGAACCTATTATTAAAAAAATCAACTTATTTTTAAAATGGAGTAGGCTAATAAATAATATATCAAGATATTCTTTTTATGATAAGTGTATTTATTATGTTCCAGATAAAAATAACATAAAAGAAGTTGAGATTATTATTCCATCTAACAATCTATCTATAATAGATGAAATAGTAGAAATAAATAAAATTAATTTTGACTTTGTAAGTGAACTTTTAAATATTATTGAAGTAGATGATGTCATGACATCGGAAAGGCAATCTATATTGAGAGTTGCTATTTCAGATTTTGTTGATAATAAATGTGTATTAACTGAAATAATCGAACAAGACAAACAAATTTATAAGCGTTATAAAGATTTAGTTGATTTATATACGAAAAAATTTTCTATAGATAAAGTGTTATCTGAAATAGAAAGCAAATATATCGAATATACTTCAAAAATAAATGATATTATTTCCTCAACTCAAAATAAGGCTTATGCAATACCTGGTGCTCTTATTGCTGCCTCGGCATTAATTAAAGCAGGTAATCTTCTTATAGGATCGTTAGTAATCATTGGATTATTTATGATTTTCATAATTACATTTGTCTCAAATCAATCATATAAAGATTCATTAGATGAGTTAAATACAAGTTTAGAAAAATCATTTAAGCGTTTTCAAATTTTAGAGAAGAGAACACAAATTTATAAAGAAGCTGGTGATACTAGTACAAAATTATCTGATAAAATAACCAAAGTTAAACGTCGATTGATATTAGTAAATGCCATGAATTTTATAATGCTAATAGTTGGAGGGATTGTTCTTTATTTTAATAATCAAGATGAACTTTATAAAATTTTTTTTGAAAAATAGAGTTTGTCATAATGCAAGTAAATATCCTATTCATAGGGCTGCGTACTAAGTTGAATTACCTGTCGATAAGCAAGTGAATTATCAAACTCTTTATAAGGTAATTTAATATAGTTTATTTTGAGATATATTGAATTAAAAATCATATAAATGCAAAAATAAAACAAATCCTGATAGATTAATGTTTTATATGCACTGGCTCTAATATTAATAACTCATCTATCATTTTTAGGCACACAAATTTGTAAACATCCAGGGTGGTTAGAAAAAGTAACCGATTACAGTATTAACTATTTATGCAAAGGTAAATGCTATGAATACTTTAACACCAAAACAAGGATCAATTGTGACTATTTCCGCTTCTATGTCTAAGGGCGATATGATTGGATTAAAACAAGCTTTAATTGATGGTTTAAACCAAGGGTTAACCATTAATGAAATTAAAGAAATTTTAGTTCAGCTTTATGCCTACGTTGGTTTTCCTAGGAGTTTAAATGGGCTGAGTGTTTTCAAAGATCTGCTTGAAGAACGTCAAAGAGAAGGCATTACTGACACAGTTGGTTCTACGTCAGCGCCATTACCCACTAATATAAGCGCTTTAGAGTTGGGGACTAAAATTCAAACAAAAGTTGTTGGCAAACCCGTTACAGGCGGCATTATGGATTTTTCACCTGTTATCGATCAATTTTTAAAAGCCCATCTTTTTGGCGATATTTTTGGTCGAGATATTTTAAGTTATGAAGATAGAGAGATTGCGACATTAGCTGCGCTATCAACATTGGCTGGTGCCGATAGTCAGATTAAATCTCATATACAAATTGCGCAAAATGTCGGGGTATCTTTTACTAAATTAGATGCCATTGCTAATATTTTAAAATCAAAAATTGGTGAAATGGAATTTGAACGGTTTAACCGTGTAGTAAAAGGCCAATAAAAAAATTATAATTAAATGGATATATCAATATTAAATATGCCCATTTTCCACAGAATAAGTTCTTTTACACGAATAACCTTAAATCATTTCCTGACGAGGATAGTTATTATGAAAATAATCAGTCAATCTGAATTTGAAAAAAATAATATATATGGCAAGGGCGAACCTAATGTAAATTATGCTAAATATTTTATTGGTCATTCATATCTTTATTAGAAGAAGATTACATTAGAAGAAGATTACCAAAAATTAAACGAATTTTCTAAACCCCAAAAATGTAAAGGATTACTTTAGCCTACGATCGAAAATATTTTAATTTTCGTAGTTAGAATAATTAAATCTAATCTGTCAAATTAATACTTCCCTTATCTAGATTTATCTGTTTGATATGCCTTACAAAGTCGTAAAATTCTTAACAACTCTTTACATAAAATTCAGATACAAACTACCTTATCTAATTTATTATTGTGAAACCGATTTCAGGTTTGCTCATATCCTATTCTTATGTCAAACAAATCGTTTTAGTACTACCTCGAGATGGATCTTGTTAATTCAAAAAAAAACATAAAGAGAATCAAAAGGAGTAGTAATTCATGATAGCATTAAGTTGTACACAGTCTTCAGATATTTCAAGCATTAATCAAAAATATTCACCTCATGTTAGACATATCAGAAAGCGAAAATATACCACCGTTCTTTTTTATTTATCAAGTTATTTAACCTTAAGCATCGTTGCTAATTCTGTTTCCGCACTATCAAACCAAACAGCAAAATTTATTAATGGTACTGCACCTTACTTAACTTTTGATAATGGTCAAACAAAAAGTACAGATACTAAAGCATTATCTTGGATAAGTTATATGGAAAATGGTCAAGAGGTTAAATATAATCAGCCACCCAAGGATACTAATAATGATCCCTTATCTATTTCCATTCCAAATAGTATTGCTACCTTTGCTGATATACAAACAATCGTTCCGGTTAGCTCTTCTATGGATAGTGATAAAGTACAATCAATCGATTTCAGTACGATATTGCAAGCACCTTATAATTATGGTCGCGATGATGATGGTGATTTGGTAAATGCAGGGACGGGTAAAATTTCTATGAGAATTACAAATTCTCTAGGTCAAAATGTTGCGCGGACTGATGCTGTCGACAAATGTTTAGCGCCATATTATATCAATTTACATATCGAAAACAGTAGCATTAAGACTCAATATGGTGTTCCAGATTCAACAACATTTAGTGATCTTGATGATAATTATTTCCTTAATGTTGGTTCAAGTTCATTTTATACTTGTTTTGTTCAACCGAAAACATTAACACAAAATAACGGTGTTTCTGGTCAGTGGGATTCAGATAAAAATGTTTTTTTAGTTCAAGATGTTAATAATCCTGAAACTAATTTTCCTGCAACAGGCGCCAATGATCTTAATTTCAAATTGATTGTTGCCGGGCTTAAAGATTACCGTCAACTTAGTTATAGCAAAGTGCCTAACAATTCTAATGTTGATTTAGAATTCAGTGAATCTAAAGGGGTGGCCGTAGTGAAGTTAAAAGGACCAAACTCTAATTCTCCTTCATCTAAAATGAGTTTTGTGCCAACACAATTTACGATTTATGCTGACCAAGCAAAAACTATTCCAATTTATCGTTTTAAATTGCGCCACTGGTTTATTCCTCAAGCGGATAGTAATGGTATCGATATGGTAGAAAACAATTATAATAACGCTGAAAATTATTGTGCAAGCTTGCCAAATTATAGATTGCCGACTGTGTCAGATCTGACTAACGGTAATATTCCTGGTTGGTGGGAAGGCGGCTATCCTGGAAATGGTCAACAGAAAATTAGACAAATAAATGGTGGATTGATTTCAGAGTGGGGATCATTAAAAAATAGAGGTTATGGCGATGCTTGGACTCCATTTGCTTTTTGGACCAGTTCACCATCCCCAAGTCCAATTCCAAATCAACATTTTATTGTGGATGTAACAGGTGATTCAATAAGTGGTACAAAAACTCAATTTACTCAGGCGATTTGTGTTTCACCTTAAATAAAATTTAAAAAATATTTCCAGAAGTATCATTTTTAATAGCAGTCAAAAAGGGGGAGAATAATACCCCCTTTTTAATTTTGTTGTATTATTAGATAATTAACTATCAACGCTATCATTTAAAAGTAATTAGAGAATGTTTTAAATCAATTCAATCATTCCTATTTATCACCGAAAGCTATTTGCTTTGCTGTTGACACAAATTGTACATTATCTTTTTTCAGCCTCTGGCTTCAAGATAGATTTTAGGAAAAGTTAGTTTATTTATTTAATAAAATATAAAATCTCAATTATCGAAGAATAATCTACTCAATTAATATTTAAAACGATTTTTTGCGTTATTTTTAGCAAACTAAAAGGTCTTATTAACACAAACTTGTTGATGATAAGATCTTAAAATTTAGTAACCTATCGAAATTTCGGAATTATAAAATTATCCAATTTATTTTAAATAATATCCAAAATCGTTTTGTTGATAAAAATTTTCTACTTCCTCTATTTTTATACTGAAACGTGGGTATTTTCTGAAAGATTTTGACAAGATTTCCTATATTATTATCAAAAGATTGCTGGTGAAATAGTGCTTAAATTGTATTTTTGTTTCAAATAATGATGTTAAATTCATTTAATAAAAAACGGTAAAATCGGGTATGATTAAAAAACATACTTGCTTTTTTTTTAATCAGAGCTTATAAATATCACTGATAAGTATTAGCTTATCTTAAATATAACTATACTGGAGGAGCTTATAATGGTACAAAAATTTGCTGCATACGGTAGTGATGTTTCAGCCGGCACTTATAAATGTGCTGACTGTGGATATATTTATTCCAACCAAAGTAAGAAATCGTTACCCCCTTGTCCGGATCATAATAAAAAACCACATAGTAAAAATGGTTGGTATATAGTTAGTGGGCAAGGTGATTCAGTTAAAGATCCTCATCCATCTAAAAAATAGTTTGTATATTTTTAAATCAAAAGGTAACCGGTTGTGTTACCTTTTATTTTCTGATCAATTTGATAAAAAATCTAACAACAATTTAGATCAATACGTAGCCTTTAGATTTTTTGATCCAGATGACTAAGAACAGCGTCCTTCCTAAACTGAATAAAATATATGAAAACCATAATCCATTATTTCCCCAAATTGGCACGCATATATATTGGGCAATCAACCAAAGTAATAGTGCAAGAATCATTGAATCTCGAATTGATGATGTATAGCTGATTCCGGAAAAAACGCCATAGTAAATCAAACCACCTGCAACTGCTATTGGAAATATCATCAACCATAATTGATATTGCTGACATAACCCAATTATTTCTGTTTGATTCGTCAATAATTTTATAATTGCGGTATCGAAAGCTAACCAAATGGCAATTAAAATTATCGGACAGATAATGCATGCCTGCAATGACCATCTAAGGGTTTGATTATATAACGTAATATTTTTCGTCCCTTTAGCTTTGCCACTAAATACGCTCGAAGCATTAGCAAACCCGTCAAAGAGATATGCCATTAAATAGTGAATTTGGAACAATACAGCATTGGCGGCAAGCACTTGAGTGCTGAAGCTAGAGCCAATTGATATAAAATGGTTAGTGACAATTAAAAGACAAATAGTACGGATCATCAAGTTAGTATTAACTAAAATTACCCCTTTTAATGACTGCCAAGATAATATTGCTTTTAAATCGGTTTTTTGTTGTGTTTTTGGTAGATAACGATAGATATACCAAAATCCTAATAAACTACAGCTGATCTGTGCGCTTAAGGTCGCAGAAGCTACCCCTTCAATGTTTGAATGAAATCCCCAAACTAAGATTATAGCTAAAATAATGTTAAGTACATTAATCAGTACTTGTAAAAACAAAACCGCTTTTATTTTTGCCATTCCCATTAGCCAACCGACTAATACATAGTTGATAAGCACAAAAGGGGCGCCCCAAATCAAAATTGAATAGTAGGTCTTTGCGAAATGAGTGACTTCCTTATTCGGTTTAATCACTTGCATTGCCGCATCAAAAATAGGTTGCTGTAGAATAATAAATAAGATACCTAAAACTATAGCAATAAATAGCGGACGAATAAGCGAAGAACGCAATAATATAGGATCATTTAAAGCTTGTGCAGCAAAACCAGTTGTACTGACTCGCAAAAAGCCAAATAACCAATAAATGGTATTAAAAATGACTGCGCCAACAGCGATACCGGCTATAAATGCAGGATTAGGTAAGTGCCCGACTAATGCTGTATCAACTACTCCAAGTAGTGGAGTTGTAATGGTTGAAATTATAAAAGGGATCACCAAAGCTAAATAGTCTTTAAAATAAAACTGTTTGTTGTTGTCTAATTCGGTTGTCATAAATTTAAAAACCTAATACAGATTCAAGAAGTTGCTTAGAATAAGCATTTTTAACATTGCCTAATTGTTCGATATTATCAACATGTTCAACAATTTGTCCCCGATAAAAAAACATGGCTCGATCACAAAGATAAGTGATTGTCGTTAAGTCATGTGTAATAAAGATACTGGTTAAATTTAATTGTTTTTGTAATTCGGACAATAACGATAAAATTTGTGCTTGCACTGAGATATCTAATGAGCTGACCGCTTCGTCGAATAAAATGAATTGAGGCTGACAAGCAATTGCTCGGGCAATACAGATACGTTGTAATTGGCCACCACTCATTTCATGAGGAAATCGGTTAGCAAAAGTATAATTTAAACCAACTTGCTCTAACAGTTCATCAATTCGTTTTTTACGTTGTTTATTAGGTATTTTTTCATAAATATCAATTGGTTCTGCAATAATATTCTCAACGGTAAAATAAGGGTTAACCGAAGCATTATAATCTTGAAATACTGCGCTAAGATTACGTCGCATCACTGACTTTTTCCAGGCTCTTTTTGAAATGTCTTGCCCATTGAAATAGATTTTACCACTGTCGGGTTTTTCCAGTCCAAGGATCAATTTCCCGAGTGTACTTTTACCGCTACCGCTTTCACCGATAATGCCCAGACACTCACCGTGTTTTAACGATAATGAAACATTATTGATCACTCTAGTTTTTTTTCGACTAAATAATCCTTGATCGGGTTGGACAAATGATTTGTTTAAATTTTCAACTTGTAGTAAAACGGTCATTTAAATGCTCTCCAAGCTAACATTAAGAGGTTTAGGCTTAACTGCAGCGTTGAATTTTGTTACTAATTGTTTTCGAGCATTGATTAAGTACTGGGTATATTGATTTTTAGCATGATAAAAAATCTCATCTCGCGTTCCCTGTTCAACAATAGCGCCGTCTTTCATTACAATGATTTGATCTGCTATATGATGAATCACACCTAAATCATGTGAAATAAAGATCATGGCTGTTTTTGATTGTTGCTTAATTTGTTCAAACATCTTAAGGATATGATATTGGCTAATCGAGTCTAAAGCCGTTGTCGGCTCATCGGCAATAATAAGCTCGGGTTCTAGCATTAGAGCAATTCCGATCATAATTCTTTGCAGCATGCCACCACTTAATTGATGTGGATACTTGTTGTAAATTATTTTAGGATTATCTAAACCGATGGTTTCAATCATGCATAGGGTTTTATTAATTGCTTCACTTTTAGTCATTTTACGGTGAGCAAGTAGCGTTTCAACAACTTGCTTGCCAATACAATAAAGTGGATCAAAAGCATTCATCGGGTGCTGTAGGATAACTGAAATAGTGTTGCCACGAATATTACGTAATACTTCTTTACGTTGTTTCAATAGATCAGCACTTGATGAAAAATGTCTGTTTTTTTGTTTTGGAGAAAATAAAACTTCGCCCTTAACTCGAAAATAGGGTTCTAACAAGCCCATAATTGCTTTACATGTTAAGCTTTTACCGCTTCCACTTTCACCCACAATACCCATGCATTGATAATAATCTATACTAAAAGATAGATTATCTAATAGTGTTTTGCCATTACTAAGTGTTACGTTAAGATCCTTGATCTCAAGTAATTTATGACTCATTTGATTTGTCCTTTGGATCGAGAATATCTCTCAAACAGTCGCCTAACATATTAAAGGCTGCCACCACTATTAAAATAGCTATTCCGGGAAAAACCATTTGCATTGGGTGTTGGATCATCACATTTTTTGCCTCGCTCAACATAAGCCCCCATTCAGCCGTAGGGGCTTGAACACCCAATCCGATGAACGATAACGCCGAAATATTTAAAATAACCCAACCAGTATCTAAAGTTGCTAATACCACCAATTCAGACATAATATTTGGCAATAAATGACGGCGTATGATGAAGGTATTGGATGCGCCAATCGCTCGTGAAAAAAGAATATAATTTTTTCGACTGTGTTTGATTACCGAACTTCGTATCATGCGGCTATACCAAGCCCATTTAACGACAATATTAGCAATAATAACATTTTCAATTCCAACACCTAGCACCCCAACTATGGCCAGAATCATCACTTGACTAGGAAAAGACAGCATAACATCACAAAGGCGCATAATGCATTCATCAAGCTTACCACGTTGATAACCTGAAATCAGACCAATAACGGTACCAATGACAATGGTGATTATCATCGTAAGCAGTGATAAAAATAGGGTAGAGCGGATACCATAAAGTAAACGAGAAAAAATGTCTCGCCCTAAATGGTCACAGCCCAGCCAATGTTCGCCAGACATGCTAGCATATTTACGCACTATACGAACTTTATTCGGATCAAATGGGGCAATATAGGGTGCTAAAATCCCAAGAATAATGATTAAAGTAATCAGAACGATACAACACAAAGCCGTTTTGTTTTTGATAAGTTGCTTTAGCACAATCATCTGATACCACCACTATCTCGTAAACGAGGATCGAGCAATTGATGAATGACATCAACAATGAAATTACACACCACAAATAAAATCGCCATAATTAAAATATAAGCTTGGATAACCGGATAATCTCGATTCATAATGGCTGCAATACACAAACGTCCAAGCCCTGGCCATGAAAAAATATATTCCACAACAAAAGATCCCGCTATTAATTGGGGAATTGTCATACCTAATGCCGTTATGGTGGTATGTAATGAATTAACTAAGACATGTTTTAAAATAATTGAGCGTTCTTTCAAGCCTCGGCTACGTGCATAAAATACGCTGTAGTTATGCATATTTTCGAGCATGTTATTACGAATAAATCGGACGTAGGTTGAGATATAAACGAAAGATAATGTTAAAGTTGGCAAAATTAAATTTTGCCATGTGCCATAGCCGTTAGTGGGTAAAAGATCTAAATAATTGGCAAACAACCAGATAAAAAGCAGACCAAGCCAATAACTTGGCATAGCGGTACCTAAAAATATGATTATCCGTACAATATGATCGAATACCGAATTGGCGAAAATAGCACATAATACGCCTAAAATAACACTTACAATCAATGTAAAGATAAAAGACGAAATGGCTAAAACAACTGTTGGAACTAGGCTACGTAACATTTCATCCCAAACTAATCTGTCACGATGTATAAACGAACGCCCAAAATCAAGGTGAAAGACGTTATATAGCCAGGTAAAGTAACGATTCCAAAAAGGTTTATTTAATCCGAGTTCCTCTCGCATACTTTCAATAGCATCCGGTGTTGGCATAATTTCATTAAGACGCAAAGCAACTTCAGCAGGATCGGAAGGCGCTAAATTGATAAGTAAAAAAGCGATAAATGAGATACCAAATAAAATTGGTATCATCATTATTAAACGTTTTAAGATATAACTTAACATGCTAATTGATCAATAAAACCAGTAGATTAATAGTGCATTTTTTCAAATGGTATATCAAACTGAGAAGGTGCAAATTCGATCCCTTTTAATGATTTTACTGCGATAGCACGATTTCGTTCATATGTTAGTGGGATATAAACCGCTTCATCATGCAGGGTTTGCAGTACATAACGATACAAGTTTTGACGTTCTTGCTCATCAGTCGAAATTAGCGCTTTACTAATACTGGCATCGATCTGAGGTTTTTCTTTTAATCCTTGTTGTGCCATATAGTCGCCGTAAACCGGAAGTTTCATGCCAGATAGGAATGATTGAGGGTCATAAGGCATTCCCCATGAGATATCAAACACCATATCAAAATCGCCGGCTTTTTGACGATCACGATAGCCTTGTTCTTCCTCGCCATGAATATTGAGCTTCAATCCAACTTGCTCAAATTCGTCTTGCATGTATTGTGCAATGGTTTTTTGTGACGCAGTATTACTATCATAGTAAAGGGTAATTTCAAAAGGTTTGCCATCTTTTTGACGGTAATTTTCACCGTTTGCCTTAACCCAACCAGCCTGATCAAGTAATTGTTCAGCTAATTTAGGATTATACTCATACGGTTTCAGTCCTAGATTGGCATAAGGTATATTTGTTGCCATTAAGGTATCAGCTGGCGCCTCACTGTTGTTAAATATACCTTCTGATATATCTTTTTTACTGATGATATGCTCAATAGCTTGTCTTACATGGATATCACTTAAAGCCGGTCTTGTGGTATTCATTAAAACAATACGGCTTGAAACAGGCTTAGACATTAATGTCTGAAACTTATCCATTTTGGAAAACCGCTCATAAGAATCAGCATCAACCATGTTTTTACCATAAATGAGATCAATTTCACCTTTTTCCAGTGCCATTAAGCGACTCTGATTATCAGCAATAACTTTCATGGTGACTTTTTTGATTTGCGGTTTATTGCCCCAATAAGTCGGATTAGCCGTAAATATGGCATACTGATCTTTTTTATGATCAGTTAATACATAAGGACCAGTTCCGATATAAGCGTTAACTCCATCCTTGGTTTCACCGTTTTTCATTGAATTTGGGGAAATAAAACGCATAGGGCGTGTCACTGCAATTTCAATCAAAAATGGATAATAAGGTTCGGATAGATTCACCTGCAACGTATAATCATCTATTGCTTTTATATCGGTAATTAAACGCACCATTTCAAGCCATGTATGACGAACTTTATTCGATAGTACAGCATCCCAATTAAGTTTTGCGCTATGTGCATCGAATTTTGCACCATCACTAAAGGTGACATCTTGTCTCAATTTAAAAGTATAGGTTTTACCTTGATTGGTAATTGTCCAACTCTCAGCTAACCAAGGCGAGAATGTACCATCTTCATTGTAGTGTACTAAAGATTCATAAAGCATGTTTTGTGCCCACATTTCACCGGAATAGAGATGAGGGTTTAAATCACGAATATCACGAAAGTTTGCAAAAGTGATATCATCTTTAGCAAAGCAGTTAATACTAACGGTCGTTAAAATTAACGCTATTAGTATTTTTTTTGTACGGCTGAAATCAAAAAGCATACATAGTCCATTAATCAATTACAATTGGGTGCGAGATAGTAGCATAAATGGAAATGATAATAAATATCATTTAGCTGGTTTTTTATAAAAAACATTTTAAAAATCAGGGTGTTCATTTTTTATAAATTGCTATTTATTGAGTTAAAGCGAAGTAATCGTTACAAAAAATAGTCTTATCTTTTCGACTGTTATTGTCTGATACACAATGTTTTCAATCAGTATCGGTAAATAATCAAACAATTATAGTCGAATTGTTTTATAATAATTTTCGACAATTCAATTTTCGTTTATTTAGGAATCATTTCATGTCATTTGACTCTCTTGGCTTAAATGTCGAGATTTTAAAAGCAGTAAAAGAACAAAACTATACCCATCCCACTCCAATCCAACAAAAAGCCATTCCAGTTATCTTATCAGGTAATGATCTTATGGCTAGTGCACAAACAGGAACAGGTAAGACAGCAGGCTTTGCATTACCCATTTTACAAAAGTTAGTTGAGCAACAAAATAATGCACCACAAAGAACGACCGGTAGAAAAGGTAAACGCCCGTTGTATGCCTTGATCTTAGCGCCAACAAGGGAACTTGCTGCGCAAATTGGCGAAAATATTCGTGATTATAGCCGCTATTTAGCGGTGCGTTCGTTGGTGGTATTTGGTGGGGTAAGTATTAATCCACAAATGATGAAACTTCGAGGCGGAGTTGATATTTTAATTGCCACTCCTGGACGGTTGCTTGATTTGGTTCAACAAAATGCGGTTGACCTTTCAACTGTTAAAATGTTAGTACTGGATGAAGCTGATCGTATGCTTGATATGGGCTTTATTCATGATATTCGACGAGTGATTGCAAAATTACCCAAAAAGCGCCAAAACTTACTGTTTTCAGCGACATTTTCAGATGAAATTAAATCATTAGCAAATACAATTTTACATTCGCCCGAATCGATCGCTGTAGCAAAAACTAATAGTGCATCTGAGCAAATTACTCAATATATTCATCGGGTTGATAAACGGCGTAAACGTGAACTTCTTTCTTATTTGATTGGCAAAAACCAATGGCAGCAGGTGTTAATTTTTACGCGTACTAAATATGGAGCTAATCATCTTGCCGAACAGTTAACTAAAGATGGTATTAAAGCTTCTGCGATTCATGGTAATAAAAGTCAAGGGGCTAGAACCAAAGCCTTAGCGGACTTTAAATCGGGACAAATACGAGCACTCGTTGCTACCGATATAGCTGCGAGAGGGTTGGATATTGAACTATTGCCTCATGTAGTCAATTATGAATTGCCACAAGTAGCAGAAGATTATGTACATCGTATTGGTAGAACAGGGCGGGCATTAAATCAGGGTCAGGCAATATCATTAGTTTGTATTGATGAGCTTCCTCAATTAAAATCAATTGAGAAATTGATTAAAAAAACAATCCCGGAAATTTTTACTCAAGGATTTGAAGTTGATCCTCGAATTAAAGCCGAACCAGTAAAAAAAGCGACAGCCAAACAGGTTCCGGCAAAAAGAAGACGTGTTAGTCAAACACGAACTTCTAAAAATAACCAGAATAGTATGAAGCAATCTAGTCATCATACATATTCTAAAACTAACTAAATTATCTAAAGTAGAAGGATATCATTATGGCTAAGGTTAATCGCAGTCGTCGTTTAAGAAAAAAATTACATATTGAAGAGTTTAAAGAGCTAGGTTTTACTGTCAGTTGGACATTTGACGAAGGCACTAGCGAAGAAACTATTGATAACGTTGTCGATCAATTTATCATTGAAGCGATACAAGCAAACGGTTTGGCTTACGAAGGTAGTGGATATTTAAATTGGAAAGGTATCATTTGTACTCAAAAATTGGGTAATTGTACCGAAGAAAATCGTGACGTTGTCACTAAATGGCTTGAAAGCCATGGGCTTAAAAATGTTAAAACCAGTCCATTAATAGATATTTGGTGGGATGAGTTAGAGTTTTAATTTATCTAAACATAATTAACCTAAAAAAATAGCCACAGATGTGGCTATTTTATTAATCAGACGATATCTTTATTCGATCCCTTGGCTGCGCAAGTAATCTTCATAATTACCGGTATAATCAATCACTTTTTCCGGCGTTATTTCAACAATACGAGTTGCTAATGAGCTAACAAATTCACGGTCGTGCGACACAAAAAATAAAGTTCCTTGATATAGCTCTAATGCCATATTTAATGATTCGATCGATTCCATATCCAAATGATTTGTTGGTTCGTCCATGACAATGATATTTGGACGTTGCATCATCAATTTACCAAATAGCATACGGCCTTTTTCACCACCGGAAAGCACTTTAACTTGTTTTTTAATATCGTCTTGAGAAAACAGTAGTCGGCCCAAAATACTGCGAACGGCTTGCTCATCATCGTTGGGTTGTTTCCACTGACTCATCCAGTCAAATACAGTTAAATCTTCTTCAAACTCATATTCATGATCTTGGGCATAATAGCCAATATTGGCATTTTCCGACCACTTTATATCGCCTTGTTCAGGGATAATCTCCCCCATTAATGTTTTTAATAATGTTGATTTACCTATCCCGTTAGTACCCAAAATTGCGACTTTTTCACCCACTTCAACCATGAGATTTAAGTTTTTAAATAACGGGCCATTATCAAAACCTTTGGTAAGGTTTTCCACTACCAAAAGCATTACGGAAAAGTTTTTTATCCTGTTCAAAACGAATAAATGGGTTTTGCCGACTCGATGCTTTGACTTCTTCGAGTTTGATTTTTTCAATCTGTCTTGCTCGAGATGTTGCTTGCTTCGATTTTGAAGCGTTGGCACTAAAACGACTAACAAATGATTGTAATTCACTAATTTGCGCTTTTTTCTTAGCGTTGTCAGCTAATAGTCTTTCTCGAGCTTGGGTTGACGCTGTCATGTAATCGTCATAATTGCCCGGATAAATACGAAGTTCACCGTAGTCCATGTCCGCCATATGAGTACAAACCATATTTAGAAAATGGCGATCATGCGAAATAATGATCATGGTACTTTCACGTTCATTTAATGTCTCTTCTAACCAACGAATAGTATCAATATCTAAGTTATTGGTTGGTTCATCAAGAAGTAAAATATCCGGATTTGAAAAAAGTGCTTGAGCTAAAAGCACACGTAATTTCCAGCCGGGTGCAATTTCGCTCATAAGTCCATAATGTTGTTCAACCGGAATACCCACCCCAAGTAAAAGTTCTCCAGCTCGAGCCTCAGCACTATAACCATCCATTTCTGCATACTGTGTTTCCAAATCGGCAACTTTAAACCCATCCTCTTCACTCATTTCAGGTAATGAATAGATACGGTCACGCTCCTGCTTAATGTGCCATAGTTGAGTATGTCCCATGATAACCGTATCGAGCACTGTAAACTCTTCAAAGGCGAACTGATCTTGGCGTAATTTACCTAATCTTTCATGAGGATCTAAAGCAACATTCCCGGATGTTGGAACTAAATCGCCGCCAATAATTTTCATAAAAGTCGATTTGCCGCTTCCATTTGCTCCAATCAGCCCGTAACGGTTGCCGTTACCAAACTTAACTGAAATATTTTCAAATAGCGGTTTACTACCAAATTGCATGGTGATGTTGTTTGTACTTAACACAAATATTTACTCTCTTTAACATGCGCTTGTTCGTAAAAGTTATCAAAAACTTTTAGCAAAGTCGCAAAAATATAATTTGCCGCACATTATGCCATACTTGAACTTTTTTGAGGATGATTGTTTTAAAAATTGCAATTTGTTTAGCAAAGTTTAGGTAATATGACTTATTCGTCGGATTTATAATCCAATATATCAGAAATTATTGTTCTTTATAAAAGCAATCAGTAAATATTTTCATTATTATTTTATCTGTTGTACACAATTCAAATCCCATAATGTTTACAAGTGTAAGATGAATTGATACGATGCAGCCCATTTATCATTCTTTATTGTTATCAATTATGTCTTATCTTATTTTCGTGACCATTGTTTGGTCATTTTCATTCAGTTTAATTGCGATTTATATAAGTGGGCAGGTGGATACTTGGTTTGCTGTTGTGATTCGAGTGTTATTGGCTTTTCTAACCTTTATTCCTTTTTTACGCTTTGGCAACATTTGCCTTAAACAAATGCTGTTATTAATGGGAGTAGGGGCGTGTCAATTAGGGATTATGTACTTTTTTTATTATAACTCTTTTCAATACATATCCGTGCCGGAAGTTTTATTATTTACAATTTTTACGCCAATTTACGTGACTGTCATTTATGATTTATTGCAAGGACATCGTCTCAGAGTAAATTATCTACTTACCGCTGTTTTAGCAGTCATTGGTGCAGCCATTATTCGCTATGATCATATTAGCCAGGATTTTATTATTGGATTTTTACTTGTTCAAGGTGCAAATATTGTCTTTGCTTTGGGGCAGGCTGGTTATAAACGCATTATGGAACTCTACCCTTTACCGCAACATCAAGCATTTGCTTGGGTTTACCTTGGTGCGGTAATTGTCGCAAGTTTAGGGTGGTGGTTATTTGGTGATTCATCCAAATTACCCACAACCAATATACAATGGATAGTCATTGTCTGGCTAGGCGTAATTGCATCAGGGTTGTGCTATTTTTTATGGAATTATGGGGCGACAAAAGTTGATTCCGGTACGTTGGCTATTATGAATAATGTCGTTATCCCGTCAGGCATTTTAGTTAATGTTATTGTTAGTCATCAATCTATTGATTGGGTGCGGTTTTTAATTGGTAGTGCAGTCATCGTTTTAGCATTAAAATTACACTACAAAGTGAAAAGTAATGCTAGCAAGGGTTAATTAAGTAAAAGGTAGTTGCATCATAATCGATAAAATCAACGGTGTTGTGATAGAAGACAATGCCGTTGAAATTAGCAAACTCGACGCAATAGGTCCTTGAAGTACTTCAAATTGTCGAGCCATCATATAACAATTTATAGCTATCGATACTGAGCTTAATAAAACAACGACTTGCAGCTCTAGTGTTGGCAATCCGATTATTTTAGCTAAAATATAAGTAACAATCGGTAATATGGCTAATTTTAATATACAAATAGAGCCGGTAAGCATTAATTCATCCCGAATTTTATATTCTGCCAGTCCCATTCCTAATACAATCAATGACAATGGCGCAGTCATATCACTAACCATTTTGGCCGATTTATCAATAAATTGAGGTAATGGTATGCCGGTAAAGTTGACTACAATTCCTACAAAAATACCTAAAATAATTGGGTTTTTTGAGACATTTTTAAACGCTTTAACAAAACCTTTAGTTGAAAGTTTCCCCATTTGAACAAACTCAATGCAAACTGTGGCAAGTGTCCAAAGTATCAGTGCATTGAAAATAACAATTATGGCAACAATTGGAATGGCGTTATCGCCTAACAACATTTTAATTATCGGTATACCGACAAAGACGGTGTTTGTGTAAATACCGCCCATTGCAAACATAGTGCTTTGAGTTCCATTTAATTTAAAGCATTTCGAAGCAATGATGCAGCCCAATGCAAAAACAATAAAGGAACTTCCAAAAAAGACCAACAACAATTTAATATCGATTTGCGAATGCTCAGAAAAATGGCTCATAATTTGAAAGAGCATAATTGGAAAAGCAATATAAAAAGTAAATTTAGTTAAACTATCGGTTACTGTTTTTTGCCAACGCCCAATTTTAATCGCTAAGTATCCTAATAAGATGAGGACAAATAGGGGCAAAGTCGCTAAAAACTGTTGCCCTAATGTTGTGAGAAATTCCATCTATCTTTGTCTATCGCGTTATGCATGGTTTCGAATAAAGAACCATTCTAATTCAGTTGAACGTTTTGAATCAAACTGATAACCTTCTAAATTAAAACTTTTAATATCATTACTTTGATTAATATTATTTTTGATAATAAATCGGCTCATTAACCCACGGGCTTTTTTGGCATAAAAACTGATAACTTTAAATTCGTCTTTGCTTTTATCTAAAAATACAGGCTGGATGATGCTTGCTTTGAGTTGTTTTGCTTCTATTGCCTTAAAGTACTCGTTAGACGCTAAATTGATCAAAGTTGGAGTGGCTGATTGAGCAAGTTCCTTGTTGAGATAATCGGTTAACTTATCACCCCAGAACTGATAAAGATTAGAATTATGACCATTTTTTAATCTTATGCCCATTTCCAATCGATAAGGTTGGATCAGATCAAAAGGTCTTAATACACCATAAAGCCCTGATAATATTCTTAAATGGGATTGAGCAAAACTCAAATCTTTATCCGTAAAATCTTCGACATGAAGACCTTCGTAAACATCGCCTTTGAATGC
Organism: Gilliamella sp. B2923; assembly: GCF_026536565.1. Lineage (NCBI taxonomy): Bacteria > Pseudomonadati > Pseudomonadota > Gammaproteobacteria > Orbales > Orbaceae > Gilliamella > Gilliamella sp. B2923. Next base: position 26,658 of record NZ_JAFNNZ010000005.1, on the reverse strand, counting down.
TAATATCGCTTGTCTGGCATTATCAGGGGTGAAATTAGCATGCCAATCTTGAAATCGTTGATAATTCACTTCAGCCAACTTAGGACTGATGGACATTAATTTAGCTAATTCATTAGCTGAAAGTTTTTTACACACTTCAACCAACTGTTGAGTTTCTGGCATAAATTGTGGTTTAGAATAATCAGAAGTGATTAATGGACTTTGATAGTCAAGCGTTTTTGCAGGTGAGATGATTGTTAACATAAAGCTATTGCCCTATTGTAATTTGGATGAATTGGGGTTATTTTACACTTAATCTAATCAAATAAGGAGTCTTAATATGAATTCTACCAAAAAAGAAATACATGATATTCGTTCTTGGGCAAGTATTCGCGAAACTTCTATTGAAATTGCAGAAGCTATTTTTGAGTTAGCAAACTATGATGAAAAATTGGCTGAACAGATTTGGTCGGAAGGCAGTGATGAGGTTTTACCGCTAGCATTTTCGAAAACCAAAGCAGATAAACTATTTTGGGGCGAACAAACTATTGAACGCAAAAATATCTAAAACATTATGAAATTAACTTTTTTGGGAACCAGTGCAGGGTCGCCGACACAAGAACGTAATGTCAGTAGTATTGTGTTAGATCTGCGGGAAGAGAGAGGAAAATTATGGCTTTTTGATTGCGGTGAAGGAACACAAATGCAAATGTTAAAAGCTAAATTAAGCCTTTCAAAACTTGAAGTTATTTTTCTTACTCATCTACATGGCGATCACCTGTTTGGTTTACCCGGGGTACTTACCAGCCGTTCTTTAATGCAACACCAATCTGCTTTAACGTTAGTTGGACCTAAAGGAATTAAGCAATTTATTCAAACAGTTATTGACTTGAGTTATTCATGGCTATCTTATCCGCTTAATATTATTGAATTAGAGCATGATTGTCTGGTTTTCGATGATAATAAGTTTTGTGTCGAAGCAAAATTATTGCAGCATCGAGTACCAAGTTTTGGTTATCGAATTATCGAAAAAGATTTGTCGACCAGATTAAACATCGATAAATTAAGAGCAGATAATATTGATATTGGTCCACTTTATTCACTTTTGAAAGCGGGGCAGAGTGTAACGCTTAATGACGGTCGAGTGATTAATGGTTTTGACTATCTGGATGAAGTGAGGAGCGGGAAAAAGATTGCTATTTTAGGCGATACTATCCCTTGTGATGCCTCGATTGAATTAGCAAAAGAAGTAGATCTATTAGTTCATGAGGCAACGCAAGAACATGCACTTGAAGAAAAAGCACTTGAGCGAGGGCATTCTACCACTATTCATGCAGCAACGATTGCTAAGCAAGCCAATGCTAAACGACTGATTATGACACATATTAGCCCTAGATATAGTTTGGAGAAAAATGAAAAATTAGTGAACGAAGCAAAAAGCATATTTAATAACAGTGAAATAGCTATAGATTTTGCTTCATTCAATATTTAATTTCTTTTACTTAGATCCGGCTAATTAAAGGCAAAAATCTTTGATCAAGTTTTCAATTGTTAATTTAGTTGGTTTCAAAAAGTCCATTGAAATAAATTCATCTGGTTGGTGTGCTTGTTCGATTGACCCCGGACCGAGCACAATGGTTGGTGAAATTTGATTTAAGTAAGGTGCTTCGGTACTGTAATTGACAGTTTGTGCACTGTGACCAACCAGTTTTTCAATATGCTGTAAAGCCGGATGATCCTTTTTACATTCATACCCGGGAATTGGTGAAACTTCGTACTCAATAGCAACCCGATTTGGGTATTGTTCCATAACTGGTTTCAGCGCTTCACAAAGTGCGTTATATAACGAATCAACATCATTATTTGGTAAAACACGAATATCAATAATAAGTTCACAGCATCCGCATATACGGTTAGCCGCATCTCCTCCATGAATAACACCCAAATTAAGCGTTGGATAGGGCACGCTAAACCCGTCATTATGATATTGCTCTTTGAATTTTTGTTTAAGGATTAATAAACGTTCAATGACTAAATGCATTACCTCAATAGCATTAATTCCTTTATCGGGATCACTTGAATGTCCCGATTTACCAATCACTTTTATCGAGTTAGAGATAAATCCTTTATGTGCTCGTATCGGAATTAATGAAGTCGGTTCGCCGATTATGGTACAGTCGGGTTGAAGTTGGGTATTTCTGGCGAAAAATGATGCACCGGCCATGGATGTTTCTTCATCGGCAGTAGCAAGAACATATATTGGTTTAGTTAATTTTTTTAGATCAATATCGCGCAGCGCATCTAAGATAAAAGCAAAAAAGCCTTTCATATCGGCTGTACCTAAACCATACAATTTATTGTCTTCTTCAGTTAATTTAAAAGGATCTTTAGTCCATTGACCGTCATCAAACGGAACAGTATCACTATGTCCACTTAATAATAATCCACCTTGTGTTTTATTATTGCTGTTGGAGTAGGTTGCTAACATATTGAATTTTTGGCGCGTATTAGGAACGGGCTGAATTTCAATTGTAAAGCCTAACTCTTCAAACCATGTTGTTAATTTGTCGATTAAAGGTTTATTGGAATAATCTAATTTTTCATTAGAAACATTGCTAATTGTTGGTGTTGAGATTAATTCGTTATAAAGCGTTAAAAAAGAGGGTAAAGCCATGAAATTCACCTTTAAATAAAAATATACAATAGATCCATTTAGAATTTTCTAAGCATAGCATTTACTTCATTATTTGCCTATAACTAACCGATAGAGTTTAATCGCTTAGCTAAAATTAGCTTTTATTGCGCTTATTTCATGTCTTGATTTAATTTATAATAAACATTTGCTATTATTTAACAAATTATGGACAAATAGCATATAACGATTAATTCTTTCGTTAAGCTTGATATTAAAAATTAATCAGTTTAAAACAAGGTATTGGTTATGAAAAAAATAAGCAAAAAATGGATTATTATTGTACTTGTTATTATTGCTATTAGTTTTATTTTATGGCAACAATTTAAACCTGAAGGTTATGGCGCCGATTTTACCAATGGAAATGGGCGTATTGAAGCAACTGAAATTAATATTTCAACTAAATTAGCCGGAAGAATTGAAAAAATTAATGTCGATGAAGGCGATTTTGTTAAAGCAGGCCAACCGCTTGTTGTGATGCAAACTGATACTTTGCAAGCACAATTGAATGAGGCTCAAGCGCAGCTTTTGCAAGCAGTCAGCAATGAAACTAGTGCGAAAGCTCAAGTCGCCATTAAAATCAGTGATAAAGCAGTCGCATCAGCAGTAGTTAATCAATATGCCAGTGATTTAGATATCGCCGAAAAACATCTTCAACGAACAAAAACCCTTTCCCAAAAAGGGGCATTATCCATACAGCAATTAGATGATGATACGGCGAAAGTAAACAGTGCCAAAGCTACCCTAGATTCGGCAAAATCCAAAGTAGTTGCTGCCGATGCAGCAATTGACGTTGCTAAAGCTGAATTACAAAGCGCTCAATCTGCTATCCAAGTTGCTCAAGCGAGTATAAGACAAATTCAAGCAGACATTGATGATAGTACTTTAACTGCGCCTGTTGATGGACGTATCCAATACCGTATCGCTCAATTAGGGGAAGTTTTACCTTCTGGAGGTAAAGTCTTAAATTTAGTCAATTTATCTGATGTTTATTTAACCTTCTTTTTACCTGAAACGATAGCCGGGAAAGTAGCCATTGGTGATGAGGTAAGACTGGTACTTGATGCGCTACCTGAAAAACCAATCTCAGCCAAAATCTCTTTTGTTTCTAGCGTCGCTCAATTTACTCCGAAAACAGTGGAAACCAAAGATGAGCGTCAAAAATTGATGTTTAGAGTAAAAGCCCAATTAAGTCCGGAATTATTGAGATGTTATATCACTCATGTTAAAACAGGATTACCTGGCGTTGCTTGGGTTCGACTTGATCCTAAAACTGAATGGCCAGCCGGCTTATCTGATATTGCTAAATGTCCAACAAAATAATTGGAGATAGCTTATGTCAGAATCAGACAAACAGGATTTAGTGAACTCCACAGAAACTAGCTCCGATGATGATGCTGTCGTCAAAATCAGCGATGTTAGTTTGCATTATAAGAAAAACTGTGCGTTATCCAATATTAATTTAGCTATTCCACCTCGATGCATGGTTGGATTAATTGGTCCTGATGGTGTTGGTAAATCTAGCTTACTTTCACTCATTGCAGGTGCTCACGTTATTCAAGAAGGGTTAGTCTATGTTTTAGAAGGTGATATGCGTGACAAAGACCATCGTAAATCGGTTTGTACTCGTATCGCCTACATGCCACAAGGGCTTGGAAAAAATCTTTACCCCACCTTATCTGTTGAAGAAAATCTTCAATTTTTTGCCCGTTTATTTGGTAATGATGCAGCAGAGCGACGCCGTCGTATTGATGAGTTAACACGAAGTACCGGATTATATCCTTTTTTATCGAGACCTGCTGGCCGTTTATCTGGCGGTATGAAGCAAAAAGTCAGTTTATGCTCTGCTTTAATTCACGATCCGGATTTGTTAATTTTAGATGAGCCAACCACCGGTGTTGATCCACTTTCAAGAGCGCAATTTTGGCAATTAATCAATAAAATTCGCAAACAAAGACCGCAGATGAGTGTCATTGTTGCAACGGCTTATATGGATGAAGCACAAAACTTTGATTGGCTGGTTGCTATGTATGGGGGAAAAATCTTAGAAACCGGCACGCCTAAATCATTATTAGCTAAAACCGGTAAAGATAATTTAGATGATGCGTTTATTCAGCTAATGCCTGAAAGTGCCAGACAAGGTTATCAAGCGGTTGAAATTCCACCATTAGATCTAAATAAAGATTTACAAATAGCTATTGAAGCTAAAGGATTGACTAAACAATTTGGCGATTTTATAGCTGTAGATCACGTTAATTTTTCTATTAAGCAAGGTGAGATATTTGGTTTTTTAGGCTCAAATGGTTGTGGAAAATCAACGACAATGAAAATGCTGACCGGGTTATTGCCCATTTCATCGGGTGAAGCTTGGTTATTTGGTAAACCTGTAGATGCCAGTGATATTAATGTCAGACGACATCTTGGCTATATGTCGCAAGCTTTTTCTTTATACAGCGAATTAACTGTCGAGCAAAACCTTGTTTTACATGCTCGCTTGTACGGTATCAATGAAAGTAAAATTCCTGCACGCGTACAAGAACTACTTAAACGTTTTGGTTTAGTGCAAGAAGCGCAATATCTACCCGATAGTTTGCCTTTAGGTGTCAAGCAGCGATTATCTTTAGCCGTTGCGGTAGTGCATAATCCAGAAATTCTTATTCTTGACGAGCCCACTTCCGGTGTTGACCCTATAGCACGTGATGACTTTTGGCGTTTGATCATTGAACTTTCTCGCAAAGATAAAGTTACCGTTTTTATAACCACACACTTTATGAATGAAGCAGCAAGATGTGATCGCATCTCATTAATGCATGCAGGTAAAGTGCTGGCCAGTGATACGCCAGATAATATTATTGCTGCTAAAGGGGCAAAAACGCTAGAAGAAGCTTTTATAAACTACTTAATCGATGCAGGCGCAGACGATAATCATACTGAAGAAAATTCAACCACAGCCGAGAAATCTTCGCCAGAAAATCAAATACAAAAAACGCAAAACCCGCATTTTAGTGGCTTTAGTTTAACACGGATGATTGGGTGTTTATGGCGAGAAACGCTTGAATTATCGCGCGATCCCTTGCGAGCTCTATTGGCTTTGTTAGGTTCGGCTATCTTAATGTTAGTCATGGGGTACGGTATTACAATGGATGTTGAAGATCTACGTTTTGCTGTTCTTGATCGTGATCAAACAGTGGTTAGCCAAAATTACACGCTTAACTTATCGGGTTCTAAGCGATATTTTATTGAAAGGCCGCCGCTGACTAATTATGACGACATGGATGCACGATTACGTAGTAATGATATTGCGCTGGCGATCGAAATTCCCCCTAATTTTGGGCGAGATATACAACGTGGTGATCCGGTTGATATTGCTGTATGGATTGACGGCGCTATGCCACTACGAGCTGAAACGATTAAAGGTTATGTTCAAGGCATGCATCTTGCGTGGTTAAGCCAAAAAGTGAAAGAAACCACCGGAAGTGATTCAATTAGTTTGGCCAATATTGAAACTCGATATCGTTATAATCCTGATATCAAAAGTTTGCAATCAATGGTGCCAGCCGTTATTCCTATATTACTTCTTATGATCCCTTCAATGCTTGCAGCATTATCTGTTGTTCGTGAAAAAGAGATGGGATCTATTATTAATCTCTACGTGACGCCAGTGACAAGAGCAGAGTTTTTATTAGGTAAACAGGTACCATACATTATCATTTCGATGTTGAGTTTTCTGTTACTACTTTTTATGGCTATCACTATTTTTGGTGTGCCGATAAAAGGAAGTCTCTTTACTTTATGCCTTGCGGCTTTTGCATATTGTATCATTTCAACAGGACTAGGCTTACTTGCTTCAACCGTCACTCGTAGCCAAATCGCCGTTATCTTTTTGACCTGTGTGGGCACAATGTTACCAGCAATTCAATTTTCAGGATTACTTAACCCGGTTGCTTCTTTAGAAGGAAGTGGTCGTTATATTGGTGAAGTTTATCCAACCACGCATATGTTAATTATTGCCAGAGGCGTATTTAACAAAGCACTAGGGCTTATTGATTTGCACCATTCTATTTTGGCTTTAATCATCACAATTCCAATTGTGCTTGGTGCCAGTATTTTGCTTCTTAAAAAACAGGATGGATAGATATTATGCAAAGTTTAATTAATATTTATCGTTTAGGTATTAAAGAGCTTTGGGGACTACTACGTGATCCTATCATGCTGTTGCTCATTGCTTATTGTTTTACCTTTGATATCTATATTGCCGCCACCGCAACATCAGATTCATTACATCACGCCTCAATAGCTGTTGTCGATGAAGATGATTCGCCACTATCAAGACAAATTACTGCCGCTTTTTATCCACCGATGTTTAACAAACCTGTTAAGTTATATTCCATGGATGAAGTGGATCGTGGAATGGATACTGATAGTTACACTTTTGCGTTAAATATTCCACCTAATTTCCAACGTGATGTGCTAAATAATCAAAGCCCTGAAATTCAACTCAATATTGATGCAACGAGAATGGGGCAGGCTTTTGTTGGAAATGGTTATATTACTCAAATTATTACTGGTGAAGTTACACAATACGTTAATCGTTATAGTCAAGCAACTAATTTACCTGTTAATATTCAAGTTCATACAGCTTTTAACCCCAATTTAAGCCGATCTTGGTTCGGTTCTGTTATGGAAATTATCAATATTGTCACAACATTATCGATTATTCTTACCGGAGCGGCTTTAATGCGAGAGCGAGAGCATGGCACAATTGATCATCTTCTTTCCATGCCAGTGACGCCATTTGAAATCATGATCTCTAAAGTTTGGTCAATGGGGTTAGTCGTCTTGATATCAACATGGGTAGCTTTGCTGTTAGTTGTGCACAGTTGGCTTAATGTACCAATTGCTGGCTCGATTACGTTGTTTCTTGTCGGGGCGGCACTGCATTTATTTGTGACAACGTCACTTGGAATATTTATGGCAACGGTTGCTAAATCAACAGCTCAATTTGCGATGTTACTTATTTTGATATTGCTGCCACTGCAAATGTTATCTGGCGGTAGTACACCAAGAGAAAGTATGCCTGAGATCGTTCAAAATATTATGATGTTTGCCCCTACCACTCATTTTGTCGAATTAGGGCAGGCAATATTGTATCGAGGAGCTGGTCTAAATGTCGTTTGGACTTCTTTTGCATGGTTATTGGCAATTGGGACAGTTTTCTTTTTATTTGCTTTAAAACGTTTTCGTAACTCCATTGTTAATATGGGATCCTAAAAGCGTTGATATAAATGTAAACCAACAATCCGGTATTGTTGTTATTATTGCGCCATTATGAAATGCTGATTTACCTTTATGATTTGAAAATGCCTATAGTGAACTAGAAACATCAGCCCAAATTATTTGGCGCATTGCCATAATCGAGTTATTTGTAGAATATGTTAAGATTGTTTAGGAAAATATTATCTCACTAATGGTAATTCGTTCCAACGAGTAGTATAACGTTTACTTAATAGCTCTCGTTTGATTTGCCATGGTGCTGCTTTTCTGGTTCCACCTAATGAAATGGTATTTTTCCCCATTTTTTGATTTATCAGATCAATTGTTTTCATTAACTGATCATTCTTATGTTGTAAAGTTATTGATTGTTCAGTAATAAATAAATCAGACTGACAATAGTTATCTTTCGCCTTTAGATCAAGTAACATCACGCCAGATTTCATAAACATAAATCCCTTTTTATAAATTGTTTGTAACCCTTTTTGTGCTGCACGAATAATTAATCTTGAATCGTCAGTTGGCGAACTAAGCGGTACAACTATCGATGGATTATATTGAGCTAAATCCTGACGAAAGTGGTTTGTTTTTAAAAAAACAAGTACAGCATTTGCGACTGATTTTTGTTGCCTTAGTTTTTCTGCCCCTCGGCTTGCATGAATACGAATAGCTTCCTGTAAATCAAATAATTCGCCAGTTAATTGACCAAAACTACGAGATGTCATAATGTTTTTTTTCGGGGTAGAAAGATCATCCAATTCTATACAGCTTATTCCATTTAGTTCAAGTATTGTGCGTTCAAGTACGACTGAAAATTGTTGCTTAATTTGTTTTAAGTTAGCACGACGAAGATCTAACGCAGTAGTAATACCTAGGTTTTGCAATTTTTGAGCAATACGCCTACCAACTCCCCAAATTTCATCAATAGGAAATGTTTTTAATATATTATCCAGTAAGTTGGGATCATCAGGAAGACAATAAACGCCTTGATGAATGGGTTGTTTTTTAGCAATATGATTTGCTAACTTTGCTAAAGTATGGGTATGACCAATACCGATACTCACCGGAATGCCTGTATCACGCTTTACAACTGCTCTTAAGTTTTTGCAATGTGTTGTGACATTTGTAAATCCGGTTAATTGAATAAACGCTTCATCAATAGAGTAGGGTTCAATATCAGCAGTATAATGACGAACTGTATCAAATACACGCTCACTCATATCACCATAAAGTTCATAATTAGAACTCAATAATTTAATTTTTCTTCTAATTTTGGGTTCAATTTTGTAAGCTGGCATTCCCATTGGCACTAAAGGTTTGAGCTCATTAGAACGAGCGATAACACATCCATCATTATTGGATAAGATACCAATGGGTTTTCCTTCTAATTTTGGGTTAAAAACACGTTCACACGAAGCATAAAAATTATTACAGTCAATTAATCCTATCATCAATGGCCTCGTTTTCGTAACGAATGAATGGTATGTATTACCACTCCCCAAATGTGGACATCTTTACCAGTTAGCGAAATAGGGGGATACTGTTTATTGCCGGATAATAAGTAGTATTGTTCTTCAATTATACCTAAACATTTACAGGTTAATTCACCATCAACAGCAGCAACAACTATATCGTCTATTTTGGGTTCTAAAGATCTGTCGACAACTAATAGATCTCCACTGTAAATACCATAATCAATCATTGAGTCACCTACAGCTTTAATATAATAAGTCGCACTAGGATGTTTGACTAAATGCTGCGTCAAATCAAGCTTGGTTTCCAAATAGTCATCGGCCGGTGAAGGAAATCCTGCTCTAACCGGTGTATCAACTAAAGGTAAATAGTTTTTGATTGAATTATCTACAATCCCTAATACTACACAATATTTATTCAAGAAAATTCTCCTAAAAACAACACGAAATTCATCAAATATTTTTATATCTGCTGATGTCATGTATAAATATACAGTATTTGTTGCCTGATTCAATAAAAAGAATGTAAAAAAAAAGAAATCCAAAATAATTACTGTTTAGTAAGTTTTTTTCCTTATTAATAAATTTTGTTATATGCTGTAGATCATAAAAAAGTATATTGCTTAAAATCTAAACGCCAAATAACTTAGATAAGCTTTATTACTTAAAAATTTTCTGTTGTATAGCTAAACTTTTATTATGATGATAAACAAAAAGGATAAATAGGGATTGTTATTTAGAAATGATGATTTTTAGTGCCTATTTGATTTGAAAAAAGTTAAAATATATCCCAAATAAAAAATAAATTAATTGAGAAATATATCGGTTTACGGTCTAACGTAAAAAGTAATGCACTGCTGTCTATTCGTTTTTTAGGTTCTATACTTTTTTAATTCATTAACAAAAGGAATAATACCATGAAAAGATTTTTGAGATTAGCATTATTGTTTTCTTGGATTTTTACCATTTCTTATGCTTATAGTGCTCAATTACCACCTGTTGCTAATATTACAAAAGGGTTAGCTGATAGTGCTAAAAATTCACTATTAGGTCCTAAGGAAAAATTCCCGGTTAAAGTCGAAGGCGGCTATGAAGTGGCGAATATTTTTTCTTATCTCAATTATGTTATTTTTGAATATAATATGCCAACAGATAGTCAAAGTATGTCTATTAGCGATTTTTCAGAAAATATTCGACAAGGTCTTAGTGACCAATTTTGTGATAAGCCAGATGTGATTGACGCATTAAGATTATATGATATTCGTTTTTTATTTCGCTTCAAATTTACCGATAATCGCAATATACCTTCCACGTTATCAATTGATGAAATTTGTGACAATAAATAGATTGGAGCAGATTAAAAATCCAAAAAATAGATATCGCCCTCATGTTAAACAGAGGGCTTTTTTATGTTCAGCGTATTTTTAAATTTATCGAAGATATAAATTAATTTCAAATTTTGCTATTTATTTATACCCAAAAAACCTATACTTCCTAACCCTCATATGATAATGATTATCATTATTATTTATGTGGGTAATATTAATTTAGTTGTGTTTATTTAATAACTATGCTTTTTAAAAGGAACTAAGTATGGGATATAAGAAAATAAGTATACTGTTACTCTGTATGAGTTTTTCTCTTCAAGCAGAATCTTCAACTGGTGAGAATATTTCATCAGAAAACAAAGATGAACAAGAATTACAGACAAAAAGGAATAAAAGTAACGTAAATAGTGAAGATATCGATGATGTTATTACCGTTATAGCAAGATCAAACTCACAAGATCAATTGAAAAAAATTAATAGCGTTATTGCGGGGCGATCAACACTTACATCAGGTTTGATAGATCAAAAACAAGCAGATAATGTAGCTGAATTACTCAATACATTACCAGGCGTGAGCGCCGCCGGTTCGGTTAGACCCGGTGGACAGACGTTAAATATTTGGGGATTTGGTAAAGTAGAAGATGTAAAAATTATTGTTGATGGCGCACAAAAAGGTTTCCAAAAATACCAACAAGGCTCGGTTTTTGTTGAACCTGAATTACTTAAACGGATTGAAGTGAATAAAGGCCCGCATGATGTCAAATTTGGTAATGGTGGATTTGGTGGGGTAGTAACTATGGAAACTAAAGATGCGATTGATTTACTCGATCCTGATAAATATGTTGGTGCCTTAGTTAAATATAGTTTCCATTCAAATAATCATCAAAATATGGTAACAACTGCTGTTTACGGTAGAACAAAAGATGATATGTTTGATGGACTGTTTTACTACACTAACCGCGATAGTGGCAATTTTAAAAGACCGGATGGTTCTCGATTTGTATTCTCAGAAGATGATATGGACACCTATATGGGGAAATTAAATTTTAGACCTAATGAAGAGCATACGTTCACGATATCCGGTATCCGCTCAAAACGAGATTCATGGCAGCCATGGGCAGCAAAATATGTCGAAAAGATGACGCCGCCAACGCCTGCTCAAATTAAAAAATATGGATATAAAGCAGCTTGGCTAAGAAAATTAGTCAAACGTGATCAAACAGATGAATCAGCGCAATTTAAATGGAACTATCAACCAACTTATAATCCGTTAGTCGATTTTACCTTACGTGCCACATATTCAAAAACAAAGCAACATGACACGAGGCCGGCCAAATATAATCCGGTTTCTTCTTTAGGTACCATGGGCAATGAGAGTTGGGTCAGTTACACTGATAAAACCGTTGAGCTTGAAAATAACAGTATTTTTACTACAGGGCCAATTGATAATGTTCTAAAAATTGGTGCGCAAGTGCATTTGCATGATCGTGATACGTTGATGTATTACAAAAATTATGAGAAAAAACCAAATTATAATCATGGTTATTTCCAACCTGCTTATATGCCTTCCGGAAAACAACAAAATTATAGTTTTTATCTACAAGATGAATTATCGATTAGCAATTTTGTCTTAACGCCAAGCCTTCGATACGATTATGTTCGTAATCACGGTAAGAAAAATTATGCATCAGCTTATAATGATCCGGATCCTCGTTATGGACATAATTATTCGCCTGTTACCTATGCCGGTTGGACACCTAGACTGGGTTCATATTGGCAAGCGACAGAAAATATCGGATTTTTCGGTGATATCAGCTATGCATGGCAAGCACCGACTATTGATGAAACTTATGAGGTTCAATTCACACCTAAAAATGGTGGTAGTGGTAAAATCTCTGCAACCAGTCGCAATTTAAAAAAAGAGCGTGATTTGTCGATTCGAGTGGGAAATATCCTCGATTTCAATAATCTAATGTTAGACGATGATAAATTACAAGTTCGAAGCACATTATTTAGACAGCGTGTTACTAACGAAATTTTTGTTACTCGTGGTTTTAATGGCTCTATTTGTGGACCCGGTAAATCGTGTCCGGTTGGCCAATCTAATTATCGAAATCTGCCCGGTAAGTTAGTGGTAAACGGATTTGAACTAGAAACTTTTTATGATAGTAAATATTGGTTTGCCAGTGCAACTTATTCCATTCAAAAAGGAGAGCGAGACACCGCGCCACAAGCTCCATGGATGCATAACAAAACTTATGTTGCGACAATTTCACCTCGTACAGCAACTTTAACTACCGGTTTTAAAATTCCTCAATGGAATTTAAGAGCAGGTTGGAATGCTCAATTTGTCAGAAAACAAGATCGAACAGGGTCAGAAGATAGAAATCATGATGGACTTGCTGATCTTGACGCGTATGGTTTAGGTCGTTCATCAGGTTATTCATTACATAATTTATTTGCAACCTGGCAGCCAACATTTTTACCAAAAGCTGAAGTTAAACTGGCCGTTGATAATATCTTTAACAAAGATTATCGACTATATTTAGGTGAAAATACTTATGGTTTAGCACGCAACTTTAAAGCAAGTTTTTCATATAAATTTTAATACTTATCTAACATTAAACTGTTAATTGGTAAGTTTAAAATAATTGAAAAAGTATTGCAGGATACTTGTTGAAAAAACGAAGTGTTGATGCCTTATTTATATTAAATAAGGCATCATTTAAAATTACTGCGGAGTTAAAGACATAATAACTGTTTCAAAAGGATCGAGTGTAATCATTGCTGATTTTTCAATTGATGTCGGCTTTTGAGCATAAGATTGACTATGATAATCAATGCTAATTTTGAAGGTCTGACCGGCATTTTCAGGTAACTCTAAATCATTTTGTAAATCAAGGTAATAAACTTGTTGTTTATCTGAAGGATTGCGTAATGTGATAATGGATTTATCCGGTGTCCAACCAGCCCAGCCATATACGCCTAGTTTTGTAGGATCTTTTCCAATCCAATGAGTGTCAAATAAAACCTTTTGATTATCTCTCGACCATTGTGCGGCAGCGGCAAGCGTATCCCAATCTTGAGCACTTAATAGTTCCGGTGTGATATACAACTCTTGTAATTGTGTTCCGGTACCAAAATAACTCCAAACTTGATCGGCGAAATCAGTAGCACTTTCCTGTTGTAAATGTTTAGCCTGTTTAGCATAAACAATACCGTGTAACATTAATGAATTTAAAGGAAATAATGGACCTTTCAATACTATTGAGCGGTAAGTTTCTGCATCACGATAAGTTAACCACTGTTGTACTTTACTACCCGGACCATAATAGTTTACATCATCGCCACCACGCCAAATTGAATCGGCATAAAATAGCCAAGAAGGTGTCGCTTGAGTACCAGTCGTTAGATTAATATATAAATTATGATTAGCTTCACGCATATCTTTAATTAAATGAATCGCAGCATCGAAATCACTGGTAAATTGACTGCCTTTAATTACTTTATCGGCATTACCAGTACCATCAAGTTTGAACATGGTAATATTTTGATTATTGATTAATTCTAAAATACGTTTATGGAAATTCGCATAATACTTTGGACCAGATAGTGCTAATTTACCGTCCATTGTCTCATAACCAAAAGTTGCAGCATTAGCGACTCGAGTATCACGTGGTTTATTATATCCGCCCCATGGTGATAACCAAATGCCAAGTGAGGCGAGATATTTTTCTGATGCTACCTTTAACTTTTTAAACTCATCAGGAAAATTATCACCAAAGCCCCAGTTACTCTTCAAGTTATCCCATCCATCATCAAACAGATAACCATCTAGTTTAACATGACGTTTTTCCACTAATTCTTGACCATATTGATCAATGCGTAATAGGGCTTCTTTTTCAGTATAAGGGTTGAAAAATCCAATATCTAGCCACGAATTATAGTGTAGATAAGGTTGGTAAGGGCGCTCTCTAACATTATCAATAAATTGATTTATATTACGTCTTAACTGACCATTTTCATAAGTACCAATATAAGTTTTATAACTTAGAGTATGGTTGGCTTGTAGCGGGATTGCTTGAGGAATTTTTTGCGAAACACCACCTTCGTAAGCCACAGTATTGGTTAATGGATTTTCAGGAATGATAAAAAAGGTGTCGCTAATTATTGGAGAGCTAACCACAGAACCATAAACAAAAGGGGCTTGAGAATGAAATGGCATCAATGAAATAGATGTCATTGAAAGCGCATCTTTTTTTGGGGTAATTTGTAATTCGTAGCTGGCAAAATGCTTGTCGTCTTGTAAATTAAGAACCGTTTCAATGGTCATATTATGGCCATTATAGTTTAAATAAATACTATTATCTTTTTGCTGTAGACTGTCTAAACTAAAATCTTTATCCGTTAATTTCTGACCGGAATCTAATGTGATTTCAAATAATGTTTTGACATCAATTAAATCGTTGTTTTTGGGGTTAATAATTTTAAAAACAGTAATACTTTTTTTATCATCACTATTGCTAATCTTGATTTGAGTATTTTGACCAGATAATTGATAATCATCTGCGAAAGCAGAACTTATGGGCAAACATAATGAGGAAAGTAATCCCAGTTTGATCCATTTTTTTAAAGATTTTTTCATTTCAATCTCCTTAATATTAAACAAAGTTTGGTGACTTCAACTACCAAAGTTATCTGTAGTATAGGCACAGGTGCATTATGAAATTGTGATCTTTATTACAAATTATTAGGATTTTAAAAAATGGAAAAAATACTTTTGTTTAACAACAAATGAAAAATAACTATTCAGACTTTAAAAAAACAAAAAATGATTTTTATTAGAGCTAACCTATGAATTAGAGAAGATTTGGTTTATAAAAACTGAAAGAAAATGACATCAACTTACCAAATCCTGCTTTTAATATCTAGCGTGATGAAGATCACAGTTCGAAAAAATTTTGATTTTTTTTGCCCGGAATTTAATTTTATAGGTTTATTTTTTTTAGAATTGACTATAAATGCATATTTTATTGATAAAGAAAAAAGGCGATGAGCAGAGGGAAATATTTTCTCTATATCGATATTTATTTTATTAACATATCAACAAACTCACATAATATTAAATCTCTCTGTAACAGAGATTTGCCTTTTCAAACAGTTATAAACATTTAGGTTATTTGATATTCTAAATTCATAATAATAATGCGTTGACTCAATCACTGATAAATTCCCCCTTATTTGCTTCGCTAAATTAATTATTTGAAGTCGCGCATAGTTTATGCGCATTTTTATTGTCAGCAATATAGTTAAAGACTAATATGAAATCATCTTGAAAAGGTTTTTCATAAATTAGTAGGAGGATAGGGAATGATGAAATATAGTCTTTTATTTATTTCGTTATTAAGTCAAATCAGTAATATAGCTTTAGCTGTGTCACCCGATTCAATCGTTGAGCGTTGTAATGCGTTGACGGAAATGAAATTTGACAATGCTAAAGTCATAAAAAGCGAGCTTATTGAAGAGCGATTTACGCCTTTAACAAAATTAGCTGATACGCTGAGGGGCGCAGAAAATAACGTGATAACGGGGCTTCCACAGTTTTGTCGAGTGGAATTAGCCATTCAGCCGGAAATTAATATAGAAGTTTGGTTACCGACACAGTGGAATCATCGGTTACAAGCTATTGGAGGAGGCGGTTATGCAGGTTTTATTCCTTTTGATGAGTTAGCTGTAGCTGTTAAGGACGGTTATGCAACTGTTGCAACAGACACCGGACATCAAGGTAATCTTTTAGAGGGAAATTTTGTATTCAAAAATAACCAGCTACAAGCAGATGCTATTGCCGATTTCGCTTATCGTAGTGTGCATGAAATGACAATTAAAGCCAAGCAGGTTATTGAAAACTATTATGGTCAAATGCCAAGTTTTTCTTATTGGAATGGTTGTTCAACTGGCGGTCGTCAAGGGTTAATGGAAGCACAAAAATTTCCAGCTGATTACAATGGATTATATATTACCGCACCGGCCATACAATGGGATAAATTTCTTCCTTCAGAATTATGGCCACAAATTGTCATGCAAGAAGAGCTAGGGCAGCCAATTGATTTAGCGAAATTAGATAAAGTACGCCAAGCAATTATAAATTTAGCCGATGAACAAGATGGGATTAAAGACGGCATTATCGACGATCCAGCTTCGCTTGAAATAACTGATGAATTTTTAAAACAGCAGGGATTAAATAATAATGAAATTGTCGCATTAAGAAAAATTTGGCAAGGCCCAACGACTAAAACAGGACAATTTTTATGGTATGGCATAGAGCCGACTGTACAAATGGATGCTTTAGCCGGAAGTACACCTTTTCCTATTCCGGTTGATTATTTGAAATACTGGATCAACCAAAATCCTACTGTTGATTGGAAACAATTAGGTTATAAAGGATTTGAAAACTATTTTAATGACTCAGTCGATCTATATAGGCCCATTATCGGTACTGATAATGCTGATTTAAGCCAATTTAAGCATTTAGGCGGAAAAATGATTATTTGGCACGGTTGGGATGATAAGTTGATACCACCGAAAGGAACAATTCATTATTACAATCGGGTATTAAAAATAATGGGCGGACAGAATGATACAGACGAATTTTTGAAACTTTACATGGCACCAGGTGTTGATCATTGTAAAGGTGGGGAGGGTGCAGATAAGATTAATGGTTTTCAATCACTGGTAAATTGGGTCGAAAACAAACAGCCGCCAACAACACTTACAGCCCAGAAAATAGAAAAAGATCAAATTACTTTACAACGACCATTATGCCCATATCCGCAAAAAACAGTTTATAAAGGAAAAGGAGATACCAATAATCCGACTAATTTTGAGTGTCAGTAAATACCCTAATTAGATACAATACTTAAGGTTTATTTAATATTAATCTAACAGTTGGCGATATATCAGCTTTCTGTTAGATTAGATTTTATCCTATAAAAACTCCTGCAATCATCATCACACACGGATATAAAAATATTATGAGTCAAATCATGGTTGATTCTGATTAATGAAAAATTTTCATTAGTCCATATTGTTTTACCTACATTATCATTATTGTTTGTTGGTTTATGTTCTTCCTTAATTTCACAGTATCGGTTTACTTGATTAATGGGTAAGATACTTATAACATACAATAGCTAAGTTAATTGGGTTAACGGAGAACTAACTATGATCTATCAGGACAAAAAGCAATTATTAGATGAAATCAATAAAACGGCTGAGTTATTTATTGAAGAGTTTAAAACGGTCCCTGAAGATAAAAAAGATAATTTAGTGGATGGTGTTGATAAAACACCGGCTCAAATGATTGCTTATCAACTAGGTTGGTTAGCGTTAGTAAAGTCATGGGATGATACCGAACTCTCGGGAGAGATTCCCATTTTACCTGCCAAAGGTTACAAATGGAATCAATTAGGTAAGCTTTATCAGTCATTCTATCAAGCATATAAAGAATTATCTTTAAAAGAGCTTATACAGCACTTTGAACAAGCGGTCGATATTTGGACTGGCTGGATTGGTTCATTGTCGGAGGAGACACTATTTATAAAAGATAGCAGGAATTGGACTAAGCCTTATCCTGAAAGCTGGACTGTTGCAAGATTTATTCACATCAACTCGGTTGCTCCCTTCAAAAGTTTTCGGACTAAAATCAGAAAATGGAAAAAATTAACGCAATAAATGTGTATCTGATAAAAAATACCTACATATAGTAGGTAAATTAAAAGTCATAGCCATTTTTGGTATTTGGGTAATAGAAAGGTGAAAAGTTACCCTTTAGGCCCTTTAGGCTTATATAAAATCTTTACATATTAGCTCATCGCCGAGTATTAATAGTAAGACAATAGGGCAAGTGGTATTGCGTTGGTTAGCACAAAGAGGCATTGCAAGCTTGGCTAAATCTGTGCGTAAAGAGCGTATAATTGAAAATCAAGATATCTGGGATTTTGAGCTTTCGGATAATGATATGCAACAAATAGCAGCGCTTGATACAAATACAAGTCAATTTTTTGATCATCGAGATCCGCAAAAAGTAAAATGGTTAACATGCCGGAGATTAGATGTTTAAATTTTTAGTTATTGAGGCTAATTTGACATAAATGGATTGACAGTTTCTTCGTAAGATTTGACTAATTTTTCCGCTCGTTCAATGAGTTTTTGACGTATATGCTCAGGCTCTAAACAAATACATTTATGACCTAAGCTTAGTAAAATGCCATAACTGTAGTCATCATCAATAAAGTTAAAATCTACAAGATACTGTTGTCCATTTAGTTTCTGAATATCTTTTTCATCACAAAAATCTAAAATACGTTCCAAAAGCGATTCATCTATTAGCAATTTTATTTTAAAAATCTTTTTTTTCATATCCGCTTGGAATAAAGAGAATGCTTCAGGCGTTGTCTGCTTAATAAATTTAGTGTTTGTTTTTCTAATGTTTGACATTTTTGACAATTTAAATACACGAAAGTCATTTTTAGTTAGACAAAAAGCTTGTAAATACCATTCTTTTTCCTTAAAAATAAGTTTATATGGCTCAATTAAACGTGAGGCTTGTTTATTCCTAACACTTAAATAATCAAACGATAAAAGCATTTGCTCTTTCAGTGCCAGTCTTATAATAGATATTTTGTTATCAATATTTTGTTTGGAAAACCAAGGCGATAAATCAACAATAAGTTGATTTAAGTTATTTGTCACTTCATCAAGTTCTTGTTCTGATAAAAAACTCTTTATTTTCTCGAGTGTTCTTAAATTTTCACTTTCTTTTAAAACCGGTGAGGATAATAAGTTGAGACCTTTTAATAAAACAATGACATCTTCTTTAGTGAATAGACCTTTACTAATTTTATAATTTTTTAAAATACTTATTCCACCGGCACTTCCTTGATAGGTAATAATGGGTATACCGGCTCCCTCAATAACTTGTATATCTCGGTAAATAGTACGCAATGATACATTTAATTTTTCTGCTAATTCTTTACCAGTTATTTTTTCTCTTTGAAGCAATACCATGATGATAGTAATTATACGATTAATTTTCATGCTTTATGTTTGCAAAATAATTTAGATTGAATTTTAAATATGACATGCGGTTGTCAGCAATGCTACATCAAAATAGAGATAACTAAAATTCTTTAAACTAATTTTTATCACCAAAAGGAAAGAAAAATGTTTAAACCCAATAGCGTTATTGTTTATGTCAAAGATGTCGATGCTAGCACAGAGTTTTACACAAAAATACTAGGGCGCCCACCTGTTAAAACTTATCCTGGTTTTGCTGTATTTTTATTAAATGATAATTTTATTTTGGGCCTTCAAGAGGCTGATAAAATAACGCCAAAGGCACCTAATCATTATGGGGGTTTTGAGTTGTCTTTTAGTGATGTAACAAAAAATGATGTAGATGCGATTTATTCTGCATGGAAAAAACTAAACGTTAAAATTGAACTTGAACCCCAAATGCTCGATTTCGGATACACATTTGTAGGAAATGATCCTGATGGTCATCGACTCCGTGTTTGTGCTACCGACACTTCAAAATTTGAATAAAAAATTATCTTAAGAAATTAAAACAATTGGTGCTTTAAAAAATTTATTTAAGTCATCTTAAAATGAAGCTACAATTCTAAAAAACTGATTGGCTCCACCACCAAACCTAATGGCGAGACAAGCAGCAAAAGATTAAATTGATCCTTCAAAGTTGTGGTAATGTCAGTTTTTTAGAATGGATTATGGCGCCTGATAAAAAAGACGATGCTATCAGGAGCAAGAAAATTTAACATGGTGATTATATGAGAACATTTTTATTCTTCATAAAAGATGAAAAATTAGTGATTCTTGATAAAGATGAAATAGATACAAATAAATTAGACAATAATATTTATAAAAAATTAGATATTGAGATTCAAGCTGAAAACGAAAAGGATGCCATTAAAAAACTGAAGAAAGAAAATACAGATAAATATAATGAATTAAAAGAATTTATTAGTGATGTTACATTTTCTTCGATTATTTCCACTTTTTTACGGTAATGTTCATCGTGCGTAAGCGCATCATTCAGCAGGTAAAACTCGATCTATTGGCGTAAGTAATTTTTAACCTGATCGATTAGCTAATTTAACTACAATCATTCCTGCTGTTAATCAGATTGGATTTAACCCATTCTAATAACAGCAAGAAGCTGTGCCATATATGCAAAGATTTACTTCTCAATATCTACTTTATAGAGTTTCTTTTCTTCATGGAGGCGAGCAAGATAGATTGCAAAGATTCAATATCTATTTTGCTTCCATTTGTAAATAATTCTTATATTAAAAAATATTGCCTACCACCATTGTTTTTTTATCATTGATTATCATTTCTAATGCAAATATTATTCAGTTGTTGTAAAAAAACGACTTTCAAAGCTACCCTTGAGAAGTTTAATTTCATTGTCAATATTATTACTTTTACCTTGATAAACGATAGACGTTTCATGTCTTACATATTTACCTTTTCTTTGAGCGCCAAGCCAGTTAAATGAACCTACACACAACAGATCATTGTCTTTAATCAACAATTTACTATGTACATTGTTAACATATTTAGCTTCGATACCTTTATTTTTAAACTCTGTCATAATGTTAGACAGTTCTTTTTTTAGTTCTTCTCGTTTTTCATTATTACAGTAAGAGAAATTTAGTTGTTTATCTGTATAGACAGAAACTTTGACGCCTTTTTTTACAGCTATTTCCATGATATTTAATATATTGGTGCTTTTAATAGCCGCTAATCTAACCCATGGTGAGACAATAAGTATCTCTTTTTCAGCATTTTTAATAGAATTTTGGAGAAATGCATCATGTTCTTTTGCACCATTAAGAACCAGATAATCCACATTGCTTGAATTAGTTAAATCTTCCCTAGCGATATAGTTAAAAGACAATTCATTATCTTCATTGGCGAACAAGTATTTGGCCAGAATACCTCTCGGTGTTTTTGAAATGGGGTCGAATATATCCATATCACCAAAAACTAAAAAGCTATCCTTTGCTCGTGAAATCGCCACATTCAACATGCTAGGTTTATCATCAATGAAATCGCCATTGGCATGTTTTGAATAAACAGGTGAAAAGATAATGAGCTTTCTTTCAGCTCCTTGTAGGGAATGAATTGTACCGACAGTTAATGAATCTTCTTCATCATCAATGTTTATACCGCATTTTGATTCCCTAATTACTCTTTTTATTTCTGCTACTTGAGCACCAAAAGGGGTAACAATACCAACAATTTTATTTATTGGCTCCTTGTATTGGTTTTCTAATATCTCTTTATTCTCTGTAAGCCATTTGGCAATGACTGTCGCTTCAAGCTTATTGATACGGCTTCCGGAACTGATCTTTTGGCAGATACCATCAATATGTAAGTAACCTAACGCAGGAAACGCTGTCTTTTCAGATGCGCTTCCCCGCATTGGTTTAAGTTTGCCTTTATAGACTAATTCATTGCAAAAAACAATGATTTCATCGTAACAGCGGCGATGCTCATACAAAAACATTCCCGGCTCCATATCTTGATCATAGTGATATTTTGAAGCTTGTTGAGCAATTCTCATCACACTACCGGAGGAGGCCGTTTTTCCTAAATGTTTCAGAAATTCATATTCTTTTTCAATATCTGCACTACAAATAATTTTAGCGTTTTGCATATTACCGATATCGACTTTAGGTGGGATTGACCAAATAGGTTCAGTTTGGAATGTGTCGCCAATAACCAATGCTTTTTTACTTAAGGAAAATGATGCTCCGGCCACTTCAGGTAAAACTTGTCCTGCTTCGTCCACGATTAATAAATCAGCAAAATTATATAGATAATTCTTTTTATACTCTGCTCCAATGTAGGTAAATTTAGCTGGTAACATAAAAAAGGTGGAGACAATACAAGGGGTGATCTTCATTCGCAAATGCCAACGTTTCTTAGTAGGTTTATAGCCAGTTTTTCTTTTCCACTCTTCTAAGTATGGAAGCAGTTCTTCCATATCCATTAACCAACGACCTTCCCAATAATGAGTTGTCAGTAAGAATACTTTAAAACGAATTTGAAGATCTGTAATACTGTCAACTTGGGTTAATGTTATTTCTTGGTTTTTATCAGTTATACCTAAAGGCTGTAATGCAACATTCCAATCATACAGAGACTTTTCCAACTTCAAGCAAAAATCATCTATCTCTTTTATAACTTTTTTATTTTTTTGTATTATCAGCTCCTGTGAGTCAATTTTACCTTCAACAAACAGGGAAATACTGCTTATCGTTTGCCATTGCCGTTGTGCTTGTTCGGCAGGCCATATCTTTTTAAGAAAAAGCTTGGCTTTTAATAAACGTTTTTGAGCTACTGGTGGTATCCATGAAAATAGTGAATACCATATGCTTTCATTAGCAAGATATTTCTGCCAAGATGTTTCTACATTTTGCCAGTTACTTTTTGTTTCTTGTTCAGTTTGCAACAGTTGTTCATATTTAGCTTTAGTTTGTGTTATAGGCTCACCATAAAGCTGTTGTATTGTTTGGCGTATGTTTGATAAGTTTAGCCATGAATTTTCAATTTGTTCTAATTTAGCAACTTCTATTTTTAAAATTTGGTGGAGTTTATTAATGATATCTTTGACAGAACAATCTTTTGCATTCAACTCAGGAAAAGTATTTAGAGCGCAATTGATATAGTGCTGTTTTGCCTTATCATAGTATTGATGAGTTTCAATATGATTGAAGAAAGATTCGGTCTGATATATATTTTCAACTTTATCAGCTTTACTTAGAGAAGGGTAATAGGCGCCAAAGCTATCAATGTCGGGTAACCATCTTCCTGCAAAAAATCCTTTCCCTACAGAAAAGTCTTTTCCAAAAGCATCGATGACGTTGGTAACAGCTTGATTATTGGTGGAAGCAGCTACGATGACCGGAGGTTCACTTTCATCTAATGCATGTTTTGCCCATAGTGAAGCCACTACAGAAAGTAGCATTGTTGTTTTTCCTGTTCCTGGTGGACCATTCACAGCTAAAATTTCACCATTTTCTGTATTTAATAAATGATTCAGTGCATCTCGTTGTGCATCAGCTAAAGGAAATTTATCGCCTGAATGAGCCAAACGTTTTGAAAAAAGACTATTGCTAGCTAAACAAGGTTGTTTTATGGTTGCCTGTTTTGAGGCTAATTTGCTAAAAAGAGGGATGTCATCAGTAGATTGACGTAATTGATCATATAATGAAACTATATGCATTGCTGCATTTTTGACAATATCTTTCTTGATAATGTAACCATCATTCAACAACTCAAAAGTATTATCGCTTTCAAGCCAATTTTGAGCAATGGCTTTTAGTAGTGAATCACAATGTTTTAAATAGGTATTC
Organism: Gilliamella sp. B2923; assembly: GCF_026536565.1. NCBI lineage: Bacteria > Pseudomonadati > Pseudomonadota > Gammaproteobacteria > Orbales > Orbaceae > Gilliamella > Gilliamella sp. B2923. Next base: position 2,474 of record NZ_JAFNNZ010000005.1, on the reverse strand, counting down.
CAAGCAACAGCATATTTCTCATCGGTTAGTTCACAATTACCTTGCTCATCTTCTTGATAGCCAATACCAGACACAATATTGGATGTTAAATAACTATCAAGACTATCTACTGAACCTATTGAAAAGGATCCTTTTACCAGCGGCTCTAAAATGTCGCGGGATATGATAGTATGATTCCTAAGGGGATATAGTCGGCCATTTCTCGCCAACAATGCATTGGTCGCTATTGGTACAACATATTCGGGGATATCTTTTTTGGCATAAGCATGTTCAGTTCTATTTCGATAAATTCGGGGTCTTAATACAATCTCAATAGTTCTGCAATCCTTTGACTCATCTTGAAAAAGTTTTTTAGTTAACTCATCGCTAATCTGACCTTTTTCCCATACAATTGAATCACATGTGATAAACTGCTCAATGTCCTTGCTATCTAAGCCACCTTTGGCAAAAACAGCATCGACTAAAGAATTTCGCCAATAACCAGCAAAAAATTGAGCATTTTTCTCCATAAATTATCCTTTTTTATCTAGCATCCATTTAAAAAACATCTACGATAGTACGTGAATTTTATTATTCATTAAATTAATAATTCTTCTATTGCTTTATTAAATTTATACATTAATTTTTTTAAATAGTTGAAATAACTCTTATAAATATAGCCGTTTCTCAGAATAATAGGTTGAGAATCGACTTTTTAAATCTAAAACTTTATATATTTTGCAAAAGCGCTTAATTATTACTGCTTTCGATTATCTGTTTTAGAGTGGTTTTATTTGTTGTTTTTAGACGTTTTATAGAAGACTTCAATCTAATTTTTCAGTATTTTTTGAAAATTATCCATATAAAAATGATTGTTCTATCTTCTATTATGACTTACATCATATTCACTATCAAATCTAATGTAAAGAATGCAAAAACGGTATTTTTAGTTTGATGTTATTTATGATGACCCATTAGGAGAGATATTACTACAATTTTGGCACCACTAGGTGTAACATGTGATTTGTTGTACGATTTACCTAAATCTCATCCGGCATCAGAATAGATAAAAGCGTTAAACAACGGTATCATAATTTGTTATTTGTAAGATAGCGCTTTTAATCATTTTACCGAAATGGATGAAAACATTGCAAATAAAATCCCATTTTTTAGAGAAAACTTAATTATTAATAATATGAAAAATTTAATTTTAATTTCTTGTATATGTATGTTTTTTATTGGGTGTAGTAAAAACAAGACTGCACATGAATTTACTATTAATGGTGGAATGATAACTTTAGATACTAAAAAGAACAATGAAAATATATTCAATATCGAGTTTGGAGATGATATTGTACTAAGTTGGGATAGTCTTGAAGATAATTTTATTATTGATCAATATTATATGGATCTTAAAAAAGATAAAAAAAAGATAAAAGTCCTTCTAGACAATATTACAAACAATCAATTGGTTAATGTAGAAACAAAATTAAAATCAACAAAACTTAAGAAGGGTGATTTAGCGTTTATATATTTAATAAAACTTGATAAAATATATTATTTCGAATGCTTACAAATTCAGTTTGATGTTTTTTCTAAAAATTCTTCATATCCAGATTCTCTTGTAGATTATTTAGAAAATAATCGTAAAGAAGCTCAGAAAAAAATGAGTATATGTTTGCATAAAAAAGGCTATATCTAGATAAATTTACTTTTTTCCTTCCTTCGTGCCAATCTTACACAGGTATGACCTGCGTAGGATTCGATAACGAAGCATAGTGAGGCGTTAGTTATACGGAATTGTGCTATATGTTGTCCCAGTTTTTAGCTTATCCTGCCTGTCTGACTTGTTAAGTTTTGAGGATCAATTCCTTGTAAAAGTTTCTGCCGTATGTCAAAAACTTTAATATATACCTTTTTTGAAATTATTTTAGAATATTCAATAAAACAAATCATTTGTTGTTTTTTAGCCAATAATAACGTAAATGCCAACGACTTCAATTAGTATCGACTAATAACTAAAGACCGTTACCATCTTTAAATGTTTAAAGTTTGTTTTTTAGATTCCGTTTTCCAAATCATCAAACCGCATGAAAGGGGCGTATTAACAACTATTGTGTTGAAAATTATCATTTATCATTAAAGAGTTCAGACTGCATCAGCCATGAACTTGATGATACGATTCAATAATAAAATGATTATTACCTTAAAATAAACAACATAAACAACCCAGCAATAGATAGAGAATTATTACTGGGTAATAAAGGAACAGAACAGATACTCATACAAGTAACAATTCATTTTATCTTAAATGTATCGATATTAATAAAAACCTATACGGACAGATAAAACGTAAACCGCTCGATTTCTTAATGAATAAAAGATGTATAGAGAAGTTTTTAAACGCGATATTGGAGCGGGAAACGAGGTTCGAACTCGCGACCTCAACCTTGGCAAGGTTGCGCTCTACCAACTGAGCTATTCCCGCATAAGAG
>NZ_JAFNNZ010000042.1:0-1466 GCF_026536565.1 Gilliamella sp. B2923 | reverse complement strand
TTTTCGACCGATTTTCCATTGAATAAAGACTCTATCTGCGTATTGTTCTACCGTTTCATTATCCAGTTTGGCAATCATTAAAACCACTATTTGGGCGCCATCGGTTCGAGGCTTTTCAAAGTCAATTAGACTTGATTCTAATGACTCTTTTTGAGAATCGGTTAAAGTATGAGTCGTGTCGATAACACGGTATGCAAATTCCGGGATGTCGGTTAGCCCATAACAAAACCAACTGAATATTAACAATAAACTACTTAGAAAATATCTTTTCATTATATTTTCTGCCTCATGACTAACAACACTAAATAAAACTATTATATAGTTAAATCAAAATCTTACTATTAAAACTTAATGAGTATGATCTTTGTTCATCTCATTACCAACGACCAGATGCACCACCACTGCGGCCGCCACCTCCGCTTCGGCAAATTCTACTCGAATGGCTATATGAAGATCGACTGCTTCTGTCACTCCCGCTACGACTTCTTCATATGCCGTTTTTACGACAAATTCACTTTTTTCGAATTTAACCGTGAAAACGAACAAACAAAAAAAGAAAACACTTTCCAGCTTTGTTGAATAATCCAGTTAAACATCATATCTAACATTTCACTTAACCCAATTCTATGATTATTCTGGGCTTGTTTCTCTGGATTAATTTCATTACCTATTATGACATCTTTTAATACCGAAATTGCATCATTAATACCCTGTTAATAGTTCTTTTGCTTAAATTGTGTGGCTTACTGTTCCCGAATGATGTGGCTAGCGATTGTTGTAAAAAATAAACTGCTATTAATCGATATGATTAAGGCGCATATAGCGCCTTATTTTTTATCCCATTTACCAGCTACCGGAAGCGCCACCGCCACCACTGCGACCACCACCGCCGCCGCTAAAGCCGCCACCTCCGCCGAAGCCACCGCTAGAACCACCAAAACCGCCTCCTCCTCGATGATTTCCTCCTCCGCCTGCTCCGGGAGTGACAATGCGGCTGGCAATGGTACTCAAAATAAATACCACAAACATGATAAATACTATCATAAATATATCGCGCATATGCCAAAGGGTGAATCCACCAACAGATAGTGCGTTAAATAAACCTGTATATAAACATCGTTTAGTTTTATCTTTACGATAAAATAAGTTAGCAAGTGTAAGGCAGATAAAAAATGACACCAGCGCATAATTACTCAACATGGAAGTAAAATCTTCTGATGATAACAAGTTAGAGCCTTGTTCGTTATCTTCACTTTTCGGGGTAGGATTATCAATTTCTTGTTTCAGTACAGATAAGGCATTATCAATTCCTTGATAATAGTTATTTTGTCGAAATTCTGGTGCTAATTGTTCACGAATAATTTTACTGGCCACTAAGTCGGTAATAGTTCCTTCAAGCCCATAGCCAACCTCAATTCGCATACGTTTATCATCTTTTACAATAAGTAATAAAATACCATTGTCTT
>NZ_JAFNNZ010000041.1:0-1468 GCF_026536565.1 Gilliamella sp. B2923 | reverse complement strand
TCAGGCTGCCAATCAGAAAGCCAACGAAAGTAGTAAATTTGGTGAATATGTAGCGAAAGAGCAACAAATTAATGCTGGTAAGGGGACTGGAGGATATTTAAACAAACCCGAACAAGGGGGAACATTAAATATTGGTGCAGGAAATAAACCAATTGAAGGCGCTTATAATATATCTCATCCTGATTATCCTATGGGAAAAAATGTTTATCCTGGCAATGTTAATGATTTGACAAATATTGCAACAGGTTCTCAAAAAGTCATTATTATGGAAAATCCATATAAATATAAGCCTTTTAATGATGAGGTATTAAGAGTTTTAGATAAAAATGGAACAATTATTGTCAAAGGTAGTTGGAATAATCCGTCTATGAATAATTTAGAAAAAATTGCAAAGAGCAAAGGTTTTACTTTAGTTGAAAAAAATATTATTCCGAGTAAAGGTTATTTACAATCAAACGGTAAACCAATACAGAATCCTACTATTACTGAATATAAATTTATTAGAAATTAATGAAGGTTTATTATGAAATATAAATTAGATATAACTGATAGTTATCAAAAGTTCATATGCTTAGATAATGATATAGGAATAGAAAACTATTTATCATTTGACTTAGAAAATAACACTGATGATTTTGAAATCATATTAGAGAATATAGCGGTTAATATGAGCGAGGACTTTTGGTATTTACCTATCATAAAGCAAAACCCTCAAACTATCCTGAATAATGCTTTAAATGAAATTGATTTAAATGATCTAAGTAGTATATTAGTTGTCTTGATTAGAAAAGCGAAATTAATTATAAAAAAGCAAAAAAACTTATATTTGAAAATAAATGATGGAGAAAATGAATATTTTCATTCTGTAGATTCTAATTTTAATATAGGCGATAAATACATTTGGTTGGCAGGAAAAAGTGCTGATTATTTCAATAAAGAAGTTAAGCTAAAAATTATTTTTTCAGGTAGATTAAATTTTATTTTTGAAGAATCAGATATTTTAATTCAAACAATAGATTTTAAAGATTATATTACAGATCATGAAGTTGATATTATTAATAGATACCAAGCATTAATTGTAAAATTAAAAAATAGAAATATTACTCAACTAGATCTAAATAATATTTCATCTAATTTTTTAGAATATGATTTTTCCAAAAATTATTTTAGTAGTAGTGAAAAAGGTAATATTGCATATAAAAATTATATTGCATAACTTTAATGCATTGAACTTTAAAATATTAAGAGAAAAATATTTTAATATTTTCAGAATAATATATTCATTAAAGCTTATAAAATATAGGGTATTTCCACATAATAAAATATAAATGAAAATATCTTATTGATTGCTTGGAATTAAACTAGTAAATTAATCTCTATCACCAACTTGCCCTGTTCAATCTTAATGATAACAGGGCAACCGACATAAAATCCTAACTGCTAAAGCCCCCTACCCTTATCGATGCCG
>NZ_JAFNNZ010000040.1:0-1587 GCF_026536565.1 Gilliamella sp. B2923 | reverse complement strand
ATGTCAGAGACAGTTATTGAGCATCAAACTTTAAATTGAAGAGTTTGATCATGGCTCAGATTGAACGCTGGCGGCAGGCTTAACACATGCAAGTCGAACGGTAACATGAGTGCTTGCACTTGATGACGAGTGGCGGACGGGTGAGTAAAGTATGGGGATCTGCCGAATGGAGGGGGACAACAGTTGGAAACGACTGCTAATACCGCATAAAGTTGAGAGACCAAAGCATGGGACCTTCGGGCCATGCGCCATTTGATGAACCCATATGGGATTAGCTAGTTGGTAGGGTAAAGGCTTACCAAGGCGACGATCTCTAGCTGGTCTGAGAGGATGACCAGCCACACTGGAACTGAGACACGGTCCAGACTCCTACGGGAGGCAGCAGTGGGGAATATTGCACAATGGGGGGAACCCTGATGCAGCCATGCCGCGTGTATGAAGAAGGCCTTCGGGTTGTAAAGTACTTTCGGTAATGAGGAAGGTGGTGTATCGAATAGGTGCATCAATTGACGTTAATTACAGAAGAAGCACCGGCTAACTCCGTGCCAGCAGCCGCGGTAATACGGAGGGTGCGAGCGTTAATCGGAATGACTGGGCGTAAAGGGCATGTAGGCGGATAATTAAGTTAGGTGTGAAAGCCCCGGGCTCAACCTGGGAACTGCACTTAAAACTGGTTATCTGGAGTATTGTAGAGGAAGGTAGAATTCCACGTGTAGCGGTGAAATGCGTAGAGATGTGGAGGAATACCGGTGGCGAAGGCGGCCTTCTGGACAGATACTGACGCTGAGATGCGAAAGCGTGGGGAGCAAACAGGATTAGATACCCTGGTAGTCCACGCTGTAAACGATGTCGATTTGGAGTTTGTTGCCTTGAGTGATGGGCTCCGAAGCTAACGCGATAAATCGACCGCCTGGGGAGTACGGCCGCAAGGTTAAAACTCAAATGAATTGACGGGGGCCCGCACAAGCGGTGGAGCATGTGGTTTAATTCGATGCAACGCGAAGAACCTTACCTGGTCTTGACATCCACAGAATCTTGCAGAGATGCGAGAGTGCCTTCGGGAACTGTGAGACAGGTGCTGCATGGCTGTCGTCAGCTCGTGTTGTGAAATGTTGGGTTAAGTCCCGCAACGAGCGCAACCCTTATCCTTTGTTGCCAGCGGTTTGGCCGGGAACTCAAAGGAGACTGCCGTTGATAAAGCGGAGGAAGGTGGGGACGACGTCAAGTCATCATGGCCCTTACGACCAGGGCTACACACGTGCTACAATGGCGTATACAAAGGGAGGCGACCTCGCGAGAGCAAGCGGACCTCATAAAGTACGTCTAAGTCCGGATTGGAGTCTGCAACTCGACTCCATGAAGTCGGAATCGCTAGTAATCGTGAATCAGAATGTCACGGTGAATACGTTCCCGGGCCTTGTACACACCGCCCGTCACACCATGGGAGTGGGTTGCACCAGAAGTAGATAGCTTAACCTTCGGGAGGGCGTTTACCACGGTGTGGTCCATGACTGGGGTGAAGTCGTAACAAGGTAACCGTAGGGGAACCTGCGGTTGGATCACCTCCTTACGAAGAGCTCGTAAGTG
>NZ_JAFNNZ010000039.1:0-1725 GCF_026536565.1 Gilliamella sp. B2923 | reverse complement strand
AGCTGATTAAAGATATTGCCCAGCAGGCTAAAAGTGTGGTGAAGAAATATGACCGCATTGAGGCACAAAAAGAGGTGGATAAAAACAAGGATGCGTTAATCCGGGCGGAAGCGGAAAAGCGATATAAACATTTAAGTGATGAGGAAAAAGCGAAATACGCCTCATTTGAACAATATTATAGCGCGAATCAGGATTCCATTTATTACGCGCTGGTTGATACTCAGCTAAAAACCAATAAAGATAAAAATCTGGGCACAATGGGCGGTGATGTCAGTAAAGGGATTGATACCGCTATGGCGATAGTGACCGGGGTGATTACCGGTGATATTACCGGTAGTCTGGCGGGTGCCAGTGCGCCGTGGATTGCCGAGCAAATCAAACTGCATACCGGTCATGCTGATGAAAAAGGTAACTGGGTGACCGATGATATCGCCGGTAACTTAATTGCCCATGCGATACTCGGCGCCGTTGTTGCTGAGCTGCAAGGTGGTCCATCGATTGCCGCCGGTGGCGGTGATACCGGCGCTGCCGGTGCGGCAATGGCTGCCGGAAAGAATGCGGTTGAGAATAATTTTATGGCCTTGCAAGTAATGGATGAATTTGACCGTGATTATCGAGATGGTTTGTTACTATTTAAAGGTGATGAAAAAGCAGCAACAGATTATGCGAATGAAATGATTCGAGATAGAGCAATTGCAAGCGGTGTTGCAACAGGTATAATTGTAGGAGGTGCTGTTCTTCCTAATACTGCAATAATTGGTGGTTCACTGAGTGGCGCCATTAATGCAGGAATGCAATATACATTAAATCCAGATGGAAGTATTAATTGGACTGATGTAGGAATTGCATCAGGAGTTGGTGCTGTTACTGGTGGTGCAGGGACAGGGTTTTGGGGGACAGTTGGTTGGAATGCCGCAGGCGGTGCAACATCAAATTATTTAAAGGATGAAGATCCGTTAATTGGTGCTGCTGCTAGTGCAATAGGATCTGGTTTTGGTTATCTTGGCGGCAAGATGTTACAAGGTCCATTAGAGAAATTATTTAATCCAGTATCAAAACAATATGAGTGGATTCCTATTGGAATTTGGACTATTACTAAACCCGCTTCTCAAAGTTCTATTCCGGCTATTTCCGGGGGAGTCGTAGACTCTGCTACAGGAGAATTAATTGACAATAAGATTAATGATCTGATGAAGAGTAAATGAGATGAAGAAAAATAGAAAATATTTAGCATTACTGTTTCTATGTATAGCGATGCCTTTAATCTTGTTTTTTAGTATTTTAATTATAAGTTTAATATTTTCATTTTTGTTTTATTTTAAAACAAATGAATTTGTAATTGATACTAAAGATATATATATAGCTTGTAAACTAGCTCCTTTTGGTATCCCTGTAGGAATCGCTATGTGGTATTTGGAGTGTCGTCGTTTAGGGATTAAGATCTTTGGTAAATAATTTAGTTCCCAGCTCAAAAAGCTGGGATTTGTTTGTTTTTAGAATCTACCTCGCAAGTTCTACTATCAACTAGCCCTGCTCAATTTTAATAATAACAGGGCAATCTGACATAAAATTTTATCTGCTCCAGCCCCGCTATCCTAATAGTTACTGTGGTTTGAGGCTATCAGCAAATAAACCAACTGTTAGCATCAACATCAAAAGAAGCAAATGAATTGCGCAGTATCTATGATGGCGTGGTGTTATCTTTTCAGCGTTGGGGTTACAACG
>NZ_JAFNNZ010000038.1:0-1761 GCF_026536565.1 Gilliamella sp. B2923 | reverse complement strand
ACTTAGAGCTACAACACGGAAAAGGAAATGTTGAACAAGGTGGTGGAAATTATAAAGAGACTAAGGATAAAATACTTGATAATCAAGCTGCCAATCAGAAAGCAAACGAAAGTAGTAAATTTGGTGAACATGTAGCGAAAGAACAACAAATTAATGCTGGTAAAGGGGCGAATGTAACTAATTCTGAACACGCCATTAAAAATGTAAATCCTAAGAGTTTAATTAGTCGGCAAAACTCAAATGAGATGTCAGGTTCAGATATTAAAAGATTAGTAAAAGATATGAAGACTAATGGATTTGATACTACTCAACCTATCGATGTAGCTATCGTTAATGGCAAGATGATTATTATTGATGGTCATCATAGAGCTGCGGCAGCAGTTAAAGCTGGCATTAAAGATATACCTATTAGAATTAACAAAGTTACAGAAGCCCAAGGTAATCAACTCTTATTAGAAGCAGCAGAGGCTCGCTCGAGGTACTGATATGAAAGAATATATTGAAGAATTAATTAAATTACAAAATAACTTACTATCTGTTTTTAAAAGGGTTTATCCAGAAGTTAAGGATTATAATCTTTTATTAGATTGCCCTCGAAAAGGAGAATTAAAGGTTAATGAGCAAGAATGGCTATTCACAAAGCATGGTAAAGGACTAAAATTTATTAGAAAAAAGCCTTTATCCCAGATCGTTGTCAATATTCATAGCTATTTTTCAGAGCCAGATGTGCTGGACGAATGGCGATTGGAACAATATTTAGAATCACTGAAAATATCTTACTCTAAAAGTGATATAAGTAAGTATCTAAATGAATTAACGTTAACTCAAGTACTAAAAAAAATATCTGAGCTGCAATATAAGTTAAATAGAAATTAATCACAGGATCATCGCTTATAGTAAAGATTTTATGTTTTACTCAGTTACATTAATCAGTGCCCAGCTATCTCCTGCCGATCAAATATTCTATGATACTGGCACTATCAGCTCCAATGATATTCAAAATAAAACTGACTTTAAAGTGACCTAATTTGTGTTTAGCGGTGGCACTTGCAGTACCACCGCACCATGTGATACTCGGTACTGTTCTCGCTGAACTGTAAAGTAGCTCAGCGATTACTGGTGCAGTCGTTGCAGTCACAGGCGATCTGGCAATCGGTACGTAGATTGCTGCCGGTAAGCAATTAGGGCTTTATGCCGATAATGATATCGCTATCGGGACGTCGTCTGAGCGATTTGAGTTAGATGAGTTCCATAAGAGTTCAAGCAAAGGCTTTTTAAATAAAACGACTACCACCACGCAGACGCAAATCGATAATACCACCGAAAAAGGCAGTCAGCTCTATGGCGATAGTGTCACCATTGCCGCCGGGAATAATTTAAGTGTCACCGGTAGTCAGGTGGTCGGTACTCACGATGTCAATCTGAAGGCGGGCAATAATATTGATATTGATGCCGCCGAAGAGTCTTATTACCGTAAACAAGAGACGAAGACGAAAAAATCCGGGCTGATGAGTAGTGGCGGTATCGGGGTGACCATTGGTCATGAGAAAGAAAACCTGAAACAGACCGATAGCGAGCAAGCCTATTTAGGCAGTACCGTCGGCAGCACTGAGGGTAATGTGAGCATTCAGGCCGGTAAGGATATCACCGTCAAAGGCAGTGATATTATTGCCAAGCAGGATGTGAACTTAACCGGTGAGAATGTGGCTATCGAGGCACTTGATGCCAAAACCACCTATAACGAGCAGTACACTTATGAGA
>NZ_JAFNNZ010000037.1:0-1800 GCF_026536565.1 Gilliamella sp. B2923 | reverse complement strand
TAGACAAAACAGACTTAGAGCTACAACACGGAAAAGGAAATGTTGAACAAGGTGGTGGAAATTATAAAGAGACTAAGGATAAAATCCTTGATAATCAGGCTGCCAATCAGAAAGCCAACGAAAGTAGTAAATTTGGTGAATATGTAGCGAAAGAGCAACAAATTAATGCTGGTAAGGGGGCAAGTGCATCATCCAACCCAATTATTAACCCAGCAACAAATAAAGTTGTTACTGAACACATCATTGTATCATCAGGTAAAGCACCACATACCTCAACGCCAAACTCAATTTATGAGGTATCAAGAGCAGATGGTTCTAAAAGTGTAACTTATTATGATGCAAATGGTCGAACTTTTTCGCGTGAAGATTATGGACAAATTCATCCACACGGGCAAATGGAGCTAGGTTCTGACGGAAGAGTAGTTCCTCATGAACATAAAATAACATACAATGATAAAGGATTTGTAACTGGTAGATACTATAGAAAACTAAGCTCCAATGGAAAACCTATTGGTGATTGGATTAAGGAGAAATAAATGAATAATTATATTATCGGTTATCTCACAGGGATTAACTATAACAATAGTAAATCAATATTAGAAAAGATAGCGATTAAATATGGTATTGGTTTAAAGGAAATTTTACCAGAACAATTGTTTCAATTTACAGATAAATATCTACCAGATAAAAATGACACTAATTTTATTTTTTCAATGAGCGATTGCCCCGATTGTGAAGAAGCTGATTATTTAATTGATTATTTGGATTATGCTCCAGAGATGCAAAGTAAATTTCCTCCATTAGGAAGAGATCGTTTACAAATTTTAATCAGTATATTAGAAGAAATGGTGATTAAGACAAAATGTTCAAAACTTGTGATATCTTTGACTGACTCAGGCTATATTTATTCTTATAAAGTCATAAAATTTGCTGAAATATCAAAAACATTATTTTTGGATTTTGAATTAAACCAAGGTGCACCTGACACACTTTATGAAATTATATGCTAATAGAATTACTCATATATTTCTTATTTTGATAAATTAAAAATTTTATTGAACAGATTAAATCATCAAATCAAGTTCAATACTCAACTTGCCCTGTTCAATCTTAATGATAACAGGGCTACCTGCATAAAAGCCTATCTGCTCCAATGCTTCTACCTTAATCGTTAGTGTAGTTTGGGTTAGCTTTTTGCGCCTTGTAATATTTTTAGCTTAATAGATAATTTTGAATACGGCAAAGCACATTCTTTTTCTTTCTCCTACAAAAGTCCTAAAAATAAAGACAATAACTTTCCCTTCCCTTTATTTATTACAAGATTCCAAATTAAACAATATAGCTCGTCAACCAACAACATTAGTCGCTGATAAGCTGGTCTATTTATCTGCCGACAATGATATCAATCTTCTTTCCAGTACCCGTACATAAATCCGTGGTAATAATGCCGTAAAGGGACCTACTGCCAACCAACCATTAGACAAAACAGACTCAGAGCTACAACACGGAAAAGGAAATGTTGAACAAGGTGGTGGAAATTATAAAGAGACTAAGGATAAAATACTGGATAACCAAGCTGCCAATCAGAAAGCAAATGAAAGTAGTAATTTTGGTGAACATGTAAAAAATGAAAATAAGCTGACTGAAAATTGGAATAATACCAATCAGGCGCACAATGCTTCAAATAAACAAAAATTAAAAGAAGATTTATCAAGTGAAAATCTACAAAACATAGCTAAAAAAGATCCTAGATTAAATGCTGTAGTTAACGGTCATAATGGAAAATTAAATTATGGTATT
>NZ_JAFNNZ010000004.1:0-210004 GCF_026536565.1 Gilliamella sp. B2923 | reverse complement strand
TTCAATTTAAAGTTTGATGCTCAATAACTGTCTCTGACATAATTCAAATGAATCTTCAGTGTCACTTATCAAGACTTAATTTTTTGAGTCCGTAGACTTTTAATTTTTCGTCTCGCAAGTGCCCACACAGATTGTCTGTTTCTTATTTTTAAAGAGCTGACAGCTTCAATTTAACTTCACAATTGCTTGCTTCAGTTTGCTGTCTCAAGGGCTGCGTATACTACGCTACACCTTTTTATTCGTCAAGATCTTTTTTTAAAAAATTTGATCTTGCTCACTAATCACTTTTCCCGTCTGCTTTCGCTGACGCCGTGTCAGTGGATGCGCATTATAGAGCCTTAGAAAAATCATGCAAGTGATTATTGCAAATTTATTTCCGATTGTGTTTTTTTTACACATGACGCTGTGAAAATAAACTAATCCTATACAAATTTTACAAACTTTCTTTATTTATTAGTGATCATATAATTATAGTTTTCTATTTCAGTCTAACTTTTTAACTGGTTTTTTTATATGCCTTTTACTTTTGCACATCCAGCAATTGTTTTTCCTTTTTACAAAAAGCCTAAATTTTTTTCCATGACAACTTTAATTATAGGTAGTATGTCACCTGACTTTGAATATTTTCTTAGGATGAAAATAAAAAGTGATATGAGCCACACTTTATTAGGCATCTTTTATTTTGATCTACCCATAACATTAATTATTGCTTTTATCTTTCACTTTATTATTCGTAATGAATTGATCAACAATTTGCCTCATTTTCTTTATAAACGATTTGCTCATTACCTAAATTTTAATTGGAGTGAATATTGCTACCATCATTGGTTTATTGTCATAACTTCTGCATTAATTGGCGCACTGTCTCATTTAGGTTGGGATAGTTTTACTCACTTGACTGGCTTTTTTGTACAACACCTGCCTTTTTTACAACAGACACTATCATTAAAAAATACAAATATTCCAACCTACCAATTACTCCAACATGGAAGTATTTTGGTAGGATTGAGTTTAATATGCTTCTTTATTCTCAGATTACCGATCTTGGTTGATAAGACAAATAAAATGAGCTTTCTATATTGGGGGTTAGTATTTTTGATTTTTTTAAGTTGTTTTTCTCTTTTTTCACCAATACTATTCATACCTTTGGTCAAAGTATGGTGAACTTTATTAATGCTCTATTTTCGGGGCTAATATTATCAGGGCTTATCGTGAGAATGATACGGCATTAATTTTAAATGCCGTATTAGGCTAGTATTATTAGAAAATTATGATTCAGCTTTTATTTTATTGGGTAGATCCGCCAAGCTATCAATTACCCAATCAGCTTGCGCTAACGCTTCTTCTGTAATGGCATCACCGGTTTTCACCAAAACTGTTTTTTTAACGCCTGCCTTTTTACCCGACAATAAATCCGATACTCGGTCACCCACCATATAAGAGTTAGCAATATCAATTTTTAACTCTTTCGCCGCTGTTTGGAGCATACCCGGACTCGGTTTGCGACATTCACAATGATCAACTAAAGGATCGTGCGGGCAATAATAGATACCGTCTAAGTCGACACCTCGGTCTTGTAATGACCAATCCATCCACTCTGTTAAGGTATGAAATTGCTCTTCAGTAAATTTATTTCTTGCAATACCTGATTGGTTAGTGGTGATAACTAACAAAAAGCCCATTTTTTTGAGTTCTTGCATTGCTTCAATTACGCCATCGATAAAATGAAATTTATCAATAGTATGTACATAATTGTAATCGATATTAATCGTACCATCTCGATCTAAAAAAATAGCTGGTTTCATATTTATTTGTATTCCTTTGCTTACATATCGCTCAAATTTGCATAGCATATTATCGATTGACTTAGATGTCTAGACGTCTTAATATTCAATTATCCAAACTTTATCTTTATATATTATGATAAAACTACAAAATATTTCGAAAGTATTTGAACAGAATAAAACGGTAATTCATGCCTTAAAAAATATAACAATCCATGTTCCGCAAGGCAAGATTTATGGTGTTATTGGTAAATCCGGCGCCGGAAAGAGTACACTTATTCGCTGCGTTAATCTATTAGAAAAACCAACAAGTGGTAGAATTTTCTTTGATAATCAAGATATCACCGATTTATCTAACCGACAGCTAATTGAAGTACGTCGCAAAATCAGTATGATTTTTCAACATTTTAACCTTTTATCTTCTCGGACGGTATTTGATAATATCGCTTTTCCGCTTGAGTTAAATAAGACACCGAAAGCGAAGATTAAACAAAAAGTCAATGAACTAATAGCGTTAGTTGGTTTGACCGAAAAAGCAAATGTCTACCCGGCAAATTTATCCGGCGGACAAAAACAACGTGTAGCTATTGCAAGAGCATTGGCTAGTGACCCTAAAGTATTATTGTGTGATGAAGCCACCAGTGCGCTCGATCCTGAAACTACTCGTTCGATTTTGGCATTACTCAAAGACATTAATCAAAAATTGGGATTAACCATTTTATTAATTACCCATGAAATGGATGTGGTAAAACAGATTTGCGATCAAGTTGCTGTGATCAGTAATGGTGAATTAGTCGAGCAATCTTCAGTCGGTGAAATGTTTTCGCATGCTAAAACCGAAATTGCCCGACAATTTATTCAATCGACATTACATTTGACCATACCGAATGATTATTTAATACGCCTTACGCCAGAATATAAAGAAGGACTCAATCCGTTAGTACGTTTAGAATTTAGTGGCGTGTCGGTTGATTTACCTTTACTTTCGCAAATTGCCAAAGAATTTGATATTGATAGTAACATTATCAGTGCGCAAATGGATTATGCCGGTGGTGTCAAATTCGGGTTGATGCTAGCTGAAATGAAAGGCAAACCTAATAGTACGTTATCAGCAATCCAATTTTTAGAAAAAAATAACACCAAAGTAGAGGTGCTGGGCTATGTTTAATTTTATTCCATCATTTAAACCATTTGAATCATTATTTCGATTTTTAGCCGGCTCCGACTTTTGGGCAAATTTTGTCGCATTTTGCTCATCATTTAATGGCTTTAATGAAGCGATGCTATTTAAAATGGCACAAGCCACTGATGAGACACTTTATATGGTCATTTTAT
The DNA here is from genome assembly GCF_026536565.1 of Gilliamella sp. B2923. Taxonomy (NCBI): domain Bacteria; kingdom Pseudomonadati; phylum Pseudomonadota; class Gammaproteobacteria; order Orbales; family Orbaceae; genus Gilliamella; species Gilliamella sp. B2923. The sequence goes on along the minus strand of NZ_JAFNNZ010000004.1, from coordinate 206,885 downwards.
CAGGCTTTTGGGGTACAGTGATTGGCTTACCAATAGGAATATTGCTTTATACCACTCGTAAAGGGCAAATTTTAGATTGTTATGCCGCCAATAGTGTTATTTCATTTATTACCAATATTTTTCGCTCTATTCCTTTTATTATATTAATTGTTTGGATAATACCTTTTACGACCTTTTTAATGGGAACTTTTATTGGGAAACAAGCAGCAGTAGTGCCATTAAGTATTGGCGTATCACCATTAATTGCTCGTATGATTGAAAATGCCTTGCTAGACGTACCCAAAGGACTTATTGAAGCCGCTCGTTCAATGGGCGCCACACCATTACAAATAATTTATAAGGTGCTATTACCCGAATCACTGCCGGTTATTGTTAATAGTATGACCATTACACTCATCACCTTGACTGGCTATATTGCGATGGCTGGTGCGGTCGGTGCTGGCGGTCTTGGACAACTGGCAATTCAATATGGTTACAACGGTTATAAGCCTGCTATAATGAATACGGTTTTGGTTATCTTAATCATTATTGTCTTTATTATTCAGTTTATTGGTAATAGTATTGTTAAACGTGTAACTCATCATTAATTTTGGAGAAAATTATGTCAATTAAACAGCTAGCACTAGTCACCACCTTGGTGAGTGCATTTTTTTTAACAGGTTGTGATAACAAACAATCAACAACCGAAAACAAACCAGCTGAACCAACCAAAGTAAGCTCACTTAAAGTTGGGGTGATTTCAGGGCCAGAACAGGAGGTGGCAGAAGTAGTTAAGAAGCAGGCTAAAGATCTTTATAATATTGATGTTGAGTTAGTTATTTTTAATGACTACGTTACACCAAATCAAGCTTTAAATGACGGTTTAATTGATGTTAATGCTTTCCAACATAAACCATATCTAGATGAGCAAATTAAAGAACGTGGATATAAACTTGCTGTTGTTGGTAACTCTTTTGTATATCCAATTGCAAGTTATACTCATAAACTTAAACCAATTGACGCTTCTGCCGAAACTGGCGAAGGGGTAAAAGTTAAATCACCTCGTGGTGAAACCTTTTTTATTCCAGCTAAGTCAACCATTGCTATTCCGAATGATCCAACAAACTTAGGTCGTGCATTACTATTATTGCAACACGAAGGGTTAATAACAGTTGATAAAGCAAAAGGGTTATTACCAACTGTACTTGATATTACCAGCAATCCTTATGACTATAAGATTGTTGAACTTGAAGCACCAATGCTACCTCGCTCTTTAGACGATGCTCAGGTAGATTTGGCAATCATTAATAATGCTTTTGCCGGACAAGCAAATTTAACGCCAAGCAAAGATGGTGTTTTTGTAGAAGATAAAGAGTCTCCATATGTGAACATTATCGTATCGCGTGAAGCTGATAAAGATAATGAAAACGTAAAAAACTTTGTTAAAGCTTATCAAACTGATGCCGTTGCTAAAAAAGCTGATGAAATCTTTAATGGCGGGGCAATTCGTGGTTGGTAATAATCCACTCACAAACAGCTATTGATCACTATTCCGCCGACTTTATGTCGGCGGTAAACATCTGAATTAAATTTATCTATCGAGTGATATAATAATTACCTTCAAATGGCTCAATACATCATAAAAGATAATGAATCGGCAAATTAACCCTATTGGCATAATACGTTCACCTTACAGCGAAAAATTTGCTGTACCAAGGCAACCTAATCTCGTTTCCGCAGGTCAAGGGGAGCTGCATTTATTAGCACCTTATAACGATCCTAATAGTGTGAAAGGATTAGAGCAGTTTTCACATTTGTGGCTGTTATTTCTGTTCCACCACATCGATCCTGAAAAATGGCGCTTAACGGTGCGCCCTCCACGCTTAGGCGGTAATAAAACTTTAGGCGTATTTGCCACTCGTTCGCCATTTAGACCTAATCATATTGGTCTTTCTGCGGTAGAATTAAAAGATATTATCGTTGTTCAAAAACAAGTCATTTTAAAACTGGGCAGCCTTGATTTAGTCGACGGCACACCAATTATCGATATCAAACCTTATATCCCTTATTGTGATAGTTATCCACAAGCCAAAGCTAGCTATGCCCAGACAGTGCCCGAAACCGTATTAACCGTCACATTTTCACCGTTTGTACAGCAATTTTTAGAGCGACAAAAACAAGATTATCCTCAGTTGGCAACGTTAATCTCTCAAGTAATATCACAAGACCCAAGACCTGCTTATAAGCGCAAAGATAAAACGGAACAAGAGTTTGGCTTGACTTTATATCATTTTAATATCAAAGGAAGAATTATTAATCAACACGCGATAGTTGACCAAATAACGATAATAGATTGAAGCGTTGTATAAAAAGCTAACTAATTAAATGGCTGACTTTTGTAAAGAGGATTTACAAAATTGTTATCGATTGTATATAAAATTAATTGAAAATTTAAGTCATTCTGGTAAATTACATATGGGTTTAATTCCCTATATTTCACTTTACCACTAAAATTCTTCACGATCTTAGTGGTATTTTTATATGTAGATTAGTGATAATTCAAATTCTGTTTTCTTCTCATCTCAGCAATATCAATTGCATCAATCAGATAATGTTTGCCACAATAATCACAATGAATATCGATTTTACCGCCCTCTTCTTTTAAAATTTCATCAACTTCATGAGCGGGTAGCGTCATTAAACTATCTTCACAACGCTCGCGCGAACAGCTACATTTGAAAATAATAGGATGCGCTTCAAACAGTCGAACTTCTTCTTGATTATAAAGGCGATATAAAATCTCGTCAGTTGAAAGTTGGAATAGTTCGTCACGTGTGATCGTTTCCGTTAACGCACAAAGGTGCTCGAAAGATTCGTCAGTACCTTCGTTTGCCGGAAGTACCTGTAATAAAATGCCGGCCGCCATTGGCTTATTATTACATACCCCAGTTTTGACAAACAATCGGGTAGGTAACTGTTCGGATTGCATAAAATAATTTTCAATACAACCAATTAAGGTATCTTTTTCAAGCCCAACAATACCTTGATAACGCTCGCCATTTTTAGGCGTAATAGTAATGACAATATAACCATTACCAACCATATCTTTAAGCGTTGCATTATCAGCAATATCACCGTTAACCCGTGCTACGCCACGTAATTGCTGTTGATGATTACCATTTACAACCGCTAGTGATAATGGGCCATCACCTTGCAACTGCACAGCGATATCCCCTTCAAATTTTAAAGTCGCAGTTAATAAACTGGTTGCAACCAATAACTCACCCAGTAAATTTTGTACTGCTACAGGATAAGTATGATTTTCTAAAATAGCTTCATATGTCTGTTCAAGACGGGTAATTTCACCCCGAATTGGGTGATTATCAAATAAAAATCGATTTAGAGTATCCATATTAATAGTTGTCGCCTTGTTGTCTTTCATTTTTGAATCGAATCAAATTACGCCGCTCTTTTTTATCCGGTCTTCTATCCGGATGCGGCATTGTCAATGCATTAAGCTTACGTGCTTGCGCCACCATTTCACGTTTTGCGATACTTTCTTGCGTTTCTTGATAGAGTAATTGAGCCTCTGCCGCTGGCCTGCGCTGCTCACTAATAGCTAAGATTTGAATTGTTTTTTGGTCAGAACCTTGACGAAGTGTCAACATTGCACCAATTTCGACTATTTTACTAGGCTTAGTCCGTTGACCATTATAATGGACTTTACCACCGTCGACCATTTCACGTGCAAGTGAACGTGTTTTATAAAATCTGGCAGCCCAAAGCCACTTATCTAATCTTACACTTTCCATGACTTCCTCATTTCACTTTTCTAATCAAGCTCATTTTATCGCAGTTAAAAAATAAAGCTTAGAACATCTTAGCGAATTATATAAGGTTGTTTTTAGAAATATCAATGCTGAGGCTCGATGTTATAACGATTGCCATTTGCGAAAAATGTACCGGATAGGCTATAAGGAGCAATCTCGCCATGTAAATCAAGAGTATAATGTGAAGCATTAGGAAGTTGTTTCACTAACTTCCACTTTTCAAGAAAGATACTACTTACCCCATAGGCCTTAAGATGTAATGATTCTAATTTATCTAGCGAAGGATTGACAATTGCATTCGATTCAAGCATGCCACCATTAACTAATGCAGTAAACGCCAATAAGGCTTGATGCTGTTCATTGAATTTAACGGAAAAATCAGGATAAATCATTCCAATTTTATTAACTGTTCCATTATTGGCTTTAACAAATAATTGGCCATTAAACAGCCCTAACTTTCTATTTTCAACCAAACGCAATTTGCTACCGGAGGCTTGAAAATCGACAAAATTAAACGGATAGTCAGGATTGGTATTAATTATTCCACCTTTCAAAATCGATAATCGATCAATATCAATCTGTTTTAACGATTCAGGCAGTACAATCTGTTCAATTTTCTTAGGTAGCTTAAAATCAATTTCGGTCACTAATAATTTATCTATATGCAAATTATTATCTTTCCAATCTCCATTTAAACTTAATCGCCCTTGATTCCAAATACCGATAGCTTTTTCAATGACTACATCATGCTCATTTTTGAGCATTAATTGCAGCAAAACAGAAGAAAACGGTTTCTCATTCCATACGATATTATCGGCATTAAAAACTAACGCACTTTGATTAAATTGCCACTGCTTGTCATAAATAATATTGGTTGTTTCAATATTGCCCTTTTCAATTGTATAGTCAGGCAATTGGATACTACTATTCAGCATGGAAAGTTGACGAAAAGTCGTTTTAGGTAATTTATCCAAATATTGCGCAAAATATTGATTATCTTTAGATTGAACGTGAATGTTATTAAGTTTCAATTGTTCAACATCCAAACTCTTATCCGCTAGTATTTTTAATTTACTGACAAAAAATCCGTCATTAATGTTACCACCTAAATTTGTAATATAAATGGTACCTTCACGTTGAAAACCTTGAAGCAACACTTTATCGACCAGAAAATGATTAAACGAAACTTGCTGTGATGATAATTCAAATTGATACGATTGTTGATCAGATACATTAAATGGTTTAATGCCACCATTTATTTGCCGAAAAGTTAACGAATCTTTCCCGTCATTAAGTGAAACGTTGACGGTCGAATCAACCAATTTAAGGACATTAGCTGAAATAGAAGCTTGTTCAATTTTGCTACCGTCTAACTCACCATTGACCACAACAATATAATTGAAATGCTTTAGCTGCCACAAATCGTTTTTATCAAATCCAATTATCAATTTAGCAATTTTAGTAACATGTTGATTTTCATCTTTGATCGTCAGATCTTCAACAGATATTTCATAAAAGTTAGCTAAAGAATGATTAACTTTACCGATTGAAATAGAATATGAGCTTAATTTTGATAATTGTTGGCTGATAAATTTAGCGCCGTAATTAGTCTGTACAGCAAAGTAAGCCAGCAAAATTAAAATCCAGACAATTGTTAAAAAAGTAATCAGTAATAATCGAATCGTTCGCATAACAAAAACTAAATAGTAACAATAAATAATTAGATATTACATTACGATAACCGATTTTAACTAAAATAGCACTCGATTTTGATATAAATGATCTGTTGTTAAACCGATTTTCCAGTTAATATATAACAAGCCAAAATTATGACGTTAGAATAACAAATTAAATTAATTACGCCCTCTCTTTTGATTAAGATGAAGGATTGTTATTCTTTTTTTATTTACGATAGATAAATAGGAAAAAACAGAGATGAAACAAATCCCAATGACGGTAAAGGGAGCCGAATTGTTACGTGCCGAACTTGAAGAACTGAAGAATGTCAAAAGACCTCAAATTACAGCAGCTATAGCTGAAGCAAGAGCGCACGGAGATTTGAAAGAAAACGCCGAATACCATGCCGCAAGAGAACAACAAGGATTTTGTGAAGGTCGCATTCAGGAAATTGAAAGTAAATTATCGCAAGCACAAATCATTGATATTACCAAAGTAAAAAATACCGGAAGAATTATTTTTGGTGCCACTGTCACCGTTGTAAATGTAGATACTGACGAAGAAACAACCTACCGTATTGTTGGTGATGATGAAGCCGATTACAAACAAAATTTAATTTCAGTTAACTCACCAATTGCCCGTGGTTTAATTGGTAAAGAAGACGGCGATACTGTTCAAATTAAAACGCCTGGTGGTGATGTTGAGTTTGATATCATTAAAGTTGACTATATTTAATGTCAATTTGCATCAATAATCACTCTCAATAAAAAAACAGGGCAATATGCCCTGTTTTTCATTGATTATTTTGGTAAAGAGATTTTTTTCTCTTCACTCGGTCTAAACACCGTAAAAATAGAGCCAACCTGCTGAACAGGTATCGCTTTAGTTTCACGAATAATCGCATCACAAATAAGTTTTTTTGTTTCGCGATCTTCAGCAGACACTTTAATTTTAATTAGCTCATGAAAGTTCAAGGCATTTTCAATTTCAGCTAAAACGCCTTCAGTAAACCCATTAGCACCAATCATCACGATTGGTTTTAAGTGATGAGCTTCACCCTTTAGGTACTGTTTTTGTTTATTCGATAAATTCATTAATTTTTTATCACATTAAGTTGTAATTTTGCTATTCTACCCTTATATATATGACTAATCAATGAAGTGAACTCTTTACGTTAAGGATTTATTCGCTGTGAGTAACAAAAAACGCTCAGCTAGCTCGACGCGTTGGCTTAATGAACATTTTAAAGATCGCTTTGTGCAACAAGCACAAAAAAAAGGTCTACGATCGCGAGCTTGGTTCAAATTAGAAGAAATTCAAAAAAGTGACAAACTATTTAAACCCGGTATTACCGTTGTCGATTTAGGCGCGGCGCCTGGGGGTTGGTCACAATATGTCGCATCACTTATCGGCAATAAAGGCCGGATCATCGCTTGTGATTTGCTCCCAATGGATCCCATTGTTGGGGTAGATTTCCTGCAAGGTGACTTTCGAGATGAAGCTGTGCTCAATGCGCTCCTCGAGCGTGTTGGAGAAGACAAAGTTCAAGTGGTTATGTCCGACATGGCGCCTAATATGAGTGGACAACCGGCGGTTGACATTCCTAGAGCCATGTACTTAGTTGAACTGGCATTAGATATGTGCCGAGATGTTCTGGCACCGAATGGCAATTTTATAGTGAAAGTCTTTCAAGGCGAAGGATTTGAAGAGTATCTTAAAGCAGTAAGATCACTTTTTAAAACGGTCAAAATACGCAAACCGGAAGCTTCACGTGCAAGGTCAAGAGAAGTTTATATTGTTGCTATGGGTATGAAGTAGCCAGTTGTATAATTTTGTAGTACCATACTTGGTTAATTTTAGTCGTAACTGTTAATTTTTATGAGGGGTTTTTCTTTTGAACGACATGGTAAAGAATCTACTGATATGGGGAATAATTGCGGTAGTATTGATTGCGGTATTTAATCAATTCAGCTCAGTATCTAGCGGCCCTCAAATCGATTATTATAAATTTAACTCAGATATCGCCGATGGCAAGCTCAAAGAAGTGCATATTAACGGACGAGAAATAGTTGCTACCAGAAACGATAATAGCAATTACGTAACTTATATCCCTTATTTTGATGAAAAACTCATTGATGATTTATTAAGTCATAAAGTACCTGTCTATGGTACTGCTGATGAAAAACCGAGCTTATTAGGTGCGATTTTAGTTTCTTGGTTCCCTATCATTTTACTCATTGGCTTTTGGATCTTTATTATGCGTCAAATGCAAGGTGGTGGTAAAGGCGGACCAATGTCGGTCGGTAAAAGTAAAGCTCGAATGCTAACCCCTGATCAAGTCAAAACAAAATTTACCGATGTCGCCGGTAGCGAAGAGGCGAAACAAGAAGTTACCGAGGTGGTTGATTTCTTACGCGATCCGGGTAAATACCAAAAATTGGGTGGACGTATTCCAAAAGGGATTTTAATGGTTGGACCACCGGGTACAGGTAAAACCCTACTGGCAAAAGCGATTGCTGGTGAAGCTAACGTTCCATTTTTCAGTATTTCCGGCTCTGACTTTGTTGAAATGTTTGTCGGTGTGGGTGCCTCACGTGTACGTGATCTATTTGAACAAGCTCGAAAACATTCACCGTGTATCATCTTTATTGACGAAATTGATGCCGTTGGTCGTAAACGAGGCGCTGGTTCAATGGGCGGGCATGACGAACGTGAACAAACCTTGAACCAAATGCTAGTTGAAATGGATGGTTTTGAAGCGAATAGCGGAATAATCATTATTGCAGCCACTAACCGGGTTGATATTTTAGATCCGGCATTACTGCGCCCCGGTCGTTTTGACCGCCAAGTACAAATTGGCCTACCAGATATGAAAGGTCGTGAGCAGATTCTTGCTGTTCATGTCCGTAAAGTACCTTTGGGCTCTGATGTTAATTTGTCAGTCTTAGCACGTGGCACACCGGGTTACTCTGGTGCTGAATTAGCAAACTTAGTCAATGAAGCGGCGTTATTTGCGGCTCGTCGTAACAAACGATTAGTGACAATGGACGAGTTTGAAGAAGCTAAAGATAAAATCAACATGGGCACTGAACGACGCTCATTGACGATGACCCAAGAACAATTGATATCAACTGCTTATCATGAAGCCGGTCATGCTATTGTTGGTTATTTAATGCCTGATCATGATCCAATTCATAAAGTCACAATCATTCCTCGCGGACGTGCTTTAGGCGTCACCTTCTTCTTACCTGAAGGTGACAGAGTGAGTGAAAGCCGTGAAAAACTAGAAGGCGATATTGCGACCCTGTATGGTGGAAGACTGGCGGAAGAACTGATCTATGGTGCTGAAAAAGTATCAACCGGCGCCTCGAATGATATTAAGGTTGCCACGCAATACGCCAGAGCTATGGTTACCCAATGGGGCTTTTCTGAACGTCTAGGACCACTATTTTATGAAATGGATGATAATTCAGCTTATGGCCGTCCTAAAGATATCTCAGATGAAACTGCTCGCATTATCGATGAAGAAGTTAAAGCGATTATTGACCGCAATTTTGAACGAGCACGTAAAATTTTGACGGAAAATATGGATGTGCTTCATGCAATGAAAGATGCGCTAATGAAATATGAAACCATTGGTGCAAATCAAGTGGCGGACTTAATTGCACGTCGACCTATCAATGCACCGGATGACTGGACAGAGAGTGACGAAAAAGCAGCACAAGAGATTCCAAATGAGGGAACAGATATTCCGCCTCAATCAGACGATTAAAATGATATAAACAAATAACGCGCTTCGGCGCGTTTTTTATCGACAAAATGAAGATATAATCTCATCATAATTAGACTCAGTGGTAAATATAACCTTTACGGCTAAGCTAAAATTTAACCGTAACTAAATAGCTAATGCATTCATTTAAAAACTGTTTATCAAATAGGACTACCCTTATGGAAATTCATTTTCAAAATCAAGTTATGGATCTCTCTTTTCCACAAGTTATGGGCATTGTGAACATGACGCCAGATTCATTTTCCGACGGCGGTAAATACAACAACCTCGATGATGCAATGCGTCGAGTTGATAGTATGATTCAAGCCGGTGCCACATTTATTGATGTCGGAGGAGAATCAACTCGACCTGGCGCAGCTGAAGTATCGGTTGAAGAGGAGTTAGAACGGGTAATACCTTTAGTTGAAAAAATTGCCCGTTATTTTGATGTATGGATTTCGGTAGATACCTCTAAACCTGAGGTAATGACTGAATCGGCGAAAGCCGGTGCTCACTTGATTAACGATATTCGAGCACTAACCGAGCCCGGTGCGATGTCCGCTGCCGCAAAAACCGGACTGCCTGTTTGTATTATGCATATGCAAGGCGATCCTCAAACCATGCAAAATGCGCCACACTACAATCAAGATATCTATCAAGAAGTAGACACTTTTTTTGACCAACATATTAATCGCTGCATTAAAGCCGGTATAAATCGTGAAAAAATCATACTCGATCCAGGTTTTGGCTTTGGTAAAACACTATCACACAACTACCGATTACTGGCAACTTTGGAAAAATTTCATCATTTCAATTTACCGCTATTAGTTGGTATGTCTCGTAAATCTATGATTGGGCAAGTATTAAATGTTCCGCCGCAAGAACGAATGCTTGGTAGTGTATCTTGCGCTGTCATTGCGGCGATGAAAGGGGCACACATTATACGGGTACATGATGTTAAACAGACATTTGATGCCCTACGGATTGTGCAAGCAACATTAGCTGAACAAGGTTGAAATTAATATCTGAAAAAAGCAGCTCATCTAACCATTGCATATCAACCAACTCTGGATAATTGTAGAAAAAGCTTTTTAAAGCAGGTTAAAGAAGAATATTAGATTAATAATTATATAATTAAGGGCTCAATATTGAGCCCCAGTTATAGTTTTGTTTTTACCTCAATCACACTTTAATGCGATTATATTTAATGACGATTAAGGCATTACACAGGCGGTTTGAGTAAATTCCATTTTAGTGTGAAAAATAGCACCATTATTCGAAGCTACAGTATAATATTGTCCCGGCAAAATGCTCGGAGTACTAGTCCAAATGGAAAATAGATCCCATTGTTCAGTGTATTTTCTAAGCCCGCCGCCCCATTCTGAAATCAATCCTCCGTTTATTTGCCTTAATGAGGCCGAAGAGGCATTTGGATGACCATTTATTCCCCAACCATTAGCATTAGTCAGATCAGATACATTTGGCATTCGATAACCCGATAAAGTGGAACAATAATTTACTGCATTATCATAATTATTTTCTATATACGAAGCGCCATGTATATCCGTGTGAGGAATAAACCAATGTTGTAATTTAAAGCTATAAATAGGCTTGGTTTTTGCTGTGTCAGCATAAATGGTAAATGTTGTTGGAACAAAACGAAGCTTCGATGGTGCAGAATTAGAGGTTGGTCCCTTTAATATTACTGTCGGAATCTTCTTTTTCGTCTCTCCAAACGATATATCAACATTTGAATTGCTTGGATCTTTTGTATAACTAAGTTGTTTATAATTTTTAAGTCCGGCAACAATTAACTTGAAGTAAAGGCCATCCGACCCCGTTGTCGGGAAGTTTGACTCAGGTTGATTGAAGTTTTGCATGTAAAATACTTCTTTATCGTCATCCCACTGCCCAGACACTCCCGATTTGTTATCAAAGAAAATTGTTAGTGGTTGTACAAAGCAAGTATAAATAGTATTAGAATCAACACCTAAGTAATAGTTATCTTCAAGCTTACTATAGGTTGTCGAATCAGGTATACCATATTGTGTTTTAATCTCACTGTCATCTATTTTCAGATTGATAGTATAAGGTGCCAAACAGGTATCAATAGCATCTGTCCGTTTAACCTTCTGCTCTGTCGAGTCTAAAATAGTCATCTCTATTTTACCCGTTGCTGAAACAACCACATCACCGTCATCATCTCTGGCATAATTATTCGGATCTTGTAGTATTGTGCTAAAATCAATTGATTGAACATTATCAATACTAGGGGTATTAGCTGGCACGACTGTTTGAATATCTTCAAAGGTGTTCACTGTCGCTGGAATATCTATAACCACGGGATTATCACCATTCTTAGGAGGAGCATCATATTTGACTTCTTGGTTACCATCATTAAAACGCAACCATAATAACGCTCCGGTGTTATCACTCTTAGTTTGACCATTATCAAAAGTTAAATAAGGTGCTGAACCATTGATTGCTTGAGCTGTGGTGTTTGATGTTAATGCCTGTGCATTAAATGCATACATTAAAGGTAACATTAATAGGCATGTTAATGTTTTTTTGAAAAAATGCGGCTTATTAGCGTTATTTGAGTTAAAATTTGTCGGTGAATTTAAGCTTAAGTTATTGTTCTGATTAAGGCGACGATTAAGAGAACTTAAGAAAGGCGTCTTCGAGTTTTCATTATGATATTGCATAGCAATCCCTATATTCGTGTAATTTATTGTTTTTATTCCTTTTTATATAACAGCCTGCTTTTATTACAGCTAAACCGTTACAATTTTAATGATATAATGTTTTAAAAAAATTACCGAACTTTTTAGCTGAAAAATTTGTTAAGAAAGGTAAACAAGAAAAGCAAAATCATTGAATATTTCCATATAGTTACTGATTTTTTGGGCCTTTTTAAGCGCTGTTTTTCTGGCTTATTTACACAGTTTCATGGCTTAGCTTATTACTCATTCTGGAGTTGTTACAGTAGGCAAACCAGATTGGGATGTGGAGAAGTTTTGATGCTTTCCCTGTTGTTGTCATATATACCAATGCGGACTTCTTCGTCGCACACCGGTGACTTATCGCTAATAGTGAATCTCTGTGACATATCACTTAAGGCCATCGCCTTAGGCAAACTGCCTCAGCCATGACGGGCGATTAGCGTACAGTCATCACTCAAGCAAATAGGAGAATAAGAAATTGGGTAAGCGCCACAGCTTTGTCAAAAAGTTTCAGAAAATGTATACGTTTGAGTATAAAAACGATGATTTTTCAGCAAAGCGCCATTTTATATCAATCGGTTAAAGCAGATTAGGCTAGAAAAGTAACAAGTAGATTTGTTTATCATTTAACTAACAAGATTTTTAAAATTAGCTGGCTTTTGATGACTAGGCATATTCCAAATTTACTTTATCAATATTGCCAAATACACAAAAAATCCAACATAATTATTATTCATAAAGGCTTTAAAGCATTTCGCTCTATCACGGTCTTTAATTAACCATTGTTGATAGATAAATAGCAATGAAGCAATCAATAAAATGGTAAAATAGACTGAATTAAAATCGTTTGTTAAACCAAGTATCACCATGCAAGAAACCGCAACTATCTGTAATAAACCAATGATTAAGGTATCATAATGACCAAATAAAATAGCGGTTGATTTAATGCCTATTTTCATATCATCGCTTCGATCGACCATGGCATACTCAGTATCATAAGCAATAGTCCAACAAATATTTGCTAAACATAGTAGCCAGCAAGTTAACGGAAACTCAGCAATAGTTGCCGCATAAACCATTGGAATACTCCAGCTAAATGCAATTGCCAGAATAATTTGCGGAAAGTGAGTATAACGTTTCATAAATGGATAGATCATGGCGGTTAACAAAGCAAAGCCGGCAATAAGCCATGACAGCCGATTTAATGTGATCAATAGACCGGCCGCAATTAACAACAATATCAAAAGAGTATATAAAGCGTTTTTGGCTGTCAGGGCACCACGTGCCAATGGACGATCTTGTGTTCGCTCGACATGCGCATCGAAATGGCGATCCGCATAATCATTTATCACACAACCGGCTGATCGCATAACAATGACACCTAGCACAAAAATAACGACAAGCCCAACCGAAGGATGAGGATCAGCAAGCCATATTGCCGACAAAGTCGGCCAAAGTAGCAGTAAAATGCCGATAGGTTTATCTAATCGCATCAGTTGTATATAAGCTAACATAACGTATATCTGTCCTCAATTATTATGGGCGGATTATACCTGATCTTGTTAAAGCTGCAATGCGGATAAATACCGTTTCTATTTGGCGCTGCTGGATGTGTAAGCAATCAAATCAATTTACCTAATACGTGTCACATCCAAAACGGTTAATCTCACTAAAGCGATTAATTGTGGTAATAAAGCGTTACAACAAAAGTAAATACTGCTCTGCCACCACGGCTAACGCCCGATAAAATTGGCTAACTTGATTATGTTTTAATTGATCCAGATAAGCTGATGACCAAGTCACTAAGTGTTCATCTATCAGTTGATTCGCTGCTTGCGTTTTTTGCTTTTCCAGCAATATCGCATAAGCGATTAGCATTAAACCAAACTGATCTTCCGGCTCATTCATACCGGTATTAAGCGTTAAACCATGCTGCTGTAAAAATTGACGATAGCGCTCTTGCGATTCCCCCATTAATAGTTTTTCTTGATCCAAATAGACTGACCCCCAAGGTGGGGCGGGCATTTTGCCTTGCCCTTCAAACAATAACGAGAATTGATAATCCAGATCGACATGGCTGATTTGGGTTGCCAATATTTGGCATTGCTGGCTAATAAGTTCTGGATTTTGCCAATCCGCCAGTTGGTCAATATGCAATAAAGCCTCACGCAGCGACTCAACGGTTTGGCTATTAGGTGGATAATAGAAAAAAGCACCCAGTACTTTTGCCAGGGTCGCACAAGTGAGATTATCGAATCTTTTCTCTTTATTCATTGACGTTACTTGTTGTCGGTCAGTTATATTGTTAATTATAGCGGTATCATCCATAAATTATAAAAGGCAATACGGCCGCAAACTTCAGCAATAAACACGCAAGCAAAGGCAGTAAGATAACTTATTGTATTATGTTTGGAACGGTAAATGTTAAAAGCAACCAATAGTAGTGCCACTATGATTAACATGCACTCGGCAATCATCCAACTTGCTTGCGCACAAGCCAGCTCCGGGCTTATGGTCGTCATTAAATTATAATAGGGAATTTTTAATAATATAATCAATACACTACCAATGAGAAAAGCTGCGTTACCTAAACGATATAACCCAAGCATTGCGCTAGCAATTCCACCCAACGCCAGCATCGCTGTATACATTTGAATTGCGGTATAGTTGGTATCCCATGTTTTCACTGTGGGTAGCATGTAAGTTAGAACAATCGTCCACACAAAAACTAAACTCAGTAGGATTAAGGTGATGGCTATCAGCTGGTTGATATAGGGAAAGCGATTAATCTTTAAACAAAGCGGTTTAATCAATTTCAGTTTTTGGCTATCCGGATTGAGAGAAAAGTAGTGGATTAATACTGAGGCGAATGTAACACCAAATACCACGCCAAAAGTGAAAATCTCATTACTCATCGGCGAACGTCCAATCCCATAGATCACATTTAACGCCCGCAAAGGATGCCCTAAATGGAATGAGGCAAGCAGCATACCAATAGCCATAAAAACCAGTGCTAACAGATTAATTTTTTGACGAATAATGGGATTAGCTTGTGAACAATTCATTAAGCAAGATAAGCTGCTTAACAGCACCATTCCGGCAGATAATTGCCCAAATACCGTAAAAAAAACCAATGGTAATTCATGCATATTATACCTCCTCCGGATTGAGCACTTTTCCTTGTGTATCGCCTGAGCTTTTAGCCAAAGCATGTGGTTTGATAACAATATTCGGTTTAGTCAACTCTGCATTAGGCAAAGGGGCAATATTACGTTCATCACCATGACGCTCACGTAATTTCTCTATCTCGTCAAAGTCTAAAGCACGCTGTGGGCAAGATTCGACGCACACAGGCTTTAAGCCTTCGGCTACACGCTCATAACAACCATCGCATTTTGACATAACCCGCTTTTGATGATCAAACTGTGGCGCACCATATGGACAACGCATTTCACAATAGCGGCAACCAATACACACATCTTGATTAACAACCACTAAGCCATCTTGTTGGCGTTTATGCATCGCACCAGTTGGACAACCTTGCACGCAAGTTGGTTGCTCACAATGATTACATGAGATTGACAAATAGTAAGTAAAAGTATCATTTTGCCAAATCCCGTCCACTTGTTGCCACGATCCACCACCGTACTCATAAACTCGGCGAAAATGCACGCCCAGCGCATTATCTTTTTCGTCTTTACAGCTCAACTGACAGGTTTTACACCCGGTACATTTGGAAGAATCAATAAAGAATCCATATTGCATTTTAATCATCTCCCTTTTTAATTATGATGCCGCTGGCATAGTTGATAATGGTTTGATTTCAACCAAATTAGTATGCTGCGAATTTGACTTCGCTAACACTGACGGGCGCAATGAGGTTAAACGATTAATACAACCACCAATATCCACACCAGCAGCATTAGTTTTTGCCCATAGCCCTTGAGGTATAGCGATCACGCCCGGTAATATACGAGGCGTGACTTTAGCCGGAATATAAAGCCGACCACGATCATTAAATACTTCAACTAATTGCCCATGCTTAATTTGTCTTTGCTCAGCATCAATTGGATTAATCCAAACACTACTGGCAACAGCTTCTCGTAGTTGGGGAAGATTACTATAAGAGGAGTGACAATGCCCTTTAATATGAAATCCAATCATTTGCAGCGGATATTTATCGCGTTTTTGTTGATCCTCACTCCCTTCAATAGCAGGCAAATAAGCAGGAATTGGGTAGAGTTTATCGTCCGGCTCAATCTCCCATTCACTCGCTATTTTTGCCAGCGCTTCTGAATAAATTTCAATTTTGCCAGACGGGGTATTTAATGGCTGATTAATCGGATCATCCCGGAATGCTTTTAAGGCAATTTGTGCATCACTATCCGCTAATTTACGATCGACAATACCCTTACCGTCAGTGTCAGCAAAAGGCGGTAAATCAGGATTTTGCTTGCGCATTCTTTCATAGCTATACGCTATCCACTCATCTTGCGTTCGCCCTTCAGTAAATTTATCTTTAACGCCCATTTTTTCTGATAACTCAGTTAACACATCATAAGACGATCGATTTTCCCAAAGCGGCTTAATAGCCCGTTGCATACGAATAACATAATGGTAAGCACCGGATGCATAAGAATTATTAATTAAATCGTTACTTTCCACTGATGACACATCCGGTAATAACAGATCGGCATAGCGTGCTGATGCAGTCATATGAGTATCCCACACTAAGATAAATTCGCATTGAGATTCATCTTGTAAAATTTGGTGCGTTCGATTGAGATCGGCATGCTGGTTACCAATTACATTACTGGCATAACTCCAGATAAACTTGATACCGACATCCAATTTATCTTTACCGAGTATATAAGCATTCTTCGCGGTCATGCTCTGCGGTGATTCGATCGCTTTAGTCCATAAAAAAAATGGAATACTGGTTTTAATCGGATTTAATAAATTCAGACCCGGAACCGGATAAGTCACGCTTCCGCCCCAAGTACCAATATTGGTGCCCGGTTTACCAAATTGACCAGTGATAATAGGCAATATCATAATTGCTCTTGTAGTATGCTCACCATTTTGCCAACGTTGTGCTCCCCAGCCTTGCGAAATCCATGCTGCTTTAGCGTTAACAATATCCAAGGCAAGTTTACGAATTTGTTTAGCGGGGATACCGGTTTTTTTTGCTGCCCACTCCGGCGTTTTCGGTGTTCTATCATCACCTAAACCTAAAATATAAGATTTATAATCACTAAAAGGGGGTGCGCTATCCGGCAATGAATCAGCATTCCAACCCACACAATATTGATTAAGCATTTCCTCATCAATTTTATCTTCTTCCAGTAAAGCATAGCCAATTGCGGCAACTAACGCCGCATCGGTACCGGGTATAATTGGGATCCACTCGGCATTATAGCCAACTACACTTTCGCTACGCCGAGGATCGATAATAATCACTCTGGCTTTACTTTGCGCTAAAGCATGAAACAGTTCCGTTACTTGCCCACCGCCTGACATTCGCGTTTCTGCAACATTATGTCCAAACATAACAACCAAATCTGAATGTTTAATTTGATCGATAAGTGACTCTTTAGCATTGCCATAAATATAAGGCTTAATCGCAGTTATCTGTCCACTTGAGTAATCGCCATGATAATTTAGATAACCACCGATAGTACTTAAAAACCGTCTACAAGCACTGCGTCCGGCGATATTTGCGCCGGTGGTACCTGTTCCATATTGACAATAAATAGCTTCATTGCCATAACGATTAATGGTGTATTTAAGTTTATCCGCCAATAAATTTATTGCTTCATCCCAGCTAATACGTTTAAATTTACCTTCACCACGCTTACCTATTCGCACCATAGGGTATTTTAAACGCTCCGGATCGTAAGTTCGCCAGCGTACCGCTCGCCCCCGCAAACATGGGCGAATTTGATGTTGACCGAAGATAGGGTCATTAATACCGTCTTCGGATGAGATTTTAGTAATAATATCGTTTTTAACATGAACTTTTAGTGGGCAGCGACTACCACAATTGACTAAACAGGCACTGTAAAAAATTTTTTCTTTATTGGTGGGATTAGGCGTGTTACTGTTATCATCCAACTTTGGTTCGGCATAAGCGAAAGGCGATTGAATCGTATTAGTTAGTGCAGCCACGCTACCAATAGCGATTGATTTTTGTAAAAAATCACGACGTGTTATCTTATGTTCTGACTTGCTCATTTGGTTCCCTTATTTCTTATTGGGATAGGGTTATGATAATACTATCGTTACAATAATTAAACTTAAAAAACCATAAAAATTGCCATTAACTTAAAATAAATTAATGAAATAAGAATTATTATCAATTAATGGATGATCATTACAGCTGATTTGTCATTCATTATAAATTTAAATTCATACATCTTAATGAAACATTGGTATAATAAGCCCATTTAATCGAATAATTAGAAAAATTATGTCACAATCCACTTATAACGCCGTTGATATTGAAGTCCTTAAAGGACTCGATCCCGTTCGTCATCGTCCGGGTATGTATACTGACACAGCTCGCCCAAATCATTTAGGGCAAGAAGTTATTGATAACAGTGTCGATGAAGCAATAGCAGGCCATGCTCGTCAAGTTAAAGTCACGCTTTATGAAGATAATTCATTGGAAGTGATTGATGATGGACGTGGCATGCCGGTTGATATTCACCCCGAAGAGGGTGTGCCGGCAATTGAGTTATTACTCTGCCGTTTGCACGCTGGTGGTAAATTTTCGAATAAAAATTACCAATTTTCCGGTGGACTTCACGGTGTGGGTATCTCGGTGGTTAATGCCTTATCAAAACGCGTTGAAGTTACGGTTAACCGTGACGGACAAGTGTACCAAATCGCTTTTGAAAATGGCGATAAAGTGGAAGATTTGCACGTCATTGGTACTTGTGGTCGCCGTAATACCGGTACTAAAGTCCATTTTTGGCCAGACGAAAAATATTTTGATTCGCCAAGATTTTCGGTGCCTCGTTTATCTCATCTGCTTAAAGCTAAAGCGGTGCTTTGCCCGGGACTGGAGATTATCTTTAAAGATAAAATCAACAACACCGAACAACGCTGGTGTTATCAAGATGGCTTAAAAGATTATCTCATGGAGTCCGTTAGTGGTTACACGCTACTACCTCAAGAGCCTTTCACAGGAAGCCATACTGGCGACACCGAAGCGGTTGAATGGGCACTACTTTGGTTGCCGGAAGGTGGCGAGCTGTTAACGGAAAGCTATGTTAACTTAATCCCAACAGTGCAAGGTGGTACCCATGTTAATGGTCTACGTCAAGGACTACTTGATGCAATGCGAGAATTTTGTGAATTTCGCAACCTGTTACCACGAGGCTTAAAACTCACTGCCGATGATATTTGGGAACGCTGTGCTTATGTATTATCAGTAAAAATGCAAGAGCCCCAGTTTGCCGGGCAAACCAAAGAACGTTTATCATCACGACAAAGTGCGGCTTTTGTTTCAGCCATTGTTAAAGATGCCTTTAGCCTTTGGCTAAATCAACATGTACAAGTCGCTGAATTACTGGCTGAAATGGTGATTTCAAGCGCACAAAAACGGCTTAGAGCCTCAAAAAAAGTTATCCGTAAAAAATTGACCAGTGGTCCGGCGCTTCCGGGCAAACTTGCCGACTGCTCATCACAAGATTTGAGCCGAACAGAACTGTTTTTAGTGGAAGGGGATTCTGCGGGCGGTTCAGCTAAACAAGCACGCGATCGGGAATATCAAGCGATAATGCCGCTAAAAGGTAAAATTTTAAATACTTGGGAAGTCTCATCAGACGAAGTATTAGGCTCACAAGAGATCCACGATATCTCCGTTGCCATAGGCATTGACCCGGATAGTGATGATTTAAGCCAATTACGATATGGTAAAATTTGTATATTAGCCGATGCCGATTCTGACGGTTTACATATCGCTACACTTCTTTGTGCGCTATTTGTGCGTCATTTTAAAGCCATGGTTGAACATGGGCATGTCTTTGTTGCTATGCCACCACTATATCGAATCGATCTGGGTAAAGAAGTGCATTACGCCTTAGATGAAGAAGAAAAAGAAGGGATTTTAGATCAACTAAAACGGAAAAAAGGCAAACCGAATGTCCAACGTTTTAAAGGTCTTGGTGAAATGAATCCACTACAATTACGTGAAACCACCATGGATCCCAATACTCGCCGTTTAGTACAATTATCATTGGATAATTCAGAAGAAACGATGGCGTTAATGGATATGTTACTTGCTAAAAAGCGTTCAGAAGATCGCCGTGAATGGTTGCAAGAAAAAGGTGATCAAGTCCAACTTGATGTCTAACATAAAGAATGATTTAGAGGAACAATAATGAGTGAGATAACTCATGACGGAGTAGAGGTTCAGTCGCTACGTACTTTTACAGAGAGCGCATATTTAAACTACTCAATGTATGTCATTATGGATCGTGCACTGCCGTTTATCGGTGACGGTTTAAAACCTGTGCAACGCCGTATTGTTTATGCCATGTCTGAATTGGGGCTTAATGCTCAGGCTAAATTTAAAAAATCTGCTCGTACAGTCGGTGACGTATTAGGTAAATATCACCCACATGGGGATAGCGCCTGTTATGAAGCAATGGTACTTATGGCACAGCCATTTTCCTACCGTTATCCATTAGTAGACGGTCAAGGTAACTGGGGGGCGCCGGACGATCCAAAATCCTTTGCCGCCATGCGGTATACCGAATCACGCCTATCGAAATATGCTGAATTACTATTAGGCGAGCTTGGGCAAGGTACTGTTGATTATACGCCTAACTTTGACGGAACGTTACAAGAGCCGAAAATGTTACCGGCAAGATTACCCAATATCTTATTAAATGGCACCACCGGTATTGCCGTCGGTATGGCAACGGACATACCACCACATAATATCCGTGAAGTGGCAAACGCTGCTATTATGTTAGCAGATAATCCAAATGCGACTTTAACTGAAGTAATGGCTCACATACAAGGGCCGGACTTCCCTACTGAAGCGGAAATCATTACCCCACCACAAGATATTGAAAAAATCTATAAAACAGGTCGAGGCTCCATTCGAATGCGAGCGGTGTGGAAAAAAGAAGACGGCGACATCGTCATCACCGATTTACCGCATCAAGTATCCGGTGCCAAAATTCTTGAGCAGATTGCTGCGCAAATGCGAGCCAAAAAATTACCGTTAATTGAAGATTTACGGGATGAATCGGATCATGAAAACCCAACTCGACTGGTCATTGTGCCCCGTTCAAATCGTGTTGATTTAGAACAGGTAATGAACCACCTATTTGCCACCACCGATCTGGAAAAAAGCTACCGGGTCAATATGAACATGATTGGGCTAGACAATCGCCCGTCGGTTAAAGGTTTAGTTGAGATCTTAACCGAATGGTTAGCCTATCGCCGCAATACCGTAACCAGACGTTTAAACTATCGTTTAGACAAGGTGTTAAAGCGCCTTCATATTTTAGACGGTCTACTTATTGCATTTTTAAATATTGATGAAGTGATTGAAATTATTCGCTATCAGGATGATCCCAAAGCCGAACTGATGCGCCGTTTCGATTTAAGTGAAATCCAGTCTGAAGCGATCTTAGAGTTAAAACTTCGCCATTTAGCCAAATTAGAAGAGATGCGTATCAAAGGTGAGCAAAGTGAGCTGGCAAAAGAGCGTGATCAACTGCAAGCACTGTTATCTTCGCCAAGAAAACTCAGTAACCTTATCAAAAAAGAGTTACAACAAGATGCGGAAAAATATGGCGATGATCGCCGTTCGCCAATTGTTGAACGTAGCGAAGCTAAAGCAATTACCGAACAAGAATTAACACCGTCAGAACCGGTTACCATTGTCTTATCTGAAATGGGTTGGGTAAGAGCGGCAAAAGGCCACGATATCGATCCTGTCGGGTTAAGTTATAAAGCCGGCGACAGCTTTAAGGCAGCAGCCAAAGGTAAGAGTAATCAACCGGTTGTATTTATTGACTCAACCGGCCGTAGTTACGCTGTAGAGCCAAACACCTTGCCATCGGCACGTGGTCAAGGCGAGCCACTTACCGGTAAACTGGCATTGCCGGCAGGTGCTACCGTTGAAAAAGTACTTATGTCAGCCAATGATAATCAGAAATTCTTACTGGCCTCAAGTGCCGGCTATGGGTTTATTTGTCAGTTTAGTGATTTAGTAACCCGTAACCGAAACGGTAAAGCGATTATCAACCTATCAAATAACGCAAATGTGCTTGATCCAGTTGAGATCACCAATGAAGATAGCTTATTGTTATCGATTTCTAAAGCTGGTCGGATGCTAATATTCCCAGTAAAAGATCTGCCGGAACTGGCGAAAGGCAAAGGGAATAAAATAATCTCCCTGTCCGGGGCTGACGATAGCCTAGCTTATTTGCAGTTAATTACGCCGGAAACGTCGATAACCCTATATGTTGGTAAACGCAAACTGACACTTTATCCGGCTGATTTAGAAAAATTTAGAGCAGAGCGAGCACGTAAAGGGACGTCTCTTCCTCGCGGACTGCAAAAGATAGATAAAATAGAGGTGAACGAATAATATGTCTTTAATTTGGGCTATTATTACTGGTGTTATATTAAGCAGTATACTCAAATCAGGTTGGGGCTATGTGTTCGGTTTTTTTGTTGGCCCAATGCTATATCAAGCATTCTGTAATAAATTGACTGAACAAAGAACCCAAGCCAATCCAACCCTATACTTGACAGTTGTATTTGAAGTATTGGGTCATTTAAGTAAATCTAAAGGTGTAGTCACCCAAGATGACATCAACCTTGCTCGCCAATTTATGGACAGATTGCAGCTTGATAATAACAGCCGTCAACTGGCGCAAGAGTCATTCAATCGAGGCAAAGCAAGTGATTACCCACTTAGATCACGCTTACGGGAGTTATATACGCAATACCGTTATCGACGAAATGTACTTAATATCTTTTGTGAACAACTGATACAAGCAGCCTTGAACGATGGCACTTTAGACGAAAAAGAGTCACAAATCTTATTTATTGTTGCTGATGAATTCAACATTCCACGCCGACAAATGGCAATGTATATTCAAATGATGATGGGCAGTTATCATTTTCGTCAAGAAAATTATTATGATCAGCAAAATCAATATCAACAAAGCAATAATTATGGTGGTTATCAGGGACGTTCGGCGCAGTCCGATTTACAAAACGCTTATAAAACGTTAGGCATTGAACCGAATGCCGAAATAGCCGTAATTAAAAGAGCGTATCGTAAATTAATGAACGAACATCACCCGGATAAATTAGTCTCAAAAGGTTTACCCAAAGCGATGCTTGAAGCAGCCAAAAAGCGAGCTCAAGAAATTCAAGCTGCTTATGATCTGATAAAAGCATCTCGTGGATTTAAATAGAGATTAAAACAATGATGCATTGGCGCTCAATTATTCGAATTATCGGTCTACTTATTGCACTACTGTCAGTCTTTATGTTACTGCCGGCTCTAGTGGCATTAATTTATCGTGACGGCGCTGGTGCGATTTTTGTTCGTTCATTTTTTGCAGCTTTGATACTCGGTTGCCTATTATGGTGGCCTAATCGTAATCATCGCCATGAGCTCAATACCCGAGAAGGTTTTTTTGTTGTTGTCCTGTTTTGGTTAGTGTTAGGGACGATTGGCGCTTTCCCTTTTATTTTTGACAATCATATCAATCTCAATTTAAGTACTGCGTTTTTTGAATCGTTTTCCGGTTTAACCACAACTGGCGCAACAACCATTGTCAAACTCGATCACTTACCTAAAGCACTACTGTTTTATCGGCAATTACTCCAGTGGCTCGGTGGTATGGGTATTATCGTGTTAGCTGTTGCCATATTACCATTATTAGGGGTCGGTGGCATGCAGCTATATCGTGCTGAAATTCCCGGACCACAAAAAGACAGTAAAATGCGCCCACGTATTGCCGAAACAGCCAAAACGCTGTGGTCTATTTATATCCTACTGACCACATTATGTGCCGTAAGCTTATGGTTTGCAGGCATGAATGTTTTTGACGCTATATCCCATAGCTTTTCAACCATTTCTATGGGCGGATTTTCCACCCACGATGATAACCTTGCTTACTTTAATAGTGCGACAATTAACTATATCGTTACTATTTTCCTTATTTTATCCGGCTGTAACTTCGCTCTCCACTTTGCCGCCTTTAATGGGTTTTCACTCAAGGTTTACTGGCGTGATCAAGAGTTCAGAACGTTTCTTTTTATTTTGCTGATACTCATTGCTATCTGCGCTTTTGTTATCTTTTTCTATAAGCCACATCGACTGAGCATTGATAAAATTGTCTTGCAAGTGGTGTCTATCTCCGCAACCGCTGGCTTTTCTGTTGATGATATCAATACCTGGCCTTCCTCATTACCGCTATTTTTACTTTGTGCTTCATTTATTGGCGGTTGTGCCGGTTCAACCGGTGGTGGTTTAAAAGTGGTACGGGTGCTGCTGTTATTCATGCAAGGATCGCGAGAACTAAAACGCCTTATTCACCCTAATGCCATTTACACCTTAAAACTCAATAATCGGGTAGTACCTGAACGCATTATTGAATCGGTTTGGGGATTCTTTTCTGCCTATGCGCTGGTATTTTTAGTCAGCCTTTTTATTATTATGGCAACCGGTATTGATGCAACGGACTCATTTTATATTGTCGCTTCATCTCTCAATAATTTAGGCGTCGGTCTTGGTAGCGTTAGCGATAATTTTGCCAATGTCAGCGATCCTGTGAAATGGGTAATGGTGGTGGATATGTTATTTGGCCGACTGGAGATCTTCACACTCCTGGTTTTATTTACCCCAACCTTCTGGCGAAGTTAATTTTATACTAAAACATAGGTGTTTTCTGAAACTTCTTGTCAAACGATAATCAATACTATTGAAAACTCATTTAATAGTGATTTTTATCATTAACAAATAGCGAACGATTTAGTGTAATTGATGTTGGGTAATCGATTTGGTTTGGTTTCTTTTAAATAATAAATAAACTTTTTTATACTTAAACATAGGTGTTTTCTGAAACTTCTTGTCAAACGATTATCAATACTATTGAAAACTAATTTAATGGTGATTTTTATCATTAACAAATAGCGAACGATTTAGTGTAATTGATGCTGAGCAATAGCTTTGGATTTGGTGTCTTTTTTAAATAATAGATAAGCTGTTTTTATACTAAAACATGGGTATTTTCTGAAACTTCTTGTCAAAATAATTAAAAATTACAAATATTTTATTGATTATTTAGCCAATTACAGACAGAATTATCGGGCAGCATGTGCTGTGTTTATTAGAGGTAATCACCTGACATATGGAATGGATCATGGATCCTACAATCTGGATTGGTTTATCCACTCTGGTTGTACTTGAAATCGTCCTTGGTATAGATAACATTGTTTTTATTGCCATCCTTGCCGAGAAACTTCCTCCCAACCAACGAGATAAAGCACGCGTCACAGGCCTTGCTTTCGCTTTAATTACGCGAATTGTGCTATTAATGTTTACCGGTTGGTTAGTCACCTTAACGACCCCACTGTTTTCACTCTCCGGTATCAGTTTTAATGCTCGTCAATTGATTATGCTTATCGGTGGGATATTTTTACTGTTCAAAGCGACAATGGAGCTTAATGAGCGGTTAGAAGGCGCCTCTCATCAAGACGGTAAGCCAAAAAAGACCTCGCACTTTTGGACAGTCGTGGCACAAATTGTAGTACTTGATGCGGTATTCTCGCTCGATTCAGTCATTACCGCCGTTGGCATGGTTGAAAATATTCCGGTTATGATAATTGCGGTGTGTATTGCAATTTGCATCATGATGGTTGCCAGTAAACCGCTGGCTTATTTTGTTAATTCCCATCCAACCATTGTTATTCTTTGTTTAAGCTTTTTATTAATGATTGGTTTTAGTCTGGTGGCAGAAGGATTTGGCTTTGCCATACCAAAAGGCTATTTATATGCTGCTATTGGCTTCTCAATAATGATAGAGTTCTTCAATCAATTGGCAATCTTTAACCGTAAAAAAGCACTCAACAAAAAACCATTGCGGGAACGGACTGCCGAAGCGATTTTACACTTATTAAAAGGTGATACTGAAGAAGATTCAGATAACAGCTCGATAGATGATGATTCTGATAACAACAAAAAAGAGTCGGTTTTTAATGATCAAGAGCTTAGCATGGTAGAACGTGTGTTAGGATTAGCTCAACGTTCAGTCAGTAGTATTATGACCTCACGATTAAATGTCGATATGGTCAATATTAATGATGACCGTGAAGTGATACTAAAAGAGATCTTCGACAATCCTCACTCTCGTTTGGTGGTCACCGATAACGATTCGATTGATGAGCCTTTGGGTATCATACAAGTTAACGATCTTTTAAAAGACGTCATCCAAAACAAAGAGCCTATTGATATTGCATCACTGATCAAACAGCCGCTCATTTTTCCTGAAACGGTCTCTTTACTGGTTGCGTTAGAGCAATTTAAAAAGGCGAAAACCCATTTTGCTTTTGTTGTCGATGAATTTGGTTCAATGCAAGGGGTGGTCTCGGTCACCGATATCATTGAAACCATTGCCGGTGATTTTCCGACGGAAGAAGAGGAAATTGATGCCAAACATGACATTCAATGCCTTGAAGACCATACATGGATTGCCAATGGCTATATCCCGGTCGAGGAACTAGTCCGATTTGTACCCATTCCAATTGATGATAAACGTGAATATCACACCTTAGCCGGATTATTAATGGAAAAAGCCCAGCATCTACTCGAAGTGGGTGAAACCATGCAAATTGGTGATTATCTTTTTGAAATTGCACAGATCGAAAGTCACCGGATTTTGAAAGTGAAAATTACCTTAAACAAACTCGATTTAGGTTAAGCACTTTCACCACCTTTTTAGCTCACTAAGGTGAGCTAAAAAGTAAAATTTATCCTGCCTCGTCAAAACAAGATACAAAGTTTGCTAGTAGCAAAACCCTATTGATGACTTCATCAAACTAGTTACCCTAGGTGCGCTTAACCGAGAAAGCCAACATCAGCAAATCGATTTAGCTACCACTCAATATTGAAACATAAGATAAAAATATCGCCAAAAACACCATTTCAAATAGAATCAAAACATCACCTTCAAATAATTGAAAGCAGGTCGAAAATGATAGTCCCATAGTTACTAATCTTCGAATCGTTAATCGCAAACCTTTAGAATAACGCTTGACCAAACTGAATAACTAGCAATAATAACGCAGTGAGATATCTGTTTATTGTAAGATGTCGCGCTGTCTCGCGACATCTTTTCTATTTTTATCTGTCACTGATGCGGGTAAAAATAACAGCAACATATTAGATAAACAATCATTCTTAATAACCAAAATTGGGCCTTAACTTATGAATTCAATATTCGAAAAAATATTTCAATTGAAAGAAAAGAAAACCACCATTGGTACCGAAATTATTGCTGGATGCACCACCTTCCTTACTATGGTCTATATTATCTTTGTCAATCCTTCCATTTTATCGGCAACCGGCATGGATACCTCAGCCGTATTTGTGTTAACTTGTGTTGTTACTGCGTTTGCAACCATTTTAATGGGCTTATTTGCAAACTTACCTATCGCACTAGCACCGGCTATGGGGCTTAATGTATTTTTTGCCTATGGTATTTGTGGCGCAATGGGCTACTCATGGCAAGTTGGTATGGGGGCAATCTTTTGGGGATCGTTAGTCTTTTTTGCATTATCGTTATTTAAAGTGCGCCATTGGCTAATTGAGCATATTCCGCAATGTTTACGAGTCGGTATCAGTGCAGGTATCGGACTATTTATTGCGTTTATGGGCTTTCAAAATATGGGCATTGTAGTTAGCTCGCCTGCAACACTCTTAACCTTAGGTAATATTTTATCGCTAAAAGTATTACTTGGTTCATTAGGCTTTTTCATCATTATTATTTTAGCCGCTCGCAACTTTCATGCTGCCGTGCTAATTTCAATCTTTGTAGTCACACTATTGGCACTTTGGCTTGACCCTAATATCACCTATCAAGGCATTGCTTCAGTACCACCTAGTGTTACCAGTGTTGTTGGTCATGTCGATCTGGCCGGTTCTCTAAATGTGGGCATTATGGGCGTTATCTTTTCAATAATGATTGTCAGCTTATTTGATTCATCCGGCACAATTTTGGCACTCACCGATAAAGCAGGTATTTGTGATGAAAAAGGGCGTTTCCCTAAAATGCGTCAAGCGTTATTAATCGATAGTTTCAGCTCGTCACTTGGCGGACTATTTGGTACCTCTTCAGTTTTAACCTACATTGAAAGCTCGGCGGGTATTTCAGTTGGTGGTCGCACCGGTTTAACCGCTGTGGTTGTCGGCATTTTATTTTTAATGATGACATTCCTATCGCCATTAGCTCACTTAGTACCAAGTTACGCTACTTCTGGCGCCCTGATATTTGTCGGTATTTTAATGGTATCAAGTTTGGTTAAAGTTAACTGGTCAGATTTAACCGATGCGACACCGGCTTTTATTACTGCTTTAATGATGCCGTTTGCCTTTGCTATCACCGAAGGTGTGGCGCTCGGTTTTATCTCTTATGTGGTATTAAAAACCTTCACCGGTAAATTTAAAGAGTTAAACCTATGTGTCATTATTTTTGCCGTGTTATTTGCACTGAAATTTATTTTTATTGATCACCATTAATGGCTGAATACTACTTCTACCGTGCTCAGCGGTAGAGGTGGTTTTGTCTGATTGCCAATTTATTTTCCGCTATTTCAATTATCTTCATCATGCCATAACAAGGCTCTGCACTCATCAGCTCATCTCCAATTCCAATAATTCACCAATAGAGTTTGATCTACATCACAAAAACCAAAAAACATAAAAATAGTACAAAATTTAATAATTGTTGTTGCGTTAAAAATTCATGCATATTGATGACAGCACTTAAGCCATTGATAGTCTATCTAAAAATGGCTTAAAAAAAACAACGATTAATCAACCATGTATTAACCGAATTTAGAGGTAAATTATGAGTCATTATTACGACAAAATAGAACGCATCAACTACGAAGGCACACAAACAGACAATCCTTTTGCATTCAGGCACTATAATCCCAACCAAATCATTTTGGGTAAAACCATGGCGGAACATCTACGCTTATCAATTTGTTATTGGCACACTTTTTGTTGGGCTGGGACAGATATGTTTGGCTCAGGCGCATTTCACTATCCATGGCAAACTGGCTCAGATCCATTAGCTAATGCAAAAGCGAAAGCCGATATAGCCTTTGAGTTCTTTTATAAAATGAATGTGCCTTTTTATGCTTTTCATGATGTTGATGTCGCACCCGAAGGCAATTCAATCCAAGAATATATCAATAATTTAGCAATCATGACTGATATTTTACTGGCTAAACAGCAACAAACCGGCGTTAACTTACTTTGGGGCACCGCCAACTGCTTTACCAATCCTAAATATGCTGCCGGCGCCGCCACTAATCCCGATCCGCAAGTATTTGCCTGTGCTGCCACACAAGTTGTCCACGCCATGAATGCAACACATCAATTAGGTGGGCAAAATTATGTCCTTTGGGGCGGACGTGAAGGATACGAAACACTGTTAAATACTGATCTGAGAAAAGAGCGTGAACAGCTTGGCAAGTTTATGCAACTGGTGGTTGAAAACAAATATAAAATCGGTTTTAAAGGCGCATTACTGATTGAGCCAAAACCGCAAGAGCCTACCAAACATCAATATGATTATGATGTCACAACCATTTATGGCTTTTTAAAACAATTTGGCTTAGAAAAAGAGATTAAAGTTAATATCGAAGCTAACCATGCAACACTAGCTGGTCACTCATTCCAACATGAGGTTGCCTCAGCTATCGCACTTGATATCTTTGGCTCACTTGATGCTAACCGAGGCGATCCGCAACTAGGTTGGGATACCGATCAATTCCCAAATAGTGTAGAAGAAAATAGCCTTGTCATGTACGAAATTCTCAAAAGTGGCGGTTTTAAAACCGGTGGACTTAATTTTGATGCCAAAATTCGTCGTCAAAGTGTTGATAAATATGATGTATTTTACGGGCATATTGGCGCAATCGATACCATGGCATTATCATTGAAGTGCGCAGCGAAAATAATAGAAGATAACGTTCTTGAGCAAAAAGTCACGCAACGATATGCCGCTTGGGACGAAAACTTAGGACAACAAATCCTACAAGGCAAGATGACGCTACAAGACATTGCGCAGTATAGTTTGGCCAATAATCTACAACCAAAACCTTGCAGTGGTGAACAAGAGAAGTTAGAAAATCGAGTTAATCGATTAATCTTTGGCTAAGCTAATTGTTGGTTGTAAACTAATCAGGTTAACGGTATCGTTAACCTTGGTAGTCAGCAGTAAAATGGAGAAGAGTATGTATATTGGTATTGATTTAGGCACTTCGGGTGTCAAAGTGATTTTAATGGATGAACAACAACATATTGTCACAACATTAACCAAACCACTCACCGTGTCCCGCCCACATCCATTATGGTCAGAGCAAGATCCGGAGCAGTGGTGGCAAGCAACCGATACGGCAATGCGTGAGCTTAGTGAGCAACATAATTTACAATCGGTAAAAGCCATAGGTTTAAGTGGTCAAATGCATGGTGCGGTATTACTCAATCAACAATCACAAGTATTAAGACCTGCAATACTTTGGAATGACGGGCGCTGTGATATTCAGTGCCACCAACTAGAACAACAGGTGCCCACTTCCCGCCAAATTACCGGTAATTTAATGATGGCAGGTTTTACCGCCCCTAAAATTAAATGGGTACAACAGCATGAACCGGACATCTTTGCTCAGATCGATAAAGTATTGCTCCCTAAAGATTATTTGCGTTTTAAAATAACCAATCAATTTGCTTCAGATATGTCCGATTCAGCCGGCACCATGTGGCTTGATGTAAGAAAGCGTGATTGGAATGATGAACTACTAAAAGCCTGTGGCTTAACACGACACCATATGCCAACGCTATTTGAAGGCAATCAGATCACCGGTTATGTGACCGATGAAATCGCTAAACGTTGGGGCATTAATCAGATTGCGGTGATTGCTGGCGGTGGTGATAACGCAGCCGGTGCGGTTGGGGTAGGTTTACATCAATCGGGGCAAGCGATGCTCTCATTGGGTACTTCCGGCGTCTATTTTGCCGTGACCGATCAGTTTATTAGCAACCCCGAGCAAGCCATTCACAGTTTTTGCCATGCCTTACCCAACCGCTGGCACCTAATGTCGGTAATGTTGAGCTGTGCTTCTTGCCTCGATTGGGCGTGTCAGTTACTGGACATTGAAGATGTGCCAACCTTACTGACTCTAATTGAGGCGCAACCGATCGATGACAAACCTTCGGTCTATTTTTTACCGTATTTATCCGGTGAAAGAACACCTCACAATAATCCCGAAGCTAAAGGTGTATTTTTTGGCTTAACTTATCAACACAACAAAGTCGATCTGGCAAAAGCGGTATTACTGGGGGTTAGCTATGCCCTTGCCGACGGCATCGATGCAGTTCATCAAACTGGCGTCACACCCGATAAAATTTTGGTCATTGGTGGCGGAGCCCGCAGCCGTTATTGGCGACAATTGCTGAGCGATGTTTCTGGTTATCGCATTGAATATTGTGAAGGTAGCGAAGTGGGTCCGGCATTAGGGGCAGCAAAACTGGCGCAAATCGCTTGTCATCCCAATACGGCGATAAGCGAACTGCTTGCGCCATTGCCAATTGTTCAAACGCATCAGCCCGATCGCAATCTCTACCAATATTATCAGCAACAACGCACTACTTTTAGAGATATTTATCAGCAACTTAAACCATTGATGTCATAATTATGACTTGCAGAATACCCTGTTAGGGTGTTCTGCACCTGTTACCCTGCCCTTTTTGCTTTCTTTGCTTTCTTTGCCTTCTTAACGATATTAAACAATTTATCACTATTTATCTTTATTTATCTTTGGCTTTCTAAAAATAACACGCATTAGCCAATAGATGATTTGTTAGGCTAACCCCTCTTTTTCTAATTATGTTAATTGAATAGGAAAATTTTATTACTCAGAGTGTGACACATATCTCATTAATAAGATTTCATAAATTTGAAATCAAATTTGATAATAACAATACAGGCATAGATAAATTATATTGGACTAAACAACCTTAAAACTTATTTTTTTGATAAGTATTTTTATCCATAATCTAACATTAAGAGAAAATAAAAATGCCTAAAATAAAAAATCCGGTGATACCGGGCATGTCTCCTGATCCGTCAATCATTCGTGTTAACGATACTTACTATATCGCCTCATCTACTTTTCATTGGAATCCAATCATTCAAATTTTTCAATCAAAAGACCTCGCTAATTGGCAACTCATTGATTATGTATTTAAACATGGTGAGGTCAATTTATCCGGAACAAATACCCCCGCCGGTGTCTGGGCGCCGCATTTGTCTTATGATTCGATAAATAAAAAATTTTGGCTAATATACTCGCATATGAAAAACATGGCCGGGCGAGAGTTTAATGCTGACACTTATGCCATTTGCGCTGAGGATATTAAAGGGCCTTGGTCAGCGCCAATTTATCTTACCTCTATCGGTTTCGATCCGGCGCTGTTTCATGATGATGACGGTAAACATTATTTAACCATTTTAGAGTGGGAAACCCGACAAGGTTATCAAGCACCAGGGCATATTGTTATTGCTCAAGTCGATCTTGCTGAAGGAAAGCTCGTCAGCCCGTGGCATCGGCTAACGCAAGGTTTTACAACTCGAGGTTGCGCTGAAGCGCCGCAGATTTATAAAAGGCTTGATAACTATTATTTGATAATAGCTGCCGGTGGTACGGGCTATGCGCACGGTATTGAAATCGGTCGAGCTAAAGATATTTATGGCCCTTATCAGCCCCACCCGTCCGGTGAGCCGATTGTCACCTCCTCACCTAATCATCTATTTTCATTAGGCGATCCCGATGCCGGCCATTTTGAAATGTTCAATCCTAATTCACTGATGCAAAAAGCGGGACACGGCTCACTTGTTGAGAGCCAAAACGGCGATTGGTATATTGCTCATCTGATGTCCAGACCAATAAAAGACACACTACTCAATCCGCTTGGTCGAGAAACCTCAATCCAAAAAATGCAGTGGACTGATAACGGTTGGCTTGTCATGGCAGACGGCTCTAATTTAGCCAAAATGGAATTTGATTCTGCCCTACCACTTGAGGACGAAATAAGTCATGACGTGATTGACGAGTTCGATCATGGCTATCAATTAGCGTTTATGACGCCTTATCAACATCAATCCAGCCAATGGGTGAATACCCATGAACGCCATAGTCATTTGCGAATATATGGGCGAAACTCGCTATTTTCTCAAGTGGCGCCGTCGATTATGGCAACTCGGGCTACTTCGTTTGACTATTACGTTCAAACTAAAGTTGAATTCCACCCGGAACACTACTCACAAACCGCCGGTGTTGGTCTTTATTATGACTCAAATAATTGGCTCTATTTACATTTAACTTATAGTGAACATCTCAAGACCCCGGTTTTAACCCTACTACAAGCAAAACTGGGTACCAGAATCGAATATGTCAATCACCGTATTGCTATCCCAAACGGAGTTGTGGAACTAAAATTATCCTACCAACATGGCAAGGTTGCGCTACTTTACCGACTCGATGACGCATGGATGCCAATTATGCAAGCGCTAGATGTCCTTTATTTATCGGATGAAGGCGTCAATGGCGAACCGGGGGAAATAGGTGGATTTACCGGCTTATTTAATTTTATTGCAGCTGTCGATAGCTACCAACATCAATCTTATGCCGATTTTGATTATTACTACGTGATCAACAATGGTTAATATTTTAGGTAAAGTATTATGAAAACAACAATTCCATTAACTCGACTTATTCCCGGACTAATTATCGGCCCGGCATCGTGGTTAGGTCCCTATATTGCCGCATCAAGTCTCTTTTTACCGGCGCTAATTCAACAAATTGATGAAAACAGTAAGTTCCAATTATTAGCGCTATTTTCTTCTAGTGGTATGATAGCTGCGGCGATGTCAAATATGCTTGCAGGCTATTTATCGGATCGAACACGCTCCAAATTCGGTAATCGCTCACCTTGGATTGTAGCCGGCGCTGTCGCCTTTATGTTATCCATGATATTAGCTTCAATGGCCAACAGTATTCCTTTTTTGTTGTGTAGTTGGTTACTCGGCCAAGTTGCTTTAAACTTTATTGTTGCTCCTATGGTAGCCTGGATAGACTTTGCCGCTGAAGAGAGAAAAGGCACGGCCTCGAGCGCTTATGGCGGACTAGGTATGGCGTTAGGTAACAACGGTTTTACAATACTTGCTGCGATGTTTCTAGGCAACTTTCGATTTGGCTTTATCGTTTTTGGTATTATTACATTCATTGGCGTATTACTGTCGGTATTGATTGTAAAAGAGCCTTCAAACCTTAACCAAACGAGGGAAAACAAATTATCCAAAAGCGATAAAAAATTCCAAGATACATTGGATATCTTTCCCAAATGGGAAATCGGGCGAGACTATTATTTGGCATTAATTGGGAAACTTTTTCAAGGCATCAGTAACTTTACTATCATCGGTTGCATACTGTTTATTTTGACCGATTTTATACAATGCAATCCATCTGAAACAGAAAATGCCATCCAGCTCCTTAATTTAATTATGTTAATTTTTGGCATTTTAATGGGATTTATTGCCGGTCCAATCTGCGATAAATTAAAAGTGCTCAAACTACCGGTTGGGTTATCTACCCTCTTATTAGGCATTGGTGCATTAAGCTTATTGCTATGCCCAAATCAAATAGGCGTGTTAATTTATGCATTTTCCGCAGGAATCGGCATGGGAATATGGAATTCACTCGACAATTTATTGAATTTACAAGTCATCCCCGATAAGAATCAAGTAGCCTTTTTTTTAGGGTTCTATAATCTCGGTAACACAATAACTCAAGCAATTGCACCAATTATTACCGCATATGTGATCCTTTTTTGGGACTTTTCAGCTATTTTTATTGTCTCTTTTGTGTTTGCCATGATTGGCGGCACGGCCATACTTTTAATTCGTTCAGTTGACAAATAAACGCATCAAAAAGGAAAAGGAAAAATATTATTTAAGCTTTTTCCTTTTTGTTTATGTTACCTATTATTCATGACGTTAAAGTGGCGCCGACTTAAGTGTGGTAAATTGCCGTCTAAAATCTTTAGGGGTCATACCATAACGTTTCTTAAACAGAAAATAGAAATACTGAACTGACGGATAACCACATTGCTGAGAAATGGTTTGAATGGATAAGGATGACTCAAGCAGAAGGTATTTAGCCTGATTAAATTTTTCTTCATGAATAACGGCATGAATGGTTTTACCTAATGACGATTTAAATCGAATTTCCAAATTAGAGCGTGATATCTGCATTTGTGAAATTACTTGCTCCACTTTAATTCCTTTACAGGCATGATCTCGAATATAGTGAATGGCTTGGATAACATAGGGATCTTGAATCGATCGATAATCTGTCGAACGTCTGGCAATCACTTTTTTAGGAGCTATAAGTAAAGGACTCACCGGCACGTTACCTTTCATAAAGCGTTTTTGGAGCAAGTTTGCCGCATTAAATCCCATCTCTTCCGTACCTTGCTTAACGGTCGATAACGATACCATTGATAAATCATTGATGACTTCCTCATTATCAATACCAATTAGACATAACTCTTCCGGTATTTTTATGCCTGCTCTATCACACGCCTGTAAAATATGGTGTGCTCTGGCATCATTGACGGCAATAATACCGGTATTAATCGGCAAAGAGAGCAACCATTTAGAGAGCTTATCTAAGCCTTCTTGCCAATTATCAAGCGAAGTAGACATGCCTTGATAAATAAACCCTTCATACCCCTTTTGGGCTAAAATTTGCTTAAAAATGTCTTCTCGCACCCCAGCCCAACGACAATATCGGTTAGAAGGCAAACCGTAAAAGGCAAATTGACTAATCCCCTTAGCGCACAAGTGATTAAATGCACTTTCAATAATGGCAAAATTATCAGCAGCAACATAAGGCACATTAGGATAGCTCGATGTACCATGATAAGAGCTACCCACCCCAATTATTGGAATTTGAACATGTTTAAGCAAATCGGCAATTTCCGGATCATCAAAATTAGCAATAATCCCATCGCAGTCAAAACGAAAAGAGGTGGTCGTGTCATAACGCAGCGTTTCAGAGATATAAATATTCCAATGAATATGGTGTGACTTTAAAAAATCACCAATACCTTTTAAGATTTGACGATCGTAAATATTATTAGCATTAAATAACAATACAACTTTATAAGGTTCATTTTTTACATTCATCACAATTACGCACAACATTTATCCAATAACCAGTATCATATTACCGTTTTTTTTGATAAAAATTTAGCTTAAATTTCTACCGTTTGTCTCTTCCTATCTTAATGACCATTACCCTATGCTTAAGCTACATTAATACTCAATATTTGCTTAGGCAATCTACGGCATTGGATAATCATTGGGATAAAAGTGATGCATAAAACCTCAGCAATAACTTATCAATAAAAGATAAACTTTGTTTAACAAGATGATGCTTGATAACCAAAAATAGTTTAATTAAATAACATAATGAACTTGTGGTAATACTTGACATTATGCCTGTTGAGGTCTAGAATCTTGCGACCCAAAACTTATATCCATAGGCTTTGGGCTACAGTTATTAATTACGTATCTAAAAAGCAATTTTTAAATTTATTTTAATTAATCAGGAGCTTATTAATGGCAACAATTAATCAGCTGGTACGCAAACCAAGAGCGCTAAAGGAAGCGAAAAGTAACGTTCCTGCCCTTGAAGCATGCCCGCAAAAACGCGGTGTTTGTACACGTGTTTACACAACTACACCGAAAAAACCAAACTCAGCATTACGTAAAGTATGCCGTGTACGTTTAACCAACGGTTTTGAAGTAACTTCTTATATCGGTGGTGAAGGTCATAACTTACAAGAACATAGCGTGATTTTAATCCGCGGTGGTCGTGTTAAAGATTTACCTGGTGTTCGTTATCACACTGTTCGTGGTGCATTAGACTGCGCAGGTGTTAAAGATCGCAAACAAAGCCGTTCTAAATACGGTGTGAAACGACCTAAAGCTTAATGGAACTCCGTTAAGTAAGGCCAAACTATAATAATTCCATTTAACTCATTTGAGTTTTGGGTAAACCTGAAAATTTATAACATATAAACGGAGTATTCCAATGCCACGTCGTCATGTTGTCGGTCAAAGAAAAATTTTACCTGATCCGAAATTCGGTTCAGATTTACTGGCGAAATTTGTAAATATTTTAATGATAGATGGTAAAAAATCTATCGCAGAATCAATCGTATATTCAGCTCTTGATAAATTAGCTGAGCGTAGTGGAAAAGACCACTTAGCAGCTTTCGAAGTTGCACTAGATAACGTAAGACCAACTGTAGAAGTTAAGTCTCGTCGCGTTGGTGGTTCTACATACCAAGTTCCTGTTGAAGTGCGTCCAGTTCGTCGTAATGCACTTGCAATGCGTTGGATTGTAGATGCAGCACGTAAACGTGGCGATAAATCAATGGCTTTACGCCTAGCGAATGAACTTATGGATGCTTTTGAAAACAAAGGTACCGCTGTGAAAAAACGCGAAGATGTTCATCGTATGGCTGAAGCTAATAGAGCGTTTGCACACTATCGTTGGTAATCTTTCCACTGGTATTAAGTGGCTTGAAATTAGACTGACAGCACATATCTACTGTCAGTCAACCTAAATGATATTTTATTAAGCAAACGATTCTAAATAGAGGATTAATATGGCTCGTACAACCCCTATAGCACGCTACCGTAATATCGGTATCAGTGCACATATTGACGCAGGTAAAACAACAACTACCGAACGTATTTTGTTTTATACTGGTGTAAGTCACAAAATTGGTGAGGTTCATGATGGCGCAGCTACCATGGACTGGATGGAACAAGAACAAGAACGTGGTATTACTATCACTTCAGCAGCGACAACTGCATTCTGGTCAGGTATGGGACAACAATTTGAACCACACCGTATCAATATCATCGACACCCCGGGACACGTTGACTTCACAATCGAAGTTGAACGTTCTATGCGTGTTTTAGATGGTGCAGTAATGGTTTACTGTGCAGTTGGTGGTGTTCAACCTCAATCAGAAACAGTATGGCGTCAAGCAAACAAATATAAAGTTCCACGTATCGCATTTGTAAACAAAATGGACCGTATGGGTGCTAACTTCTTACGTGTTGTTGATCAAATCAAAACACGTTTAGCAGCTGTGCCAGTTCCTTTAGTTCTACCAATCGGTGCTGAAGAAGCATTTACCGGTGTTGTTGATTTACTTAAACGTAAAGCAATTAACTGGAATGATGCTGATCAAGGCGTAACATTTACTTATGAAGATGTACCAGCAGACATGGTTGAGCAAGTCGAAGAATGGCGTGCAAACTTAATGGAAGCTGCTGCAGAAGCTAACGAAGAGTTAATGGAAAAATACCTTGGTGGTGAAGAGTTAACTGAAGAAGAAGTTAAATTAGCATTACGTGAACGTGTACTTGCTAATGAAATCATCTTAGTAACTTGTGGTAGTGCCTTTAAAAACAAAGGTGTTCAATTTATGCTTGATGCGGTAATTGAATATTTACCAGCACCAACTGATGTACCAGCAATTAAAGGTGAACTAGCAGACGGTGAACCAGCTGAGCGTCACTCTAGTGATGATGAACCATTCTCATCATTAGCGTTTAAAATCGCCACTGACCCATTTGTTGGTAACTTAACCTTCTTCCGTGTTTACTCGGGTGTGGTTAATTCTGGTGATACTGTTCTTAACTCTGTTAAAGACAAAAAAGAGCGTTTTGGTCGTATCGTTCAGATGCATGCTAATAAACGTGAAGAAATTAAAGAAGTTCGTGCCGGCGACATCGCTGCTGCAATCGGTCTTAAAGATGTAACGACTGGTGATACACTTTGTGCTGAAAGCGCACCAATCATTCTTGAAAGAATGGAGTTCCCTGAACCAGTTATCTCTGTTGCAGTTGAACCTAAAACTAAAGCTGACCAAGAAAAAATGGGTCTTGCTTTAGGTCGTTTAGCACAAGAAGATCCTTCATTCCGTGTTCACACTGATGAAGAATCTGGACAAACTATTATTTCTGGTATGGGTGAGCTTCACTTAGAAATCATCGTTGACCGTATGAAACGTGAATTTAAAGTAGAAGCAAATGTTGGTAAACCACAAGTAGCATACCGTGAAACAATTCGCAACGAAGTTGAACAAGAAGGTAAATTTGTTCGTCAGTCTGGTGGTCGTGGTCAATATGGTCATGTATGGTTAAAAATCAAACCATTGGAAGCTGGTGGCGAAGGTTACAAATTCAACAATGAAATTGTTGGTGGTGTAGTTCCTAAAGAATACATCCCGGCAGTTGATAAAGGCTGTCAAGAACAAATGAAAAACGGTGTTCTTGCTGGTTACCCAATTGTTGATGTTGAAGTCACTATCTTTGATGGTTCTTACCATGATGTTGACTCATCAGAAATGGCATTTAAAATTGCCGGTTCAATGGCATTTAAAGAAGGCTTTATGAAAGCTAAACCTGTGCTTTTAGAACCGATTATGAAAGTAGAAGTTGAAACCCCTGAAGATTATATGGGTGATGTTATCGGTGACTTAAACCGTCGTCGCGGTATGATCGAAGGTATGGAAGATACTGCAACTGGTAAAACAGTTAAAGCACAAGTTCCACTTTCTGAAATGTTTGGTTATGCAACAGACCTACGTTCTCAAACACAAGGTCGTGCTTCTTACTCAATGGAGTTCTTGAAGTACAATGAAGCACCAACAAATATTGCAACAGCAATTATTGAAGCTCGTAAAGCGAAATAATTTTTACATAAATAAAGTAACACTTCCCTTTTAAGATAAAGGGAAGTGATTTAATAAAGGAACATTAAGATGTCTAAAGAAAAATTTGAACGTACAAAACCCCACGTTAACGTTGGTACAATCGGCCACGTTGACCACGGTAAAACAACTTTAACTGCTGCAATTACTTCTGTACTTGCTAAAAAATTCGGCGGTCAAGCTCGTGCATTCGATCAAATCGATAACGCACCTGAAGAAAAAGCACGTGGTATCACCATCAACACTTCACACGTTGAATACGACACACCAACTCGTCACTATGCACACGTTGACTGTCCGGGACATGCTGACTATGTTAAAAACATGATCACTGGTGCGGCTCAAATGGACGGCGCTATCTTAGTAGTAGCAGCAACTGACGGTCCTATGCCACAAACTCGTGAGCACATCCTTTTAGGACGTCAAGTAGGTGTTCCTTACATCATCGTATTTTTAAACAAATGTGATATGGTTGATGATGAAGAGTTATTAGAATTAGTTGAAATGGAAGTACGTGAACTTCTATCTCAATACGACTTCCCGGGTGATGACACTCCAGTAATTCGTGGTTCAGCGTTAAAAGCATTAGAAGGCGACGCAGCATGGGAAGATAAAATTGTTGAATTAGCTGAAGCTTTAGACAGCTACATTCCGGAACCAGAGCGTGATATCGATAAACCATTCCTACTTCCAATTGAAGACGTGTTCTCAATTTCAGGACGTGGTACAGTGGTAACAGGTCGTGTAGAGCGTGGTGTAATCAAAGTTGGTGAAGAAGTTGAAATCGTTGGTATCAAACCAACTACAAAAACAACTTGTACTGGCGTTGAAATGTTCCGTAAATTACTAGACGAAGGTCGTGCTGGTGAGAACGTAGGTGTATTACTTCGTGGTACAAAACGTGAAGAAATCGAACGTGGTCAAGTATTAGCAAAACCAGGTTCAATTACTCCACATACAGATTTTGAATCAGAAGTGTATATCCTAAGCAAAGATGAAGGTGGTCGTCATACTCCATTCTTCAAAGGCTACCGTCCACAGTTCTACTTCCGTACAACTGACGTAACGGGTACTATCGAATTACCAGAAGGCGTAGAAATGGTAATGCCAGGTGATAACATCAAAATGACAGTATCATTAATTCACCCAATCGCAATGGCAGAAGGTTTACGTTT
Organism: Gilliamella sp. B2923; assembly: GCF_026536565.1. Lineage (NCBI taxonomy): Bacteria > Pseudomonadati > Pseudomonadota > Gammaproteobacteria > Orbales > Orbaceae > Gilliamella > Gilliamella sp. B2923. The sequence goes on along the minus strand of NZ_JAFNNZ010000004.1, from coordinate 165,597 downwards.
TGCGATTCGTGAAGGTGGTCGTACTGTTGGTGCTGGTGTTGTTGCTAAAGTTATCAAATAATTATAGCTAACTATAAAGCGCATCGTAATGCGCTTTATCTCAGCAAAAAAGGCGCATATATTTGCGCCTTTTTTATTTTCTATAACGTTAATACAGCTGTTTAGCATGTAATTTAAATTTAAACCTTTTTACTGAGATAAATGGCTATCATTTGCCAAATTCAAAGTAACACCATTGCAAAATGCAATCTCAGCTTCTCCACTCGCCGCTGCCAATACTTTTACATCCAAGAAATCAGCAATTGCTAGCTTTACGCCACAGTTAAACAAAAAATATTCATCACAATTGATATCGTCAGTTATTTAGTTAAATTTATAAAAAAAAGATCATCATTCCACGCCTAAACAGCATCAAAGCGTTATTTGTTTTTCTTTTAGTTAATTATTACCTTAGGTTGGCAATAATAGAATTTTAAATTAACGCTATTTTTTACCAGATTTTGATAAATGTCATAGGATAATACCGATATTTCGCAAATAATAATCATTATCATTTATTTTTTTGGGAAAGAAGATATTATGTGTAAGTTCAAGAAAATCGCTCAACAAACAATACTGACTTCACTTTGTTCAACCGTGGTATTGAGTCAATACTCGTTAGCAGACAATAGGCCTGATGTGATATTAGTCACACCAAATAATGAATTATCTAAACATAGTGCATTGTCACCCAGTTACCAGCAGGAACAGAACAAATTAAATCAAACGGCTGGCGCAACGAATCTTGTTGTTCCCGATCAAGAAAATAGGCTATCGACACTACAAGATGCATTGGATTATCAACCCGGCATTATTATTCAGAATTTTTTTGGTGGGATAGATCAACCACGATTGAATATTCGCGGTTCTGGCGTTCAAAGTACGCCTCTTTCACGGGGTGTTTTAATATTGCAAGACGGTTTGCCTATTAATGATGCTGACGGCGATTTCCATATCAGTACGCTCGATATGCGAGATTCCCGATTGATTTCTATTTATCGCGGTGCCAACAGTAGTCATCCACAAAGTAATAGTTTAGGGGGAGAGCTGAATTTTATCTCGTTCACAGGAAAAGATGATAATGGTACTGCTCGCTATGAATATGGAGCATATGGTCGACAAGCCACTCAAATTGCTATAGGCAATAGTAGTGAGTCATATGGTATTGACGGCCGATTGAGTTTATCTTATGACCATTTCGACGGTTACCGTCATCATTCAACCTCACAGCGTAAAACAGCTCGAGCGAATTTTGGCTTTACTTCTGATAATGTTGAAAACCGCACATGGCTGAGTTGGACAGATGTACGCTTTGATATACCCGGACCACTTTCGCAAAGTAAATCAAAACACTCTCCTAGGGCAATTGAAAACATTATCACGCTAACCGACCCGCATCGCCATACCGAGCAAGCCCGTATAGCTAATCGAACTAATTGGACTTTTGGCGATCAATCTCTTGAACTCGGTGTCTGGCACCAGCAAACTCATGATAATTTTATTACACCAGCCGATTACACATTAAGTCATAGTCGCACCACCGGTACTGAGCTGGCTTATCAATCCAAATTTAACGACATTACGTTTCATAGTGCTCTTGCTTGGGATAAAACAAATTTGGATCGCAAGTTATTGATGAATCGACGTAATACACCAATGTTTAAACGTTTGCTTGGTAACTATACAGCCGTTGCAGAAAACATGAATGGTGCAATCGGCACATCTTGGAATATTAATGACGCTTGGCAGTTGAACCTAGATACCAAAGTTACACACGCCAAACGAAATGTCGATACTCGCCATAGCAATAATAAGCTCAATCAGTCTTGGACATTTTGGTCACCCAAAATCGGGATAATTTGGACGCCGACAAGTGATAACCGCTTTTATGGTAACTTAAGTACCAGTAATGAGCCGGCATCATTTCGTGAAATTATTACCAGCAATGGAAGAAAAGCACAACTAAATAAGCTTGATCGCCAAAAAGGTATCACCGCTGAAATTGGCGGTAGCGGTAAAATTATTGAGAATGTAAATTGGGATGTAGCTTTATATCGCAGCATTATTAAAGATGAATATATTTCTGCTTATGATGCCAATGGCAATACCGTAGGCATATCCAATTATGGCAGTAAAACCCGTCATCAAGGCATTGAAGCGGGCATAAAAGGCTTGTTACCTTCAGTCTTAAACAGGGGAGATATCGAATATCGTTTAGCCTGGACTTATAGCGATTTTCGTTTTCAAGGCGGGCAATATAATCATCATTATATTGCAGGCATTCCAAGAAATATCATCAATGCTGAATTACTCTATAAAATAGATAACTGGACGTTTGGTCCTAATTTACACTGGTCACCGACTAATACGCCAGTTGATCACGCTAACAATATGCATATTCAGTACCGTGATCAATATGCTGTTTTTGGATTTAAGATAAATTATCAAAACCCTAAAGGCTGGTCAGGTTACATAATTGCCGATAATCTAACCAATAAACATTATGCAAGTGCATCAGTTGCTAATCACGTAGTTGCATCAAAAAATGACATGACGTTATTTAGTGCAGTGGGCTTTAATCTTAATGGTGGGATTGTTTATCACTTTTAATCGCTACCTACATATTATCATCTGACAGCATAACTATGGTGTCGTTGTCAGATGAGATAACAATTAAAATGAACGCTTGGAAGGTAGCGTTAACCCCTTCAGGTAGGCCGGCTTTAATACTTTAATAGAATGATTCTCAACTTTGATGATCTGATCTTTTCGCCAACTAGAGATAAGACGGCTTAATGTCTCATAACGCATACCCAACTTAGTTGCCAACTGACTGCGTGATATTGGTAATACAAATTGATAGGTATTTGTTGGGTTAGTACATAACGATAAAAAATAAGCCGCTAATCTTTGCTCTGCTGAGCTTGATGTTAACCAATCAATATTATTAATCTGTTCATATAATTTAGCACTAAAATTAACCAGTAAGCGCTGCATAATAATTGGGTGATCATGACAAACTTTGAGTAAACTGCTCTTATCAATCAAAAGTAAAGAACAGTCGGTTTTAGCTCGAATCGTCATTGGAAAACGGTTATGCGGCATAAAAATTGCGGCAATGGCGACTAATTGATAACTTGAGAATATACCAAAAATTTTTTCCTCACCGAGATAAGTATTTCGATATACTTCAACTTGCCCCCTAATCACCAGAGCACATCCCGATAAAGGCATCCCTTCATGCCCAAACATATCACCGATATCAAGTTCCATATACTGTGCAGTTTCAATAATTGGCAACAAAGCGCCATGGGTTAATCCATTAAATAATTTAACTTGGCTTAACCAATCAAAAATTTGTTGTTCGGTGGGTCTATTTTTGACAAATGTCATAGGTTTTACCTAAAGATACTTTTAAAATAAATTTAATATAGTTGATAACAATTCTTATTTCAACACTTAACTTTTTTAATAACCACATGAAATATCAGGGTTTATTTAAAAAATTACCTAAAATTTATAGTACAAGGTTCGACTTTCGATAGGAGTATACAATGTCAAACAACACGATTACCCCCGCTCAAGCACTTGAACTCAATTCATTAATTACGCCAACTGAACAAGGTATTGCAAGCCGTGTTTTAGCTAAAACAACAGGCGGTAATTTAACGTTATTTGCTTTCGATAAAGGACAAGGGTTATCTGAGCATAGCGCCCCTTTCGATGCAATTGTTATGGTGATCGAAGGCGAATTGACATTAACGATTGATGGACAACCTGTTACAGCAAAACCCGGCACTATTGTCAGAATGCCGGCTAATATTCCTCATGCCGTTGAAGCGCCACAAGCGGCGAAAATGCTTTTAGTCATGCTAAGAGAAATCAATTAAACGACAATTAAGGAATAAAGATGAACAGCAATAAAGAAGCCGGGCATAAATTCCTTGCTAAATTAGGCAAAACCCGATTACGCCCGGGAGGTAAAAAAGCCACCGAGTGGTTATTTAAGCAAGCACTCTTTACGCCACAAATGCAGGTACTTGAGATTGCTTGCAATATGGGCACAACCTCTATGGAGATTGCTAAGCGTTTTGGCTGCCATATTACAGGTATTGATATGGATAAGTTGGCTTTAGCAAAAGCAGAGGAAAATATTCGAAAAAATAAATTAGACCACTTAATCCACATCCAGCAAGCTGATGCATCAAAACTGCCGTTTGCGGATAACAGCTTTGATATAGTGATTAATGAGGCGATGCTTACAATGTATGCCGATAAAGCCAAAAATCATCTATTAAAAGAGTATTATCGTGTATTAAAGCCAGGTGGGAAATTACTTACCCATGATATTATGCTGGTTAACCCAAAACAGTCTGAGCAAATTATCAAGCATATTCGTCATGCAATCAATGTTAATGCTCAACCAACCAGCATTGAATCATGGTATCAATTATTTAACGATGCCGGATTTGTTGATATTAAATCCGAGCATAATGCAATGACATTGATGTCGCCAAAAGGGATGTTATACGACGAAGGTCTGTTTGGCACACTAAAAATCATTCGCAACGCCTTGCGCAAACAAAATCGCGCACAATTTTTTAAAATGTTTAAAACGTTTAAACATCATCATGACCAACTTAATTATATTGCAGTTTGTAGCACTAAAGCTTAATCAACAAGTTAATTGAGATACATGTTTATTTCCAACAATAGTCCTTTGGAACTTGGGGTTATGGTTAATGCCATAACCCTATTTTTTTATCTGCCAAAACCTAAAACGATAAAATCCCTAATCACTCAGCAATAGGCAAGCAAGTTGGCTGGGAATATCATGACTTCATAGCATTTTTTTGCTATAGTGAACGCCATTTTATTTAACTTGGATTAATCATAACCCATGGAAACTATTCCTAATTGCCCAGTTTGCCAATCTGAACACACCTATCACGATGGCACCTTTTACGTTTGCCCTGAGTGTGCTCATGAGTGGGATCCGAATCAAACAGCCTCATCTGAAGACGAACGACAAGTAAAAGACAGTAATGGTAATTTACTTGCTGACGGTGATGATATTATTTTAATTAAGGATCTTAAATTGAAAGGTTCATCTACTGTACTTAAAAAAGGTGCCAAAGCGAAAGGTATTCGTTTAGTTGACGGTGATCATGAAATCGATTGTAAAATCGATGGCATGAAAATCATGTTAAAAGCTTGTTTTGTAAAAAAAGCTTAATCCCACCGCTGTTTAATGCTGGTTTTACCAGCATTAAGTATCACTGCTGTTATGCATACGTTTTCATTAACTGTCATCTCTGTTTTTCTCTTTAAATAACATCTTAAGCCAATTTTATACTTAAACACCTATAAAATCTGAAACTTCTTGACAAAAAATCTCTTTAAACTTTAAACATCTGTTTCATTTTTCTGTTTTTTAATTAACAAAAAACCATAACATAACTGAAATATGTTCAAACATCTGTCCAGAAATAAGCGCTGACAAATGTGGTAGTGTGGAAATTAAATTGGTTAACATTGCTAAGCCTAATAATAGGGTTATCGGATAACCGATTACAAAAATGGAGAGTTGCGGTATGATTGAATCAATTTTTTACTTAAACACATATAAAATCTGAAAGTTTTTGACAAAAATCTCTTTAAACTTTAAACATCTGTTTTCATTTTTCTGTTTTTTAATTAATAAAAAACCATAACATAGCTGAAATATGCTCAAGCATCTGTTCAAAAATAAGCTCTGAAAAATGTGGTAGCGTGGAAATTAAATTGGTTAACATTGTTAAGCCTAATAAAAGGGTCATCGGATAACCGACTACAAAAATGGAGAGTTGCGGTGTGATTGAATTTTTTACTTAAACACCTATAAAATCTGAAAGTTTTTGACAAAAATCTCTTTAAACTTTAAACATCTGTTTCATTTTTCTGTTTTTTAATTAACAAAAAACCATAACATAGCTGAAATATGCTCAAACACCTGTTCAAAAATAAGCTCGGAAAAATGTGGTAGTGTGGAAATTAAATAGGTTAACATTGCTAAGCCTAATAATAGGGTCATCGGATAACCGACTACAAAAATGGAGAGTTGCGGTGTGATTCGGTTTAATAGCCCTAAAGCTAAGTTGACTATCAATAGTAATGTCAGTAATGGTAATGCTAGCATTAAACCATTGATAAAGAGCAAACCACTCATCTCGATGACGGTTAAATAACCATTGTGATTTAAAGGATCGGTGGCTATTGGAATAATATTAAAGCTATTTGATAAGCCATACAACAACCATAAATGGCCGTCGAGATTTAAAAAAATCAGTAAGGCGATTAAATTAATTAATCTTGATAACACAGATGTGGAAGGCCCACCTATGGGATCAAAAAAGGTTGCCATGCCTAACCCCATTTGCATAGAAATCAATTCGCCGGAAAACCGCATAGAGATAAACGCTAACTGCATAGCAAAACCAATCATCACACCAATCATAATTTGCTGAGCGATCACCCAAATCGCGGTTAAAGAATATATCGATAAGTCATCACTAAGCGGTGGAGACGGCAACAGCATCGCAATGATTAAGGCTAATGCTATTTTTACACGGTTAGGCACCTCTTTTTCACCAGTAATGGGCGCAACCATAATCAAAGCCAAAATACGCACAAAGGGAAAGAAGCAACCTTTAATCCAAGAGAAGAAATCGATATTGAAAAGCGTCTGAATATCCATAACGCTTAACTGGTTAAATTAGGAATATCAGTAATAACAATCCGAATATAGTCAATCATTGTCGAAAGCATTGTTGGGCCTAAAATGATTAACACCACAATAACCGCTATAATTTTAGGAATGAATGATAATGTCATTTCATTAATTTGGGTTGCTGCCTGCAATAAACTGATAATTAAACCGGTAATTAAAGCAGCTAACAGTATTGGACCAGCCAATGAAGCGGCAACTTTAATCGCTTGCATGGCTAACGTGCTAATATATTCAGAGGGCATATCGTTCCTTAATCAAATCGACATTAGCTAAAAAAACTTTGTGCTAAAGAGCCTAATAACAGGTGCCAACCATCTGCTAACACAAATAACATTATTTTAAATGGCAGGGAAACCGTTGCCGGAGGAACCATCATCATCCCTAGCGCCATTAAGGTGCTGGCAACCACTAAATCTATGACTAAAAACGGAATAAACAAAGTAAATCCGATCTGAAATGCGGTTTTTAATTCACTGACCACAAAAGCCGGTACAAGCACAGTTAATGGAATATCGTCACGAGTTTGAATATCACCAGCATGCGACATATTAACAAACAGTGCTAAATCGTTTTCACGTGTCTGGGTTAACATAAATTCACGTAGTGGTTTGCTGGCGCTGGCTAACCCCTCTTGCATGGTAATTTGATTTTGTGAATAAGGAATATACGCATCGTGATAGATTTTATCGGTCACCGGCGACATGATAAAAAAGGTCATAAACAGTGCAATACCTAAAATAACCTGATTAGGCGGGGCTGACTGAGTGCCCAGCGCATTACGTAATAAACCTAAAACAATGATGATGCGAGTAAAACTCGTCATCAATAACAAAATAGCCGGTATGAATGTCAGTAAAGTCAGAAACACTAAAGTTTCAACAGGTAATGACCAACTTTGTACACCATTAGATGATGTCTGAGTCATAATCGACAGCGGCGTGACATCAGCAGAACTATAGAAACTAAATAACAATAAGCTGAGCAAAATAACCCATTTTGACCACACTATTTGTTACTCCTTTTTAGATTTTAACGCTGACTGTAATAGTTGGTGAAACAAGCTATCTTTTTCACTTTCATTCGTTTCGGGTGGTTTGGCTAACAGCATTTCGGTGCGCTGCTCATTGATCGTATGCAGTAGCGTCATTTGATGTGGCGTGATACCCACAACCAGGAGTTTATGATCGACATAGATGAGAACAACCCGTTCTTTAGGACTAATGTTGAAAGTAGCTTTAACTTCCATAAGTTGTTCGCCACGCTTTTTCCAGTTAATACGTTTAACCAACCAAGCTAACAACACAATCATTGCTATCACACCGATTAATGAAATTGCGAACGATGAGCCGACTTGTGAATAAAAATTCATATCAGCGGGCATTGTTGTTGAACTGGTACTTGCCACAGTTGGCGCTGTTATGTTATTCATTAGCGACTCAATCGGCGTACACGTTCTGAAGGCGTAATAATATCGGTTATGCGTACGCCATAATTATCACCGACCACCACAATTTCACCTTGAGCAATTAAATAACCATTAATTAATATATCTAATGGCTCACCGGCTAATCCGTCTAAAGCAATCACTGAACCTTGTGTTAGATTTAATAGATCTTTAATTGCCATTTTAGTTCTGCCAAGCTCGACACTTAAGTTAACCGGAATATCCAAAATAAGATTTATATCTTGTTTTTTCACTTCGGATTGTTGTGGTGATAATGTTTCAAAGATCACATCTTGTGTGGTTGGCTTATCATTTGTTTCATTTTGAGATTGAGTATCATCGCTATTTTGTTTGATATCAGTCATTGAACACTCCTTCATTCAATTGTTCTAATACAGGATTACTTACCTGTTCTACTTGAATTGCGTATTGTTTATTCACTCGACCATAATGCCCTTTTAATACTGGCACACCGCCAATTGTGACATCAAGGCTATCTGGCTTTTCTATATCTAAAATATCATTGACTTTTAATGCCAATAGTTTTGCGACAGTCGTTTGAATTTGAGTGAAGTTGGCGACTAATTCAACGGTTGATTGTTTAATACCACTGGTTAAAGAGCTCATCCAAACATTGTCATCTTGATAAGTTTGTTGCTCAATCGGTGGTTTAATTAATAACTCTTTGATAGGTTCAACCATTGCATAAGGAATGCAGATACAAAACGTAGCTTTACTGTTTCCAATTTCCACTTTGAACGTTGTGGCTAAAACCACATCGTCAGGTGAGCTGGTGATATTAGTAAATTTGCTTTGTACTTCTGATCGAATATATTCTGTTTCAATAGTGTAAATATCTGTCCAAGCATTTTGATAAATCGTTAATGCAAGCTCTAATACCCGTTTAATAATCTGTTGCTCAGTATGGGTAAATTCTCGCCCTTCGGTTTCCACTTTGGCGGCATGCCCATCACCACCAAATAGCGTATCGACGACAATAAAAACAATTTCAGGTGAAAATGAAAATAAACTTGTGCCCCGTAAAGGATTAAGGTGAACTAAATTTAAATGATAGGTAGATGAAACTTCTGAAAATTCTTTAAACGTTTGTGTTTCAATTGGCGAAGCAATCACGTCAGTATTACGGCGCAATAAATTGAATAAACCAATCCTAAATTGCCGGGCAAAACGTTCATTAATAATTTCTAATGCCGTTAAACGCTCAGGAATAAAACTATGTTTAACCGATAAATCATAAGGTTTTACTTCGGTTTTTTTACCTTGTAGGGTTTGAGTATCAAATCCGTTATCATTTTTTTTCATTGATGAACTATCCAATAACTCGGTATCGGAAGGCTCACTATTATTGACAGTAGATTTGAACTTATCGGACATAGAAATCACCGTATAATAAAATCAGTAAATAATACTTCATCAATTTTTACCTTATGTTTTGCATCATATTGGCGTGATAAAGCTGTCTTAATTTGTTCTTGTAAATCGATTTTGCCGGCTTCTTTTTTAAGATCACTGACATACTGTTTAGAAGTTAAAAGTAATACATCGCTTCTTACTTCCGGCAGATATTCTAATAACACCGTTTTTTGCTCTTCATTAGCAACGCGTAATACCATACCAACATAGAGAATTTTATTAATATCAACACTCTCTTCTGAGGTTGGTAGTGATATAGTGAAAGGTTTTAATGTTAAAAAAACCGGTGATACAATTTCCACCTCTTCTTGAGCCTGGACGGTATTTTTGGATTTATTTTGTAACCACAAATAAGCAGCAGCACCTAAGGCTAACAAAGTAATGAGAATAAGTATTAAGTTAAAAACACTTATTTTTTTTTGTGTAGTTGGCATAATTATTATTATCTCAATAAAAATAAAGAAAATTTATAGCTAAATAAATAGCAAAAAATTATAAAAATAATAAATCATGCAAAAAGAATTAATTTGAAGAATAGGCAATAAAAATACCACCTATTCGACCTTTTCAGCTTTTATTGATAACAGACATTAGATTATTAACATCATCACTATTTAAGCAAAGATACTGAGCCCGGAATAAGTCGATATCTTTTCTTGATGAGATTGCTCGATTGATTCATCAAAATCATCTGGTAATAATTCATCCATAAATTCTTTATGTTGGGAATCACTGGATGATGGTTCTGAATCATTCTTCATTGAAAACTCTCTGATATCGGTATGCTGTAATGTCATCCCTTGCTCTTCAAGCGAAGTTTTAAGATAGGGTAATGCGGACTCCAATACGCCTTTAACGGCATTATGTGCAGCCAGCATTTGAAGATTAAGCTTATCATCAATCATAGCTAGTTTGATATGTAACGATCCTAATGTTTCGGGGTGAAGTTTAATTTCAGCATTTTGTACACCTTGACGACAGATCATAGTGATTTTTTCAGTTAATGATGTTTGCCATTTTGAGACATCAATCGGCATCGGAAGTTTCATGGCAAAAACTTCCGAATTAGGCATCGTAGACGGCAATAAAGTAGTCAGAAAATTTTGCCCGTCAACCACATTAAAAAAAGAGGATGATTGCTCTAAATTAATTGGGCTTATGTTTTCAATATTATTGAGCTGTTCCATTTGCTCAACAATAGAGTTAAAACTCGGTGTCGTATTTTGAGTATTGATACTAGTTTGCAAAGGTGAGAGATAACTTTGTACTTTATCAACGTTGGCATGCTCGATAGTTTGCTCGTCGCTGTTTGAATTTGATAAGTGTGTCACCTGATCTTTCACCGAAGTTTTACTATAAAATTGCTCGCTTTCATTAATTGAAATAAGTAATCGTTGAGCTGATCGAATGTCAATCGCCGCATATTGCTCGCCACTATCTTCAACTACCCTATCTAACATCAACGAATCAGTCAATTTAGTATTGATTGTCGAGATGCTATCTTCACCTATTTCACCTTGGTTGAATGAGCAATCAATTGTTAAGCTCGTTTGTTGTAAGTTAAACGTATCGAATGGATTAGCCATTGCGATTAAGATATCATTGACATCACTTTCATCATATTTATCGACAATATCAGATTCAGCCGTTAGGCCATTTTCGGTGACATCTATTTGCTTTTGGTTTTGCGCTAAAAGTTGCTGAAATAACTCACCGTCAGCAAACGACGGATCGGTTTGATTAAATTCTAATTGTTGAGATGTGTTTAATGATATATCACTGGTGAGATTAATATTCATTCAATGCTCTCCTTGCTAATTGCTGTTGGGCAAATTCATCGGTCATTTTTTGCTGTAAACGACTTTGTTGTTGCATATATTTTTGATGTTGTTTATTGAGCAGCGTTGTAAAAGTATTTAAATTTTTTTGCGATTGATTAAGTTCATTGGTGATCTGTTTTTGTTTGATATCCAACGTTAATAACAACTTTTTTTGTTGTTCAATACCATGTTCAATTGCTGAAATAAATGCATTAAAATTACTTAACTCACACCCTTTAATGCCGTTTGATAGTGCATCATTTAATCGTTGTTGATATTCGGTATAATAATCATTTAATACATTAAGCTGCGACTGCGCATTACGTTGATTATCATGAGCATGTTTCAATTTTATTAATGTGTTATCAACCGATTTTTGGGCTAATTTTTTTAACGTTAAAAATGCAAATTGTCCCGGATTTTGCTTATTCATTATTATTTCCTAACTGACAACTTAAGAACCAACTATACTTAACAACTGCTGATAAGCTTCTTGATAACTACAATGCTCATCAATCCCTTGTTGTAAAAAATGCTGCATCGCCGGAAACAACTTGATCGCTTGATCTAATAATCGATCGGTGCCCGATACATAAGCCCCCACATTAATCAAATCACGATTACGCTGAAAGCTGGAAAAAAGTTGTTTAAATAAACGTGATTTTCGTTCATCTTCCGGTGCAGTCAAATCGGTCATTACACGGCTGATCGACGCTTCTATGTCAATAGCAGGGTAATGCCCTGATTCAGCAAGCTGGCGTGACAATACAATATGACCATCTAAAATTGCTCTTGCCGAATCGGCAATTGGGTCTTGCTGATCATCGCCTTCTGTTAATACCGTATAAAAAGCGGTAATCGCACCTTTACCTTGCGCATCATTACCCGCTCGCTCAACTAAGGCCGGTAGTTTGGCAAAGACGGACGGTGGATACCCTTTAGTAGCAGGCGGTTCACCAATTGCCAAAGCGATTTCTCGTTGCGCCATGGCATAACGGGTTAAAGAATCCATGATGAGTAACACATTGAATCCTTGTTCTCGAAAGTTTTCGGCAATTTTGGTGGCGTAGGTTGCACCTTGTAAGCGCAGTAAAGGCGAAACATCAGCAGGAGCGGCGACCACAACTGATCGGGCAAGTCCTTCTTCACCAAGGATATTTTCAATAAAATCTTTAACTTCTCGTCCACGTTCGCCAATTAATCCTACAACAATAATATCGGCCTTTGTATAACGAGCCATCATGCCCAGTAATACACTTTTACCCACACCGGAACCGGCAAATAATCCCATCCGTTGTCCTTGACCAACAGTGAGTAAAGCATTAATAGCTCTAATGCCAACATCTAACACCTGACTAATAGGCGTGCGCTGTAGTGGATTGAGTGATTTACTGGCTAATCCTTCATATTCGATATGTTCTGGCAACGGTTTTCCGTCAAGTGGTTTACCCATTGCATCAACTACTCGCCCTAATAAGCCCATACCAATTGGCAAAACTTTATGACTAAAATGGGCTAAATCGTATTGGGAGGTATATACTCTGGCACCAAGCAAAATACCGTCAGTTGATTCAAATGGCATTAAATATAGTGTTTGCTCATTGAAACCAACAACCTCACACTCAACCGCTTCATTTTTTCCATGCGTTTGTCGCTCTACAAAGCAGTTTGAGCCTAACGGTAGTTTTAATCCGACCGCTTCTAAGACTAATCCGGATGCTTTAACTAATCGCCCATATTGCCGAATCAAAGATAAAGATTGCAGTTGCGTTGTTGCCCGATCAATCTTAGCCATCCATTGAGAACCAAACGCCACGCTATTGCTTATCCCCATGTATACATTCAGACATTATTTGCCATTGTTCGGCAATACATGCATCAATTTCATTGGTATCAGTAAATACCTTGCACCCACCCGGCTCAATGCTGGTATCTGGAACAATTTGCCATTCATTTTGATTAATTTGCTCATTCAGAAGCGGCTCTAGCCATTGCAAATCACTCGGATTAAGATGCAATGACAGCGGTTTGGATAACATTGAACACTCTTGAACTAGCGCTTTAATTGTCTGCATTAATTGTTTTTGCCGTACTTTGGTGATAGAGCCAACTGTTTTTTCGGCAGCAACTAAGGCCAAATCAAATAATTTAGGTACGATTAGTGCATCAATATCATCGATAGCTTGCTGAAAATTGGTTACTAAATTACTAATTGATTTAACAGCATTTAATTTTTCATCATTAAGCTGCTCCTCAATTTGGGCTCGCCCTTCTTGTTGACCAAGTTGATAACCTTGCTCATAACCGGCTTGATGACCAACGTTAATCCCCTCTTGTTTGCCTAAATTAAATCCTTCTTGATAAGCTTGTTCTTTGGTTTGCTGTCTAATATTTTCCAACTCTCGTTCAATTTCCAGCGGATCGACTTGCATAACCGCCGGCTCAGCTTCAACCTCTGCAAGCGAGTCCAGTTCGACAATGTCTAACTCGTGTATTGGTTTTGTTAATTGTGATAATTCTGATGCGGATAAATCTTGAAAATTTAGCGGTTGCCAACTTATCGCATTTGAATGATTAGACATATTCATCATCACCACTACTTAAGATCATTTCACCGGTTTCAGCTAACCTACGTGCAATAACCAAAATTTTCTTCTGTTCAGTTTCAACTTGTGACAATCTAACAGGCGGTCGATTTTCTAAATCTTCACGCAAGATAGATGCAGCACGTTGCGACATATTACTTAATAATTTTTCACGTAATGAGAGTGATGCGCCTTTTAATGCAATAATTAATGTCTCGTTATCAACTTCTTTGAGTAAACGTTGGATACTTCTATCATCAACTTCAACCAGATTTTCAAATAAGAACATTTCATCAATAATTTTCTGTGCAAGCTCACCGTCATAATCACGCAATGCGTTGATAACCAGTTCTTCTTGCTGTGATTTCATCAAGTTAATGATTTCAGCCGCAGTGCGGATACCACCAAGATTGTTCAATTTAATATTTTGTCCGTGTAGTAAGGTTGATAACGAAGTAGACAGGACTTGTAATGCTGAAGGTTCAACACCACCAAAGGTTGCGATACGTAACATCACATCATTACGCAACTCATCATCAAATAGATTTAATATTTCAGCGGCTAAATCACGATTGAGATGAACTAATATGGTTGCAATAATTTGTGGGTGCTCTTTTTTCACCAAATCAACTGCCCGTGCTGCATCAACAAAATTAAGCATTTCAAGCCCGTCTGTTGCTTCCTCACGGTCTGTTTTCAACAATTCATCAAGTAATCGGCCGGCTTTTTCACTACCAATCGATTTTTCGAGTATTGAACGCAAATAGCCGTTGGTATCGGTATTTAATACCGCACACTCTTCAAGTGTGACTTGGCACTCATTAAGTATGCCTTTTAATTGATCTTGCGAAAATTGAGGCAAAGACATCATTGCGCTACTAATTTGTTGTACTTCTTTTGGGCTGAGGTACTGCATAACCTGAGAGGCAAGATCCTCACCCAACACCATTAAAACTGTCGCTGCTTTTTGGGATTGACTTAAGGTCATTATTCGGAGCCCTCATTATTTAACCAACCACGTATAATTAACGCCATTACACGAGGATCTTTCTCGACAATCTTACGAATATATTGTTGCTGCTGCATGTTATCTTCAAAGATTTTCTGTTGTTGTTTACTGTGTGCTTTGTAATCTAATTTCTCTTCTCCACTTGATGAAGCATCAGAAGATTGATTAGTCGAATGCAATAACTGTCGCTGTAATTTTATCCATAATGAACGTAACATTTTCTTCCACGCAAACCATGCAATTAAAATATAAATCAGATATTTAATGCCCATTTTGAGCAAATCATAAAATTCATACGAATTTAAAAAAGCAAAGGTTTGATTATCATCATCAACCTGATCGGTAAATTTCAGATTGGCCACGGTCAGACTATCGCCTCGTAGATCAGAAAAGCCCATAGCTTGACGAGCTAATGCTTCTATATTGGCAAGTTCATCTTTATCTAGCTTTACCCACTGCTCTGTCGCTTCTTTTGCGCTGTCATCTTGCTTGTCATCCGTTTTTTCAATTTGCTCTGTATTGACAAACTTATAATTGACTAAAACAGCAACCGATAAACGTTTAATGCGTCCTTCCGGTATTTTGCTGTGAACAACTTGACGATTAACTTCAAAATTCAATGTATTATTGGTTTGTAAATTGTAGTTTTGTTGTTTATTGTTTTTATCTTCTTTATCACTTTGTTCATCAATAGGGGCACTTGAATTAGGTACCGGTTGATTAGATAAAGCGCCCGGCACACCACCAATACCACTGTTAGCAGCTAATTGCCGATTTTCTACTTGTTGCTTACTGCGAACAGTTTGATTAGCCATATCACTATTAGGGTCAAAGGTTTCTGATGTGGATTCTTGACGACTAAAATCGACTTCCGCATTAACCTGTACCATGACATTTGATTTACCTAAGATAGGAATAATAATTTTTTCTACCCGCTCACGAATACCGGTTTCGATTCGTTCACTAAATTCCAACTGTGCAACATTAACATTACTATCACGGTATTTTTCGCCCGTTAATAAATGACCACGCTGATCAATAATCGTGACTTTATCCGCTTGTAATTCAGGTACACTACTTGAAATTAAATGAATAATGGCATCAATTTGACCTTGTGATAAACTTCGTCCGGGTAATAAAGTGAGAGCAACCGATGCTGACGGGAATTTTCGTTCTCTGACAAATAATGAAGGTTTAGGCATAGCTAAATGAACTCTAGCATCATCAACACTGCTGATAATTGAAATCGTTCTTGATAGCTCACCTTCTAACGCTCGTTGATAATTAATCTGCTCATTAAATTGGCTCATCCCAAAACTTTCTTTGTCGAGCAATTCAAATCCAACTGCCCCACCTTTTGGCAGTCCTTGCTGTGCAATACGTAAACGGGTCTGATAAATTTTATCTTCAGGTATTAATATGGTTGAGCCAGATGATGAAAATTGATAAGGGATATTCATTTTATCAAGTTGGCTAATGATTTCACCGCCATCTTTATCATTTAGATTGCTAAACAAAACCCCATAATCATCATCTTTAAGCCATAAATAGGCGATACTACTTATTGCCACTATCACTACCCCAATGATAAGCAATAGCATTTTACGATTTTGTTTGAATTGATTGATAAAAGGTAACTTATTAAATAAAGACTTGCCTTTATTACCAACAGTCTGGCTATCCATAAATATCCTAATTCTAAACTGATCAGATTAATTCTATGCTCTATTATCAGTCTATTTAGAAAATTCAATAGCTAAAAAAGCCGACCCTTTTCCCCTTAGTTATCCCTTTTAAATTTTTAGCAATATGATAATTTCATTACCACGTCAATCAAGCTCAACAAAAGTACTTTGCCTATCAATGAATACAATCAATACATTTAATCATCCTCAGCTAATAGCATTATCACCAGCAACCAATACCTTCTCGAAACAACCTTTGTCAGATAATCAAAGTTTTGCTGCGCATTTAAATTTAGCTTTAAACAAAATTAGTGATGCACAAATTTTGGCAAATAATCAAGCCAAAGCTTTTGAAATGGGAGAGCCCAATATTTCATTGAATGAAGTTATGGTCAATCTCCAAAAATCCTCAGTATCGTTACAATTTGGTATTCAAGTTCGTAATAAACTGGTTTCGGCATATCAAGAGATAATGAATATGAATGTTTAATTATTGATGTTTATTATCAATAATTAACTTTTTGTTTTTTAGGTATTCGCTGATTTGATGTAAAAGCCAATTTATTGCTAATCGCAGCTGCTAATAAGCAAAAATCAGCTTCAACAGTTTAGTAGTAGGATTTTATCAACGCTATTGCCCGACTTACATTAAGCTGGCAATTTCTTGATAACGACTTATTTTATTTTGATAATCAACCTGTTCGCCAATCAACTCTTTGAGCTGAGTATGGCGAGTGATAACCAGTTGGGTTAATTGTTGTTGATAGCTAAATATATTTTTAACGTACATTTTCACCATATCTTGATGTTGTTGCGGTATTTTATCAATTTCAGTTAAATCTTCGTTGAACATAATACGTTTGGCTAGTTGAACATATTTTGGTTGCCAACTTAATAATAATTCCCAATCATTATTACGCGCATTAATTAACATCTGTTCAATGACATAATTAAACTGTTCATATTTTTCTAATAATGCAGTAGTGTTCACAATAAATTCCTTTTTATTTTGCAATCTCACGCCAAGCATCAGCAATGTTGTTTAACAAATCATAACAAGTTTGTAGCTTATCTTGGCTATTATGTAGATTGGCTAAAACTAATTGTTGACTGATATAGTGATATAAACGATCTAAGTTTTCGGCAATTTCACCACCTTGTTCAAGATCTAAAGCGCTTTTAAGACCATTATCGACAATATTAATCGCTTTGGATATCGCTTTACCTTTACCGGCAATGTCGCCTTTTTGGATATATAAGTTAGCTAACTTTATGGCATTAAGTGCCCCATCAAATAATAAAACGATTAGTTGATGAGGTGAGGCTTGACTAACACAGGTTTCTAAATTAACTTGCTGATATGCTTGAGAGCCAACTTTATACATCTTTATTCCTTACTTTATTTTTTCAAATTTGCCATCATTTCAAATTGTGTGGTCAAATAGTTACTCATGCTATCTAAAGAGCTGATTAATACATCTAATTTTGTAAATTGAACTCGATAACGCTCAACCGTTTGTTCTATTGAATTATTGACCTGTTCATAGCGTTTATCCAATGATTTTAATGTTGAATTTAAACCATTAGTGGCAGAATCAATCATCCCATCACTATCAATAAAACTACTTACTTTAGCGAAAACTTCATTGGCAATACCGGTTGTTTCACCATCACCAATAAATAAGGCAGCCACTGCGTCACTATTTTCATTGAGTACTTTTTGTAGTTGATTTTGATTAATGGTTAAAGTGCCACTATTATCCATATTAATGCCAATTTGAGCTAAAACAGAAAATTCGCCCGATTGTCCTTTTGCAAATATTGAGCGGATACTTTGATCAATATTACGCAATGTCGAGTCACCAATAAGTGGGCCATTTGTATTGTTTAATTCGCCTGAATTTCCGTCTTTAGCCGTAAACTGCGTCAAAGTTGAAATGGTGGATTGTAATTGGTTAAATGCCTCAACCCATTGTTTAATTGCCTCTTGCGCTTTTTCATTATCGGCGGTGATAGCTAACGTTTGACTGGTTGTTGTGGTCGCCTTTAACGTGATATCCACACCAGCAACAACTTCTTTAACCGTATTTGAAGCACTGGTAATGGCAACACCATTAAAGGTAAATTTCGCATCTTGCGCCTTTGCAACTTGTGTCATGCTTGACGTTTCAGGCTGATTAATGTCAAATCCAATAGTATTATTTAATACTTCATCATCAGATGAAATCGAGGTAATTGTCTGCTGTTCACCTGTCTCTTTTGAGGTAATAACCAATTGATAGCTACCTGTTCCCGAACGTACCACTGAAGCATTCATGGTTGAGTCACTTTGGCTACCGTCCTCATTAGTTACTTTGGCTTGATTAATGGCATTAGCAATAGACTCAAGCGATGTTTCATCATTATTTAAAGTAACACTCAGGCTTTTGCCATTTGCTTGTTCAATGGTAACTGTTCGTGTTTGATTGCCGTTACCTAAAGCACTATTTTTATCATTAACTGCCGTTGTTGACACACTATGAGCGGTGGCTAATTGGTCAACACTAACTGAATAGTTGCCTAAGATAGCTTTGCTATTTACATTAGTGGTAAAGAAATTGTCATTACCGGTTGCTGTTCGGCTATTAAAGAGTTCTTTATTTTGAAGCTTTTGAGTGGCAGTATTAAAAGTTGTTAATGCACTTTTTAATTTACCAAAACCACTAATTTTGGCATTAATCGCCTTTTGTTGAGCAGCAATAGGGGTTAAACGTGCTTTTTCAACTGCTTCTAACTGATTTAAAACTTCATTAAGGTCAATGCCTGAACCTATTCCCAAAATACTCATTGACATAACTAAACCCACCTTTTGTCTTTATTCAATATTTTGTATATCGGCCAATTGAGCAAAAAGTTTAACGATTTACAATGATCTTTATTATAGGCACATAAGGACATTATTATTTTTAATTAAATAAAATTAGAAAACCAATCATAACACCATGATTAATATCAATATATAAATCGAACATTCTAATTAACTTGCTCACTTCGACAACTTAATAATTAAAAAAATTAAAGTTTCTTTTTTTACTACCGATACATTAACTATCAGCAAGGATATTGAAGATTATTTCAATATATCGTTGATTTTACTAATCATATTTAAGGAGATAAAAATGGCTCAAGTAATTAATACTAATACTATGTCTTTAATGGCAAAAAATAATCTTAATAATTCTCAAAGCGTTCTTGGTACAGCTATTGAGCGTCTTTCTTCAGGCATGCGTATTAACAGTGCTAAAGATGATGCGGCAGGTCAAGCTATTGCTAACCGTTTTTCTTCAAACATCAAAGGATTAACTCAAGCGGCTCGTAATGCTAACGACGGTATCTCTTTAGCGCAAACAACTGAAGGTGCATTAAACGAAATTAACAACAACGTTCAACGTATCCGTGAACTAACTGTTCAAGCAGCAAATGGTACTAACTCTCAAAGCGATTTAGAGTCAATCCAAAACGAAATCGATCAACGTTTAGAAGAGATTGATCGTGTATCTAAACAAACTGATTTCAATGGTTCTAAAGTATTATCAGCAGATAAAACACTTAAAATTCAAGTAGGTGCAAATGACGGCGAAACTATTGAAATCAATTTGAAAAAAATCGACAGTACTGAACTTGGTCTGGCTTCATTCAACGTTTCTTCAAGCCCAACAGCTGATCCTTTAAAAACACTTGATGCAGCTTTATCAAAAATTGACGGATTACGTGGTGAGCTAGGTGCGGTACAAAACCGTTTTGAATCAACTGTTAACAACATCAACAATACCGTTAATAACTTAAGTTCTGCTCGTAGCCGAATTGAAGATGCTGACTACGCAACTGAAGTATCAAATATGACTCGTGGTCAAATTTTACAACAAGCTGGTACATCTGTTTTAGCTCAAGCTAACCAAGTACCACAATCTGTACTTTCTTTATTACAATAATCACACATCATTGGAATTAATTGCCCACTCTAATTTTGTACGATAGCAATAATGATATTTCTTAATATCATTATTGCTAATTATGGTAATTACCTATTTTTTAATATCTTATTCTTGCCATTAAATAATCTAATTGTCGTCATAATACTATTTTGCATTTTTTAACATTGGTTCAAAATATGAGTGATTGCCTGTATAACTCACAAGGTGTAGTGAATCAAATTGATTGGCAACAATATATCTATTTAGTCCGAAATGAAGCACTTAAATTAGCGGTTCGATTACCGGCAACAATAGAGCTTGATGATTTGTTACAAGTTGGTTATATCGGTTTGTTAGACACGATAAAACGTTATGATGCCTCACAAGGCAATACCTTTACCACTTTTGCAATCCCAAGAATAAAAGGGGCTATGCTTGATGAGTTACGTAACCGAGACTGGTTACCAAGACAAACTCGAAAAAAAATTAAAGATGTGACAAGTGCAATAAATGAATTAGAACAGCGCCTAGGTGTTGCACCTAATGATCAACAAATTGCCGAATATTTACAGCTATCTTTAACCGAATACCGAAAAATACTATTAGATTCAAATTATAGTCAAATATGCTCGTATGATGAAATTCAAAAAAAATTGGGCGATAACGTCGATTTTATTATTGAGCAAAATGAAGATAATAACCCTTTTTTATCTATTATAGATGATGAAATTCGCCATATTGTTATTCAACAAATTGAAAACTTACCCGAAAAGGAAAAAATGGTTTTAGCACTTTATTACCAAGAAGAACTAAATTTAAAAGAGATAGGTAAAGTGCTCGATATTAGTGAATCAAGGGTGAGTCAATTGCATAGTCAGGCAATAAAAAGAATACAAAGTAAAGTCAGTATATAAAAAATAAGCATAAAAAAAGTAATACCAAGCGAAATTAATCGAAAATAAATTGAAATCATTTTTTTATTGACGTTTTGCGTTTAAAAATGTAATTTTGACGATAAAAAAAGAAATTAAGCGTTTTTTTATTAATTTTGCGTTTTTTACTGCGAACGCAAGCAGATATGGATTGGTGATTAAATTGGGAAACATACTAGATGACGATATTCTTAAATGTATACATCATTTAAATCTTTCAACACTGTTGTTAAGTCAGCGAATGCTTGAAAAAGATAAAATAATGGCAATGTATCGATTAGGAATAGATGAAAAAACAGCAGACATTTTAAGTAATTTAAGTGCGTCACAAATGCTGGTTTTATCAGAAACAAATCAATTGGCTTTTCAGCTACGCTTCGAAAATTCTGAAATGATGGAAACATTAACACAAGAGTCTCGTGTTGGTGATATTAAACAGATGCATACCGGAATTCTTTTATCGAGCTTACTCTTAGACTCAATCAATAAATAGGTAGGGATTAAGATGAGCAGCACAAGTATTGTTCAAAAATACAAAGAAGTTCAGTTAGCTATTCGTTTAATTTCGCTTGGCGCCAGAATTCAAATGTTAGAAAGTGAAACAAATTTAAGCCGTGGAAAACTGATTAAATTATACAAAGAAATTCAAGGATGCCCCCCGCCTAAGGGATTATTACCTTTTTCAACTACATGGTTTATGACTTGGGAACCGAATATTCATTCAAGCATTTTTTATAATGCTTATCACTTTTTAGTAAAACATGGTTGCAAGCCGGGTATTCAATCAATTTTAAAAGCCTATCAACTTTACTTAGAACAATGTCCTTCATCTCATGATGAAGAGCCTGTTTTAGGGTTGACCAGAGCTTGGATTTTAGTCAAATTTGTTGAAAGCAATGTTATGCAACAATCATGTTGTAAAGAGTGCAAAGGTCGATTTATTACTCATGCTTACCAGCCGAGTAACACGTTTATTTGTAGTTTATGTCAACCACCTTCAAGAGCAGAAAAGAACAACAAAACTCACAAAGATAACCATGCCAAATGCCTGCAAGTGCTATCAATACCTAAGAGTTTTGATTCAGCGATTGCAAAATATATAACCGTTTAAATCAATAAAAAAAATCAAACTTATTAACGACTGTCTAATGGAGAAAAAGGAAAAATAATGCTAATAATTATAGGATATATTGTGGTTATAGCTTCGGCCTTAGCGGGCTATGTGCTAAGTGGAGGGTATTTAGCAGTACTTTTTCAACCATTAGAATTTCTTATCATTGGTGGAACTGCTGTAGGGGCATTTATTGTCAGTAATGAAAAAAAAGCAATAAAAGCTACGCTCAAGTCGTTAGGGCAATTATTTAAAACCTCCAAATATAATAAAACGCTTTATTTAACATTAATTAATTTAATGTACACCGTTTTAACGAAAATTCGCCAAAATGGCGGTTTATCCATTGAAGCCGATATAGATAATCCAAAAGAGAGTGAGTTATTTAAAAAATACCCACTAATTTTAGCCAATCCACAGATCTGCGATTTTATCACTGATTATTTACGTTTAATGATTAGCGGTAATATGGAAGTGTACGAAATCGAAGCATTAATGAATGAAGAGATCGAAACTTATCAACATGAGCTGGAAAAACCGGTCGATGCCATTTCAAGCGTCGGTGATGGATTGCCAGCCTTTGGTATTGTTGCCGCTGTCATGGGGGTAATTAATACTTTAGCCCAAGCGGATAGACCGGCTAGTGAATTAGGTGAGCTCATTGCTCATGCAATGGTTGGAACATTTTTAGGAATATTGCTTGCTTATGGGTTTGTATCACCATTAGCTGCGCTTTTAAAACAAAAAAATGCTGATAATCTAAAAATATTAGAGTGTACAAAAGTGATACTGATTGCCAGCATGCATGATTATGCCCCGCAAATATGTATCGAATTTGGTCGCAAAACCATTTTCTCACATGAACGCCCATCTTTCTTTGAGTTAGAAAAATATATTCAAGAAGTGAAAGATCAAAATACTAACCAAACAGAAAGTAAAGAATAATGAAAGATAAGTCAGTAAGAATAATTATCGCTAAAAAATCGGGGCATGGGGGAGGACATCACGGCGGTTCATGGAAAATCGCTTATGCTGACTTTATGACAGCCATGATGGCGCTATTTTTAGTGATGTGGTTAATTGCTAAATCTACGCCACAAGAATTACAAGGTATTGCCGAATATTTCAGAACACCACTTATTTTAGGTCAAAACGGCGGAAAAAATCTCAGTGACAGTGAAAGCCCGATTCCTGGTGGCGGTGATGATATTACTAAAACATTAGGCGAAGAAAAAAAGACGCCTGATGCCGATTTAAGTGCAAAACAACTCGAAAAAATACAGTTAATCGAGGCTGCTCGTAAAATATACGAAGTCTTTGAATTAGATCCAAGGCTAAAAAATTTATCTGCTAACTTAATTGTCGAAATAACCGAAATGGGCTTAAGGATTCAGATTTTAGCGTCAAATGATAAACCAATGTTTGATGTAGGCAGTGCAGTTATCCACCCCAATATGCAAGAAATCTTACATGCATTAGCACCAATTATAAACTCACTACCCAATAAAATTACGCTGTCAGGTCATACCGATGAACGCCAATATATTACAGGTGATCGTGGTTATAGCAACTGGGAGTTATCAGCAGACAGAGCCAATGCATCAAGAAGAGAGCTTATTGCCGGAGGGTTAGATTCGAATAAAATTATACGTATTATTGGATTAGCCGATACCGTCGGTTTAAATAAGCCGAACTACAGCAAAGATGCCAACCGTCGAATTAGTATTTTAATTTTAAATAAAGCCGCACAACAATATATTGAAGATGAAAACAATATGACTGGCTTCGATTTTTTAAAACAAGCACAACAACCTGTTCAATCAGAATAATTTAGCAAAAATGGGGAAAGTTGGTGATTAATAGAAATACCATTTCTAGAAAGATTTTATAAAAAAATAATTAAAGTTTTAGCAATTTCAGCCGATATAGAAAATAACACTTTAGTTTAATAATAAGATTATAAACTGAAAATTTATTTAGGAGCTTTTATGTCAAATTCATTGATGAATACCGGTATTAGTGGATTAAATGCAGCACAAAATATGCTTAATGTTATTAGCAATAATATAAGTAATGCGCATACCACTGGTTATAATCGTCAACAACAAATTTTACAGCAAGCAAATAGCTCTAAATATCATTTTGGTTTTGTCGGAAATGGTGTGTCGGTTAATTCGGTTAATCGAGCTTTTAATCAGTTTGTTGTGGGTCAGCTTAGGCAATCTCAATCACAAAATGGATCGATTAAAGCTTATTACAATGAATTGTCGAAAGTGGATAATTTATTGGCAGAAAACGATAACAGTATTTCATCCCAACTTAATAATTTATTTGCCAGTTTAAATAAACTCACCACCAATGCCGGTGATGCATCATCCAAACAAACTGTAATAAGCAATCTGACTTCATTAGTTAGCCAGTTTAATAAAACTGAAATGAGCTTGAAAAATCAGATCGCCAATATTAATACTGAATTAAGTAATAATGTTGATCAAATCAACGCTTATACCAAACAAATTGCTGAACTTAATCAAAAAATATCAAAGCTTCAAGCAGTCAGTGGCGGGAACGAACCCAATGCCTTGCTTGATGAACGTGATCAGCTTGTTAACGAATTAAGTGAAATTGTTGGTATCAATGTTACAGAACAAAACGGGCAATATAACATTTCATTAGCGAACGGGTTAAATTTAGTACAAGGATCAACGGTTAACACTTTATCAGTGCAACCGTCTAAAGATGACCCGTCTTTGAATGCAATTGTTTACACGCATAATTCTGGTGCGACTCAAGAACTGACCAGTCAAAATATCGCATCAGGCAGAATTAATGGATTATTAGCTTTTCGTGATGGACCACTCTCCGAATCTCGCAATCAATTAGGATTGATTGCATTAAATTTGGCGGAACGTTTTAATCAAGTACAGATGTCAGGTGTCGATATCAATGGTGACCAAGGTGAAAAACTGTTGGACTACCAGAAACCAAGTTCGATAGCTAACACCAAAAATCAAGGCAATGCCTCAGTTAACATCGATTATCAATCGGTTAATGATGTAAAAGCGTCAGATTATAAGATTGAATATAACGGTTCCGATTGGGTAGTAACCAGATTATCAGACAACACGCAAATCACACCGCAACTTGAAGAAGGCAAATTAATCTTTGATGGATTATCGATTGAAATAACCGGTAATGCTGTTAGCGGCGACTCATTTATGCTTAAACCCGTTGCCGACATAGCGTCTTCATTACAGTTATTAGTTAAAGATGTGAATAAATTAGCTACCGGTATTGCTGATGATGAAAATGGTTCTGGGGATAACCGTAATGTAGCTAAATTTTTAGAAATACAAAATGAAAAATTAATTAATGGTACAAAAACGTTAAATAGCGCTTATACTTCTTTAGTCAGTTACATTGGTAGTGAAACGCATACAGCAAAAATTTCGGCACAATCGAGCCAAAATATTACGCAACAAATTTACGAACAAAACCAATCAATATCCGGGGTTAATATTGAAGAAGAATATATCTCTATGCAGGTATATATGCAGTATTACCAAGCTAATGCTAAAGTGATTGATGCTGCAACAACAATATTCGACACGATATTAGGTTTAGCCAAATAATGAAAGGATTTAAAAATGCGCCTCAGCACTAATTCAATGTATCAAAAAAATCTAAATAGTATTTTAAATACCAACAATAAATGGCAAAAATCGGGCTTACATTTAGCAACGGGCAAAAAGATTTTATCCCCTTCTGATGACCCTATGGGCGCTTCGCAAGCATTGATACTTAAACAAGCACAATCAAGAAATGATCAGTTTCAAGCTGCTCGTGAAAGTGCTGATAAATCATTAAGTCGTCAAGACACCATATTGAAAGAAGCCAACACGGTTATCCAATCAATTCAAGAAACATTAGTTTATGCCGGTAACGAAACACTAAACGATGAAAACCGACAAGATTTAGCAAATAAGTTACAAGGACTCAAAGATCAATTGCTTTCATTAGCGAATGCAAAAGATACCAATGGCAATTATCTATTTGCCGGAAATAAAAACGATACGCCACCATTTGTGGTTGATGAATCAGGCAAAGTTAACTATGTCGGTGGCACAACGCCAATTAATATTTTTATTGATGATACCCGTGAAGTATCACTGAGCTTTACCGGATTACAAGCCTTTATGACAGGCGCAAACATTACTCAGCCAGACGGCACACCTGCTGAAAGCGATATTTTTGCTAGTCTTGATTATGCCATTGCCGCACTTAATATCGAGTTAGACGGTAATGATGAAAAGGCCATTGAACAATTCAGAGACGGGTTATCAAAAGCAAGTGCCGGTATCGATAATTCGTTTGATAACATATCAACCCTTCGTGCCGCAGGCGGTACGGTTTTAGCTGAAGTTGAAAGGTTATCAGCACTCGGCAAAACCCTCGATATTGATTTTCAAACGCAAATTAGCGAAATTGAAGATGTTGACTGGTATGATGCTATTTCAGACTATGTCATGCTACAAGCGAATTTACAAGCAGCGCAATATACTTTTATGAACATGCAAAACATGTCACTATTTCAAATGAAATAATCGATTAATCTAACAATACTTTCAGGAGGTTTACACCTCCTTTTTTTATGACTGCACAAATGTTTTGGGTTATCCCCAATTAAATAGTTTAATTAAAGGCAATTTGCCTAAAACCTGCAACATTAGTAGACGGGTTATCTTTGGCTATTTGTTCTACTCGACTAATAATTTGAATCAGCTTATCACTATAATTAGGATCGGTTGCATATTGTGCCGCTTGTAGCGCTTTAGCGGCCGCTCTCGCATCCGGAGCAATAGCTACAGCACGATAGCGTGGGCTTTTGGTTAAAAGATTAAGATAATCAGTTAAAGCATGTTGCTTACTTTGGTAAACTTTAAAATCATCTTGAATTTTGATCATCTTATTGTTCACAAACTCTTGTGTGGTTAATCGGGTAGACTCCCCTTGCCATGAGGCCGTCGCTTTGATACCAAAATAATTATGACTCACATTGTTATCTGTCGTTTTGATCTGTTTTTGCCCCCAACCTGTTTCTAATGCTGCTTGTGCAATAATTACTTCATAAGGAATACCCGATGCCTTTGATGCCTGTTTTGCTGGCTCTAGCCACTCAATGATAAACTCTGTGACGTAATCTTTTTCACTATTAGTTTGTTCATTTTTGAAAACTAACGCATTAGTTGTTGCTTTCGCAGCACTATTTGCTTTGTGGTTATGATAGAGCATCTGCCCAATTGCTTGAGCAGATACCGCTGCTTTGTTGTCACTAAATAATGATTGGGCTAATTGCAAATTAGGTTGCGAATTATTGCCATTAAACTGCGGTTTTATGTTCCCTGAAGTTGGTTGGGATTGGGTTAATTGCTTAGTAATAATATTAGCCAAACCAAATCCTTTACCTGCTGCTTGCTGCGCTATTTGTTGATCAAACATTGAAGTAAACAACTGACTGGTAGAACGGTCAAAAAGACCACCTTCCGGTACTGCCTTACGCATTGATTGCATCATCATATTAATGAATAGTGATTCAAATTGCTGCGCAACTTGTTTAACGCTATCTGTTGCTCCGGTCGCTGCATTTCGTTTTAATTGATTAAGCCCCGAAAAATCATAAGCAAACCGGTTGATAGGCTGACTAATTAAATGTTTCATTGTATCGTTTCTTGATTAAATAGTTTCCAATGATGCATGTAAACACCCTGCTGTTTTTAATGCTTCAAGTATCGACATCAATTCGGTCGGATTGGCACCTAAAAGGTTAAGTGAATTAATGACACGATTTAAATCAGTGCCTGAGGCAACGTTATGTAAAGCGCCACCTTCTTGCATAACACTGACCTGCTCATCCGGTGTTACCACCGTTTCTCCGCCAGCTAATGGTGTGTCGGGTTGGCTTACTTTTAATTTATTATTGACCACAACAGATAAATTACCATGTGCCACAGCGCAATTATCTAACTGTACTTTTTGATTCATGACAACAACACCGGTGCGAGTATTGATAACCACTTTAGCCGAAACCGGCGTCGATCCAACTTCTAAATTCTGAACTCGCGATAAAAATTTCACTCGGGCTGCGCTCTCTTTTGGCATAGTTAGGCTAACTGTAATGCCGTCTAAAGCTACAGCACTATTTTTTTGAACTTTGTTTATGGCATCAGCGATTTTTAATGCTCGGGTGAAATCAAATTGATTAAGGTGCAAATGAATAACACTTTGCTCGTCTAATCGAATTGCAAGTTCTCGTTCAATTGTCGCGCCATTGGGAATTGTCGCACCAACCATTTGATTGATACTCACACTACTACTTTTACTACTCGCCCCCATTCCACCAACAAAGAGATTGCCTTGCGCAATAGCATATACCTGATTATCTGCACCTTTTAGCGGCGTCATAATTAATGTTCCACCACGCAAACTTTTGGCGTTGCCAAGTGATGAGACCACCACATCAATTTGCTGCCCTACTCGAGAGTAGGAAGGTAATTTCGCTGTTACCATTACAGCAGCAACGTTTTTTAGTTGCATATTACTGCCAGACGGTACAGTGATGCCCAACTGGGAGAGCATATTGGTAATGCTTTGAATCGTAAAAGGGGTTTGTGAAGTTTGGTCGCCAGTGCCGTCTAATCCGACCACAATACCATAACCGACTAAGGCATTTTCTCTGACACCTTGAATAGTAACCAAATCCCGTATGCGCTCAGCATAGCTGTTAGGTACAAAACATAGCATCATCAAAACAATAGAGATAAAAATACGCAAATTGTTAAACATAATGATACCTTTTAAAATGGTGAAAGATTAAAAAACAGACGCTGTAACCAGCCCATTGTTTGGGCTTCGTCAATATAACCATTACCTACATACTCAATACGAGCATCGGCAACTTGCGTCGAAATTACGGTGTTATTTCCACTTATTGTTCTTGGGTTAACTACGCCGGAAAAGCGAATAAACTCTGTACCTTGATTGATTGCTATCTGTTTTTCACCAATGACTTTTAAATTACCGTTGATCATCACATCTTGCACCGTAACGGTAATGGTGCCACTAAATGTGTTTTTCGCATTGGCACCGCCTGAACCTTTAAAATCATTAGCACCGGATAGATCGGTATCAACTTTACCACGCCCAATTAGTCCATCTAAAAATGGCGGTATCGCTTTTACACCTAAAGCA
Source organism: Gilliamella sp. B2923 (assembly GCF_026536565.1). Taxonomy (NCBI): domain Bacteria; kingdom Pseudomonadati; phylum Pseudomonadota; class Gammaproteobacteria; order Orbales; family Orbaceae; genus Gilliamella; species Gilliamella sp. B2923. The sequence continues at coordinate 135,568 of NZ_JAFNNZ010000004.1, read as the reverse complement.
ACCGAACTATTGCGCCCGGCATTAATTGATGAACTTTTGCTGGCACTGACATTTTCTTGTAATACGATCGTTAACACATCACCGATATGACGAGGACGGCGATCTTCAAACATCGGTTGATAACCATAACTGCTTGGTTGCGCCGACTGATAAATTGAACCGGTTGAATTCACAATCTCTGGCATTTTAGGAACAATACTTGTTTCGCCTTTAACTAACGGCTTTTTAGGTAACTGAGCACAGCTAAATAAAAAAAATGTCACAACAATACAAAAATATTTCATTACGCTGATCATATTCTTCATTTTATAGTTGATTTAAACGTTGCAACATTTGGTCTGATGCCGAAATCGCTTTACTGTTAATCTCATAAGCACGTTGCACTTGAATCATATTCACCAACTCTTCGGCCACATTGACATTTGATGTTTCGATATAACCTTGGTATAACAACCCAGCACCATTTAATCCAGGCGTATTTTCAGTCGGCGCCCCCGAACTTTCCGTTTCCAGATAAAGATTTTCGCCAACACTTTCAAGTCCAGTGTCATTAATAAAAGTGTGTAAAGTCAACTGCCCGACTTGCACTTGGGTTGATTGATTAGCTAAAGTTACACTCACAACACCGTCTCGCCCAACGGTCATTTTTATAGCATTAGAAGGAATATTGATTGTCGGTTGAATTTCGTAACCAGCAGCCGTGACTAATTGACCATTTTGATTAACTTGAAACGCACCGCTACGTGTATAGGCTTGCGTACCGTCGGGCATTAAAACTTGAAAAAATCCCTGCCCATTAATTGCAATATCACTACTGTTATCGGTCAACTCTAAGTTACCTTGGCTGTGAATTCGTTCGGTAGCAACAGGTCTTACACCAGTACCAATTTGTAAGCCTGACGGTAGTGTGGTTTGCTCAGATGATTGAGCCCCCGGCTGACGGAGCGTTTGATAAAGTAAATCTTCAAAGACCGCTCTTTGCCGTTTAAATCCACCTGTGCTAACGTTAGCCAGATTGTTAGAAATAATATCCATATTCATTTGCTGAGCGGTTAATCCGGTTTTAGCTATCCATAATGATTTAATCATTTTTTTCCTTCCTTAATTAAGTTAACGATAAAATTTGATTAGCGCTTTGTGCATTTTGATCAGCGGTCATAATTTGTTTAATTTGCATTTCAAATTGACGTGAATGGCTAATCAAATTCACCATTGCAGTAACAGGATTGACATTACTACCTTCTAAAACACCCGACATCAGTTTTGCATTGGGGTTATCCGGCAAAACAGCGCCAAGCGCATTACGTGTTTGTTCGGTTGTATGAAAGAAACCGTCATCACCACGGATTATTTCACTAGGTTCAAGGCGAACTTTTTTTATCTTGCCTACCTGAGCAATGGTGGTACGTTTATCGCCTGCTCCTAATGCTGATAATGTGCCGTCAGAACTTACACTAACTTGAGAACGTTGAGGCACAGTTAATACGCCATTATCACCCAGCAATGGGTAGCCTTGGATATTGAGCGTGCCATTTTCGTCAATTTCGATCGCCCCATTACGGGTATAAGCTTCACTGCCGTCAGTCAACTGCACCGCCAACCAATGGTCTTGAGAAAGTGCAACATCTAAATTACGTCCGGTATAGTTAAATGCGCCCATAGTCGAATCGAAAGTTGGCGTGGTTGTGGTAACCATAGTTCTGGTCGGCAATGCATTTTCCACAATCGGCACCGCCTTCATCGCCGCTAATTGAGCACGAAAACCAACCGTTGACACATTAGCAAGATTATTGGTTGTAATCGCCTGCTGATTAAGCGTCTGGCTGGCAGCTGTCATTGCTGTATATATAACGCGATCCATAATTAATCCTTCAATTAACGCAAGTTAACTAGTGTGTTGAGAATCTGATCTTGCGTTTTTATGGTTTGTGAGTTGGATTGATAATTACGCTGTGCAACAATCATATTAACCAGCTCTTGGCTCATATCCACATTTGACGATTCAACAGCACCACTCATTAGTGAACCTAACGTACCTGAGTTTGCCATACCTAAAACTTCAGCACCCGAATTAAGTGTTGCACGCCAATTGTTATTGCCTGCTGGCTCAAGTCCATTAACGTTAGCAAAATCAGCCATAGCAATTTGACCTAATAACATGGTTTGTTGGTTAGAATAAATACCAAAGAGCGAACCATCATTAGCGATACTGTAACCGACCAAATCGCCTGCGGCGTATCCGTCAACAACCGGGGTTTTAATGCTACCGACTTCTTTGCCCATATTTTGCTGAGAGCTGTTCGTAAATGACAAAGTAAAACTGTTATCAGCAGAGCCATTAAGGCCGTTTAGGTTAATGGTCATATCCGGATCGCTAATTAATTTACCGGTAGAGTCAAACTCCATTTGACCTAATTTTTGCAAGCTCGCCGTTGGATCACTACCATCAAGGTAATGCACATCCCATTGATTATCTGCCGTTTTAACATAAAACAGCTGAACATTACGTTGATTACCTAATGAATCATAAGTGGTTATTGTCGTTGAGTAATTGAAAGTATCAGCATCAAGTGCATTTAATGGCTGCTTTTCAGGAACTTTACTGTTCGAATTTAAATTCGTTTGTAGTGAAGCTTTGGTCGTTGCCGAAGCATTTAACATCTCTTGTGATACTTTTAAAGGTTCTGGGGTTGCACCTTGTTGAATTTTAGGTGGTGTACCGGTGGCAAGGTAACCGGTTAATTGTAAACCGTCAGCAGAGATAATGTTTCTTTCAGCATCTAATTGAAATTGCCCATTACGGGTATAGTAAACTTGACCACTGCTATCAACCAAACGGAAAAATCCATTACCCGAAATAGCGACATCTAAACTGTTATTGGTCGCTGTGGTAGTGCCGTCATTGAAATTTTGCACAACAGCTGCAACTTTTACGCCCATACCAACTTTTGAGCCAGCATAGATATCAGCAAATGAGATACTGGCGCTTTTAAAACCGACTGTTGCCGAATTGGCAATATTATTACCAATTACATCTAATTGCTTTGAAGCAGCATTCATACCACTAATTGCCTGAGAAAATCCCATGTGAACTTTATCTCCTTTAAAGAATTTGACGAACTTCGTCAATACTAATTGAACCGAGTATTCCTAAATCAAGTAATACTTTATTGTTAACCTTGCTATTAATAACGCCATAGACAACTGAATAAGATAATGCAGTTGATGACACTTTTTGCCCTTCGCTGGTTGCCTTAACGGTAAATGTGTAACTCCCGTCGGGTGCTGTTGTGCCGTCATTTAATTCACCATCCCAAGTAAATGAGCTTACCCCAGCAGGGATTGCGCCCAAATCAACTTCTCGTACCACATTGCCATTTTCATCTTGAATGGTAATAATGACTGAGTCAGCATCACGAACAAGCTCAAACCCAAATGGTGTTGTAATGGTTTCTTTTTCAGTTTTAGAACCTTCAATATCAGAAGTGGCAACCAATATTTTATTGCCGGGCACCATAACGCCTTTACCAATCATATTACTGGCATTAACCGACAAGCTGTCATCAATCTGACCGGAAACCATACCCAGTGTCGTATTAAGCCTTTCAATACCGGCTAACGTATTAATTTGCGCCAATTGTGATGTTAGTTGGCTATTATCCATTGGATTGGTTGGGTCTTGATTCTTCATTTGTGCAATGAGCAAAGTTAAGAAATTATCTTGTAGCTCTTTACTGGAATTACCGTCTGATGAGCTTTTTTGTAGTGATTGTGGACTTTTTGTCGCAGATGATTCAGAAACAGACACATTAGAAATTCCCATAAGCCACTCCCTATTATTGTCCTAAAGTCAGTGTTTTTAGCATTAAACTTTTTGCCGTATTAATCACTTCAACATTAGCTTGATAACTGCGAGAGGCTGAAATAGTGTTTACCATTTCGGCAACCGGATCGACATTCGGTTTTTGAATATAACCTTGCTCATCGGCTAATGGATGATTGGGCTGATAAACTAAGTTCATTGGTGTTGGATCATCAATCACTTGAGCAACTTTTACACCAGAAACACGATTGGGATCCCCATAATTATCAACCTGAAAAATGACTTGTTTAGCTCGATATGCTTGACCGGAAGTACTGGTGACACTATCGGCATTAGCTAAATTACTGGCACTCACATTCATTCGTTGCGACTGTGCCATTAAAGCTGAACCCGAAATCGAAAAAATTGAAAAACTCATTATCGTTATCCTTGCTGCAATACTGCCATTACATTTTTAAACTGCTCACCTAAAAAGGTTAAATTACTTTGATAATGGATAGCGTTATCCATAAAAGCTGTTCGTTCATGATCCATTTCAACCGTATTACCGTCAGCAGACACTTGATAAGGAACTCGATAAAGAAGATCATAATTAAACTGATTTGATGAATTGACTTGAATATGATTTTTGGCAGTAATATTGAGTGTGACATGATTAATATTATGCTGATGATTAATAGCCTTTTTTAATTCACGATTAAAATCAATATCTCGAGCCTGATAGTTAGGCGTATCACTATTGGCAATATTTGCCGCTAATATCTCTTGACGCTGGTTGCGAATATTTAATGCTTGTTGATGAAAATTAACAAAAGTATCTAATTTATTTAACATAAAATCATCTCATCTTTCTTGATGAAAAGAATTTTAAGTGAATAAAAAAAAACTCATCGTACAAATAAAGATAAAAATTGTCCTTATTTCTACATTCAATCCGGTTTTGATGAAGTAGAATTCAGTCATGGAATTTTTAAAAGCCAATCACTATGACGATAATGATGAGATTTACATTATTCGCTTTATTGCTACTTAGCAGTAATATTTGTTTTGCTGACATAATGAAAAAACAAATTAAAGATGTCGTATTACAGCAATTGAGCATCAAAGAAATTGATAGCTTAGATATTAAGTACCTTTCAACTAAACCCATTTTTAAATGCGATTTTCCGGTATTCACATTACTCAATAAAAGTAAATATTGGGGAAATATGACCTTGAGCGCTAAATGCAACAAAACGACACAATACATTCAAATATATGTATCTGTGATAGGCAAATATTTTGTAGCTAATCAACCAATAAGCGCCGGTACACAAATTACGGAAGATCATATTAAAATGCGATCTGGTCGGTTAGATCAGTTACCGGCTAGTGTTATTATCGATAAAGCCGAAATTATAAATAAAATTGCCATACGCAATATCAATAATGAAGAGCCACTCAAATCGGCAATGCTACAAAAAAATTGGCGCATTAAAGCTGGACAGATAGTAAAAGTGATGATCAATGGTGATGGATATTTAATTGCAACTAATGGTAAAGCATTAAGTAATGGGGCTTTAGATGATCTTATTAACATTAAACTTCAATCAGGTAATATTGTTGAAGGTCTGGTTACCGAGCAAAGTATAACAATTCTTAACAAATAAAATTAATGATTTTCTGATTTTTGCCGATAATTGAACTAAACAGATTATTTAAACCTCAACATAAATCAAAGGAATTTTTATGAGTATAGAGGCGACTAAATTAGTGACAACAATATCTGGGGTACTTAGCCGAGATGTATCAGTTGAACAGCATAAAAATAAAAATGCATCGGTGCAAACCAAAGACAACGCATCACAAAGTACTAACGTAAGTTTAAGCAAAAATACAATGACACTTTTACAATCTACCCAAAGTGACATTGATATGGAAAAAGTTAACAACATCAAACAAGCGATAACAAATGGAAGCTTAGTGATAAACCCCGACAAAATTGCCGACGAGCTGATTAAACAAACAATTGAAGATATGAAATGCTAATTTAGGTTTGAAGGAAAATAAAAATGTTAGAATTAGATAACATCTTAACTAAAGTAACAGCCATGTTACACACACTTTCAGATATCCTACAAACTGAACAACAAATATTGACCAATAAAAGTTCAATTAATCAGCTAAATGAAATAATCAATCAAAAAAGTAAACTCCTTATCGAGCTAAAATTACTCGATGAGCAACGCATCAAAGTAAGCAAACAATTTGAGATTCAAACACCCTATAGCCAAGTTCCTGAGCTCGCTAAAAAGTGGCAAAAAATCACTGAGACAACCAAACAGCTTGCTCAAATCAATCGTGATAATGGCATGATTATTCAAAATCGCTTAAATATCACAGAGCAAACCATAAATCATTTAAGAAGCTTAAATAATCCCGTTGTTTATACCAATAATGGTTACCAACAAAACGAAACGATTTCATCAAAACGAGCTAAAGTTTAGTTCACCTTTGAATAGTTAATCTGTAAACGAGATAAATACCCTGTAAATTATGGTCTTTTCAAGCCAACAACTTTTCCAAGTTGCGTTCATACTATTACGACCAAAAACCCTAAATAGACCATAAATCGGTATTTAATTCCAAAATGGCTGACGATAGTGACTTAGATAAAAGTGAACAACCCACCGATAGCAAAATAAAAAAAGCTAAAGAAAAGGGACAAATTCCTCGTTCTCGTGAATTAACATCGTTAATTATACTACTCGTTGGCATTATGTTATTTTGGAGTATGGGGACAAATTTAGTCAGAAACTTAATAACCATTATCCAAACGGCAATGAAGGTATCTTATCGTGTCGACGACGATAAGCTAATGATATTTAATTTAGTCAATCTATTGACCGCCGGTTTTTGGGCTATTTTACCTATTTTTTGTGCTTTAGTTATCGTTGCAATCATTGCTCCAACTGGAGTTGGTGGTTTACTGTTTAGTCTGCAATCTATTAAACCTAATTTTAAAAAATTGAATCCCATTGCCGGATTTAAACGATTATTTAGTGGCAGAATTTTCTCTGAATTACTCAAAAGTGTCTTAAAAGTTATTTTAATTTCTACCACTTCTGCGCTGTTTTTATTACACCACTTTCCTGACATGTTGGCACTGCCCAATATGTATCTAAATAATGCCTTAGCAAAGGTAGTACAACTTTTAATAATTTGTGGGATATTGGCGGTTTTATCTTTAATTCCAATGGTTAGTTTTGACATTTTTTATCAGATCTGGAGCAATCTGAAAAAATTGAAAATGTCTAAACAAGAGATCAAAGACGAATTTAAAGAGCAAGAGGGCAACCCACAAATCAAGGGGCGTATTCGTCAAATGCAACAGGCAGTAGCAAGGCGACGAATGATGAAAGATGTGGCGAAAGCAAATGTCATTGTGACTAACCCAACCCATTATGCTGTCGCATTACAATACGACGAAAAAACCATGGCTGCACCTAAATTATTGGCTAAAGGCACGAATAAAATTGCTTTGCGGATTAAAGAAATTGCAAACGAGCATAACATCCCACAATTAGAAGCGCCACCACTGGCACGTGCGCTATACCGACACGGCGAAATTGGTGAAACCATACCTGCTGAGTTATATACCGCCGTTGCTCAAATTTTGGCATGGGTCTATCAATTAAAACATTGGTATAAATATGGTGGTAATAAACCTATAGCACCGAATAATCTACCAATACCTGAATCATTCACCGTGAATAAATAAGGCAATCACTTTTGTTATGTTGAAATCAAAACTACAGAATTTATTATCAATTAATACTCTAAAAAATGGTCACTACCAAATATTAGCCGGGCCGATGCTTATTTTATTGATCCTGTCGATGATGGTACTGCCTTTACCAGCCTTTATTTTGGATCTATTTTTTACCTTTAATATCGCTTTATCCATTATTATTTTAATTGTGGCGCTATTTACTAAGCGTGTTCTTGATTTTGCGGCGTTCCCCACTGTTTTATTATTTGCCACCTTATTACGTTTATCTTTAAACGTTGCCTCAACTCGTGTTGTATTATTAAAAGGACATACCGGGAGTGCAGCTGCTGGGCGGGTCATTGAGGCATTCGGGCATTTTTTAGTGGGCGGTAATTTTGCAATCGGTATTGTTGTCTTTATTATTTTAGTCATAATTAACTTTATGGTTATTACCAAAGGCGCTGGTCGTATAGCAGAGGTTGGGGCTCGTTTTGCCTTAGACGGTATGCCGGGTAAACAAATGGCGATAGATGCCGATCTCAATGCCGGCTTAATTAACGAAGACGAAGCCAAATCCCGACGAGCAGAGGTAACTCAAGAAGCCGATTTTTATGGCTCAATGGATGGGGCAAGTAAATTTGTCCGTGGTGATGCGATTGCAGGCCTACTCATCATGGCAATCACCATTATTGGTGGCCTACTCGTTGGTGTTATGCAACACGATATGACGCTATCTGACGCCAGTAAAACTTATGTATTATTAACCATTGGTGATGGTCTGGTTGCCCAAATACCGTCGCTGATTATTTCAACCGCAGCGGGTGTGATTGTTACACGTGTTTCATCACAAGAAAATATCAGTGAACAGATGCTCAATCAGCTATTTAATAATCCACAAGTTTTAATCTTAACAGCGGTTGTGATTGGTTTACTTGGATTAATTCCCGGCATGCCAAATATGGTTTTTTTAATCTTCACTGCATTTTTATCACTTATTGCGTGGTGGTTAACTAAACAGCAAAAGGCAAAACCGAAAAGCACCACCTTAAACACTGATGCACCAGCTACAACACCAGCAAATAACGAAGCAAGTTGGTCTGATGTCAATATTGAGGATACATTGGCAATGGAAGTCGGTTATGGACTGATTCCAATGGTTGATCAAACACAAAATGGTGAATTATTAGGACGAATCCGTAGCCTACGCAAAAAGTTTGCCCAAACATTTGGCTTTTTGCCGCCACAAGTCCATATCCGTGACAATCTTTCTTTAGCTCCTTACCAATATAAAATATTTATCAAAGGCGGAGAAATCGGTAAAGGGGAGATAATGAATAATAAATGGCTTGCGATCAATCCCGGTAATGTTACAGATAGCATCGAAGGTATCGCAACCACTGAACCTGCTTTTGGGTTACCAGCAATTTGGATAGATGAAAACAATAAAGAAAATGCCCAAATTTTAGGTTATACCGTAGTGGATACTAGCACCATGATTGCAACTCATTTCAATCATTTATTACAACAATTTGCCAGTGAACTACTCGGGCGTTTAGAAACTCAAGAATTACTTGAACGCATAAAACAAGAAGTGCCCAAACTTATCGAAGACTTTATTCCGGGCGTGGTGTCTTTAACGACATTTCACAAAGTTCTACAAAATCTAATAGCGGAAAAAGTATCAATTCGTGACATGCGAACAATTATTGAAACAATAAGTGAACATGCACCAAACCAAAATGATGCTTATCAGTTACTGAGCATTGTTAGAATCGCTTTAGGAAGAGTTATTACTCAACAATGGTTTCCCGGTACAGATCCAATTAATGTCATTGGACTGAATGTCAATTTAGAACGTTTGTTATTACAAGCAATGCAAAACACTAACAACGTTGAACCGGGATTAGCCGAACATATTATTCAACAAGTCCAGCAAGCAATTAATCAACAAGAAGCAATCGGTGCTCCGCCGGTATTATTAGTTAATCACACATTAAGACCAATGCTATCGCAATTTTTAAGACCAAGCTTTCCACAGCTAGCGGTATTATCAAATTTAGAAATTACGGATAATAGAGAGATTAAAATGACAACGCAAATTGGGGATGATAGTTAATAAATTATCATGTTAAAACCTTACATAAAATGAAACAATATTGAATGTAAGGTTTACCCTATATATTACTCAGCCACTACCGTAAAACGTTGCTTAATATGTTTGGCATTTTCAGCTTCATCGATCATGGCAATAGCATAATCGGCATAACTGATTCGGCTTTGTCCTTGCGAATTGAACAAGACCTGCTCATTACCGGCTTTATAGTGACCTGTTCTTGCTCCGTCGGCAATAAACTCAATCGCAGGGCTTAAGTAAGTCCAGTTTACATCCTGACATTTTTTAAGCTCATCCAGTGCTTTGGCCATATTATTGGCTAACGGTTTAAATTCTTCGGGAAATTCTGGGGTATCAACTAAACGAATAGTGTGTTGTGGATTAACATATAAACTACCGGCACCGCCAACAACTAATAAACGATTAGGTTTACCGCTTAAAATATCAGTAACATGTTTTAAACTGGTTTGATGTTGAGGCAGTGATTCAAGACTCCATGTGGCAAATGCATCAACAATCACATCAAAAGGTTTCAAATCTTCATAAGTAAGTTCGAACAGATCTTTAACGAGAACTTTTGCATTAGGATCGACATGCGCATTTGGATTACGAACAATCGCCGTCACATCATGCCCACGCGCAATTGCTTCTTTAACGATTAAACTACCTGATTTACCACTCGCACCAATGACCGCAATTTTCATGGTCTACTCCTTTAATATTATCAAAATAAAATTTTTGTTAACACTTTTTGACTTAACATGTTGATCAAAAAATGAATGTATTTAGATTAATATTCAAAGTTTCCATTGTAAAGTAGGTACCATATAGTAATATAGTATCTATTTAGTAACTATTGTTGAATTTTAAGGAAATTATCAGCGTGTTAAGTAATGAAAATTTACCACCCTGCCCGGTTGAAACCACATTAATGCTAATGGGCGATAAATGGAAAGTTTTAATTGTTCGTGATTTATTAACAGGTACAAAACGCTTTGGTGAATTAAAAAAATCACTTAATGGCGTGTCACAGAAAGTATTAACTCAACATCTAAGAACAATGGAAAAAAACGGCTTAGTCAGCCGCAAAGTCTATGCCCAAGTACCACCTAAAGTTGAATACACATTGACCGATGTCGGGCAAAGTTTAAAACAAGTGCATGATGCTATGTTGGCGTGGGGAAGTGCTTATCAATTAAAACAGAGTGTTAAAAAATAGGCTTTATTTGAAAAATAAGTTAATTGTTAATGTCTTGTATGATGATTGTTTTTATTTAGGATGTTTATAATTATATTGATTTTTTTTGTAAATTAGACTTTTATCACATATTTAAATATATTTGTTCACTACTTTATCTAAATTTAAGTTAAACTTTTTTCTAATTTCAACTTTACTATAGATTGTCTAATATTTGAAAGGAAAAAACATTGGAATCAATAAGAACATATTGGTTTTTAGGCGCTAAATTTAATGGTAGTGAAGACCAAACAGAACGTTTTGTTAAATTAGGTATTTGGGAAAATGGTTATGATAATAAACATTTAAATACTGTACGGAGTATTAATGTTGGGGATCGGGTTGCAATCAAATCCACTTATAACTTAAAAAAAAATTTACCCTTTGATAATAAAGGTCTAGCTGTTTCGGTAATGGAAATAAAGGCTATCGGCACGGTAACTCATAATCATGATGATGGGAAGTTATTAGAAATTGATTGGCAGAAAACTAACTTATCTAAAAAATGGTATTTCTTCACAAATATAGCAACTGTTTGGGGAGTAAAGGATGATCATTGGCTTTCAGAGCAACTAATCAACTTCACATTTTATGATAAGCCACAAGATATTGATTATTTTAGGAATGCGCCGTATTGGAAATCACGCTACGGTGATGAGAATGCACGCAATACACATCCCCAATTGTTTAAATGGATCCCTTTTTATGAAGCCGTAGCCAATAATCTATTAATTTATCAAGACAAAAGTAAACGTTCATCATTAATGAAGTTTATTAATCAGCTAGCAACAGAGTTTAATCTCTCCTATTTACTCGATAAAGGTTTACAGGATATTTGTCCTTTTACCGCATTAGGAACATTTAATCGACATATCAAAGAAGTGACAAGGAAAGAAATCGCTAAGAAGTGGGCTGAATTTCTTAAAATTGAAGAATCTATTCCTAACTCTTTTGAGGGTATTCCATTACTTAATAATCAAATTTCTTGGTTTTTCACTAACTCCGAAAATCAACAACAAGAAATTGATAATTTATGGGATTTTTATGCCGTTGCATTGAATTTTTCTAATTCTGATGAAAACTCTCAAGATGAGTTTAAACAAAAATTTGACTCGATTATGTCACAATTTTATTTTCCATGGCAATTAACCAATGGTTTATTTTGGATTCGTCCAAATGCTTATGTTGTATTAGATAAATTTTCCAAAAGTTACATTACCGACGATTTAGGTTTGATAAAAGATAAGCAGTTCTCTAAAGATCATTTTAATGGTAATGATTATCTTAAGTTACTTGATGATTTGGCGGTGAGATTTACCGAAGATTACTTTCCTATTCATTCTTTGCCTGAACTCTATCTAACGGCATTACGCAAATATAAAAATCGAAAATCGAATGATGAAGGTTCAATATCTAATAATCAATGGCAAATTAAATTATTACAATTAATTAGAGAACTTTGTCAAAAAAATGGAACTGATGTTTTTCAACGTAAAGAGTTTCTTAATAAATATCGAGAACAACTTGAAGAAGAATTTCCTAATAATAGTGTAATAGGAGAATCGGTCAGCAATACATTACAAAGATTAAGAGATAAAGATTTCTTACAATTTTTGGGAAATGGAAAATATCGATTACGTAGTGATAATATTGATGAACAAAATGAAGAGTTTATTGAAAGTGATGATGATATCGTTGAGCAATTATTAGTTAAGCAACCTTACACCTTAAATGATTTAATTCAAGAAGGTTGTTTTGTTGATGAACAACAATTACAACAAATGTTAACAAGCTTAAAAATGAGAAAAAATATCATTTTACAAGGCCCTCCTGGTACAGGTAAAACTTGGCTTGCTAAAAGATTAGCTAATATTGTGATTGGATATAAAGATTCAAATAATATTCGAGCAATACAATTTCATCCAAATATGTCTTATGAAGATTTTATTCGTGGTTTTCGACCTGCCAGTGATGGCAAGCTAGCACTGATAGATGGTCCATTTTTGGAAATTATTAATCAAGCACGCAATGATACACAATCTAAATATGTCATGGTGATTGAGGAAATTAATCGAGGAAATCCGGCTCAAATTTTTGGTGAAATGCTAACACTACTTGAAGCGGATAAACGAACGCCAAGTGAAGCATTAGAATTAACCTATCGTCGTGAACATGAAAACGGAATATTTATTCCTGATAATTTATATGTCATTGGTACGATGAATATAGCTGATAGATCATTAGCTATAGTCGATTTTGCACTACGTCGACGCTTTGCATTTTTCACATTAGCACCTAATTTCGGTGAAAAATGGTTAAATTACATGCATGAAAAAACGAAACTGCCGATAGAAATACTAGAAAGAATAAAAAATTGTATTAATGCTTTAAATAACTTTATTAGTGAAGAAAGAATGTTGGGCAGTGCTTTTGCTATTGGTCATAGTTATTTAACTCATCACCAAGTAATATCGGATGCATCAATGTGGTATAGAGATATTATTGATTCTGAAATCAAACCTTTATTAGAAGAATATTGGTTTGATGAAAAAGGTAAACTTAACGATGCGATAAGATTAATCACAATTGCAGATAATAATTTAAATGAATAATAAATCAAGACTATCAGTGAATACTACTGTAGGGAAAATACCTATTAAGAACATATGGTTACTTTTACTCTATGCCTCTGATTATTATAAAGAGCTTGATACACAACAAAAAATTGAATTTGAAGATAATCCTGAAAAAATTGTTGAATTAGCTGCCGAACTTTATTGTAAGGCAGTTGATAAACGATTACGTTATTCATTGTCCAACGGCTACCAACCTAAAAAGGAAATTTTAACCAGAGTTAGAGGAAAAATTGACTATCTAAATACTTCGCGCAAATTATTATTAGAAAAGGGTAGAGTTCAATGTTTTTATGATAATTTAACGATTAATACCCCCAAAAACCAATATATTCATAGTGCAGCCTATGTTTTATTAAATCAACTAACAAATAACCGTTTAATTGAAAAATGTAAAAAAATAACGAATCGTTTTAAAGCGTTGAAAATAGGGCAATCCAAACATTACAATCCAATAATTGATCATTACAATAGATCCAATCTACAAGATAATCTTTTAGTTTCTGTTTCACATTTAATTCATAGCTTGTCAATTCCAACTGAATTACTAGGGTTAGAAACTATCAATAAATTAGAAAAAACAGATGTTTGGTTGAGATCATTGTTTGAAAGAGCAGTAATCGGTTTTTGTCGTGTCAATCTTAATCCAAATGATTGGCAAATAACATCTGGTAAAAGATTTACATGGCAATGTCAACAATCAACAGTCAATATTGATAAGTTTATGCCCATAATGATAACTGATCTAATTCTAGAAAATAGTAAAGCTAATTACCGCTTAATTGTTGATACTAAATGTACATCTATTTTTAAAAAATCAAGCCGTTCGTTTATAACAGATCATTTATATCAGCTCTATGCTTATGTAAGAAGCCAAGAAAAAAATGACGACCCTTTATCGTTTTCAGCATCAGGTATGTTACTTTATCCAACAGTGGATGAATCAATAAACGAACATACCCTAATTCAAGGACATCAATTAAATTTTTCTACTATTGATTTAAGACAAGAAAACTTGAAAATTAAGGATTGTTTACTGTCTTTATTGGCTCAAATTACATAAGCAAAATACACCAGCATTCGATACCATTAGAATGAATTGATATATTCCACCTGTGGTTGAATACACATTGACCGATGTCGTGCAAAGTTTAAAACAAGTGCATGACGCTATATTAGCGTGGGGAAGTGCTTATCAATTAAAACAGGGTAAAAAGTAGGTTTTAGTGATAAAAAGTTTTTTCTATCTATGCATAAGTAATGTTAGCAAATTGATAGCATGATTTTCATTAAGCAAAAAATGATGGCTAATTAGCATCAAATTTAGAACAAATGAAATAAAATTCATCCGGTTTTGAGTCTTTATCCTGACCAATAACGATTGTATCTGGGTAAAGATTATTGTCAGTCATAGGAGTAATTTCCTTTCGGAATATGTCGTTATCATTCAAAGAAATAGGTTCTTCACAGCTGCGTAATATAGGGTTAACCTCAATCAATTTAGCGAACTTGTGCATATCACCTTTGGCTTTAGCATAAAAAGAGGTGATGAAATTATCGCTTTCATAACGAATCATATTCACCCATACATTCTTGACTTTGATAGGTTGCTCAAAATGGTATTCGATTTCAGTTATACTATCTTGTTTTTTGTTTTTTATAGTAATTTTTTGTTTTTCAAGTTCAGCAATAATCTTTTTATCTTCTATGGCAAAAGGCTTTGACTGACATAATAAAGCCAATCTAAATTGTTCTGTTATGGTTGTATTCTTCGTGTCATCACTAGAGGCATATCCAGATAAACTCAACAAAAACAGAGCGGAAGTATAAGTCAAAAGTAAATGTAATTTTTTCATGTCTAATGGCTTTTAGTAAAGTTACAGATTGAGTTAAATTGTATTACCAAGAACTTGTCAAACTTTAATCTAATTCTACCACTGAATTTAAATAAAATATAAGCAATATTGCATATATTTAAATATCAACCAACCTGCCACCATATCGCAATTTTGTTAAAACTATATTACTATAATTTAATTGATCTTTATTCAGTAAATTTATTATGAGCAAGTCATTGAGCCATTTAACCATTAAAGATATTGCTAAACTTAGTGGTGTAAGCAAATCAACGGTTTCAAGAGTAATTAACCATGATCCTATGGTGAAAGAGGCAACACGTAATAAAGTCAATGCCATTATTGAACAGTATCAATTTACGCCTTCCAAATCAGCTAGAGCAATGCGAGGTTATGGTAATAAAGTGATTGGTATTATTGTCACTCGGCTTGATTCAATGTCTGAAAATCAAGCTGTTCGAAGTATGCTACCTATTTTTTACCAATCTGGCTATGACCCGATAATCATTGAAAGCCAATTTTGTGTTACAAAGGTATCAGAACATCTTTCCATGTTAAAAGAGAAGCAAGCTGACGGAGTAATCATTTTTGCTTTCAACGGGCTTGAACACTCATTATTATCATTTTGGCAACGCAAATGTGTCATCATAGCAAGATCTTTTTCTAACTATAATTGTATTTGTTATGATGATACGGGTGCAGTAATTAAGCTACTTAACCATTTATATTTTGAAAAAAAATTTAAAGACATTGCTTTTATTGGTGTCGAGCAACAAGATCAAACTACAGGCGCATTACGTTACCAAGCTTATCTTGATTTTTGCCATAAACAGCAACTTTTACCTAATGCCGCTTTAAGCAAATTGAGTTACCGCTCCGGTTATGATCTTGCCGCATCCGTGTTAAAAAAATCACCGTGCGCTATTATTTGTGCGACAGACAGTATTGCTTTAGGTTTAAACAAATATTTAGCCGAAAATCAGTTAAAACATATTGTCGTTGCGAGTGTTGGTAATAGTGAACTACTTCAATTCTTATTTGCTAATACTTTAGTGGTAGAGCTAGGGTTTGATAAAGCAGGCACTTATGCTGCGCAAGAATTACTGGCTATGTTAAAAGGTAAAGTTGAATATAAAACCATTACTGTGACATCTTGTTTATTTAACACGTCAAAATAGACTTATCTCCCCCAAATTTTAATAAAAATGTGAATTGAATCACAAAAAGGGAACGTTCCCATTTATTAGTTTTCAAATTCATTTTATGCTAAAACCCTATCATAAAATAGCCACATTATTGATCACATTAAAAATGTACAAGTACAAAAGAAAAGGAGACCGGCTATGGCTAAAGATTCCAATATCACAACAGAATCAATTATGCAGTTAATTGAATTTGTTGGTGGGAAACATAATGTTGCCAGTGTTAGCCATTGTTTAACTCGGCTCAGATTTGCTTTAGCAGATCCTAAATTAGCCAATATCGAAGCAATTGAAGAGCTGCCTTTTGTGAAAGGCTGTTTTAGTAATGCCGGACAATTTCAAGTCATTATCGGCACAAATGTTGATAGCTATTACAAAGTGCTTATTGAGCAATTAAATTTAGATGAAGCCAACAAAGAGCAAACAAAGGCTGCAGCTAAGCAAAATATGTCATGGTTTGAACGGTTAATCTCAAATTTAGCTGAAATTTTTGTCCCATTATTACCCGCACTGATTGCTGGTGGCTTATTACTTGGCTTGCGTAATGTGATTGGTGACATGCCAACTATCAACGATAAACCGCTTACTGACACTTATACTTGGTTGGTACCTATTCATAGTTTTCTTTGGTTACCGTGTGAAGCGATTTTCAATTTTCTACCGGTAGCCATATGTTGGTCTACAGTCAAAAAAATGGGCGGTTCCCCTGTGTTAGGGATCGTTTTAGGGATAACATTGGTTTCCCCACAACTGATGACCGCTTATAATCTAGGGAAAATCGTTCCCGAAGTGTGGGATTTTGGTTGGTTTACTATTGCTAAAGTTGGTTATCAGGCACAAGTTATACCGTCAATTTTTGCCGGTCTAGCGTTAGGATGGATTGAAACTCGATTACGTAGAATTGTCCCTAATTACCTTACTTTAGTGATTGTCCCAATCGTATCACTACTATTAGCCGTCGTCCTTGCACATTTTCTTTTAGGGCCAATCGGACGAATGTTAGGCAATGGTATTGCTTATGTGGTTAAATATTTAATGACTGGTGATTATGCCTTCATTGGCTCGGCAATTTTTGGATTCTTTTATGCTCCGTTGGTTATTACTGGAATTCACCATACTACATTAGCTATCGATATGCAGATGACAGAAAGTATGGGCGGTACACCGATTTGGCCAATCATTGCCTTATCTAATATTGCTCAAGCCTCAGCCGTTGTTGGCATCATTCTAATCAGTAAAAAACATAATGAGCGCGAAGTTTCCATACCTGCGGCAATATCAGGTTACCTAGGTGTAACTGAACCAGCTATGTACGGCATCAATTTACGCTATAAATTCCCAATGTTCTGCGCCATGATTGGAGCGGCTAGTGCTGGATTAATCTGTGGTTTATATGGTGTGTTATCAAATGGTATTGGTGTCGGCGGATTACCAGGCATCTTATCGATTCAACCCGTTTATTGGGGAATTTATGCCTTAGCTATGTTGGTGGCAATAGTTGTGCCAATTGTTTTAACAGCAGCTGTTTATAAATTGAAATTGAAAAAAGGCACATTAGAGATTCGCTAAACACGATTTAATAACCGTTAACCATTCGATTACTGAATGGTTAATTCATGTCAGATTAAAAATAAAGAGCAAACAATGAATACGAACGAAATCCCTTGGTGGCAAAATGGTACTATCTATCAAATCTATCCCAAAAGCTTTCAAGCCAGTGGTGCGAGTTCAACGGGGGATTTATTAGGCATTATAAGTCGATTAGATTATCTCAAAAATCTGGGAATTAGTGCGATTTGGTTAACGCCAATTTATCCTTCTCCGCAAGTTGATAATGGTTATGATGTATCAGATTATTATGATATCGATCCGGCTTATGGCACGATGCATGACTTTGAATTATTGGTGAAGCAGGCGCATGAACGTGATATCCGGATTATGATGGATATGGTATTTAACCATACTTCAACACAGCATCCTTGGTTTAAATCCGCCTTAGATAAAAACAGTCCATTTCGATCGTTTTATATTTGGAAAGACGCCAAAGCTGACGGCTCAGAACCGAACAATTGGCGGTCAAAATTTGGCGGAAAAGCCTGGCAGTGGCATGAGCAATCCAAACAATACTATTTACACCTGTTTGCAAAACAGCAAGCCGATCTCAATTGGGAAAATCCAACCGTTCGCCAAGAGATTAAACATGTCTGTCAATTTTGGGCGGATAAAGGGGTTGATGCATTAAGGCTTGATGTGATTAATTTGGTCTCTAAACAGCAAGACTTTCCCGATGACGTGAATGGTGACGGACGAAGATATTATACGGACGGCCCGAAAATACACGAATTTTTGCAAGAGTTAAGTCGAGATGTTTTTCAACCTAATGGTTTAAAAACCGTGGGTGAAATGTCGTCCACTACGCTTGAAAACTGTCAAAAATATGCAGCATTGGATGGCAAAGAGTTGACCATGACGTTTAATTTTCATCATTTAAAAATTGATTATCCGAATGGGGAAAAATGGACGCTGGCTAAACCCGATTTACTTGAACTCAAAAAGATACTTGGCTATTGGCAAGTGGGTATGCACGGTAAGGCGTGGAATGCGATTTTCTGGTGTAATCACGATCAACCTCGCATTGTGTCACGTTTAGGTAATGAAGATCAATACCACAGCGAATCGGCCAAAATGCTGGCAATGATTCTTTATGGACTACAAGGCACGCCGTATCTTTATCAAGGTGAAGAGATTGGGATGACCAATCCCCATTTTACCCATATTTCGCAATATAAAGATGTGGAAAGTCTTAACATCTATCAAGAAAAAATTGCCGAAGGTATGTCAGAGTCTGATATGTTAGCGATTCTTGCCAGTAAATCACGGGACAATAGCCGAACACCAATGCAATGGGACAACACCGCCAACGCCGGATTTAGTCAAGGTAAACCTTGGATTGAGGTGGCAAACAATTACCCGAAAATCAATGTGAAGGCAGCACTTGACGATCCTAATTCCATTTTTTATTGCTATCAAACTTTAATCAAATTACGCAAAACATACCCGATCTTTATTTTCGGTGACTATCAAGATCTAACGCCTGATAATGCTGATTGTTGGTGCTATGTCAGACATTGGAATAATCAAACGTTACTTGTGATAGCCAATCTGACCGAAAATAGGGTTAAATGGGAATTACCTAAAGCATTAGAAAATAGTTCTTGGCAAAAGTTATTGAGTAATTACCAAACTGAAACAACGTTAAAATCGGAATTAACATTGCAACCTTACGAAGCGATGTATTTTCTATTGAACGAAGATTAATGATTTTAACTATTGGCTTTTAATAAAAGCCTGTAACAGCGTAATCAATAAAGATTACGCTGTTTAATCTCATCATACCGACTAATATTGATACAATGACTCTCGCATGTTAACCAAAATCTGTAATACCTTAGCTGAATCAGGTTGTTCAGGTAATGATGATGTTAGTGATGCAGTTTCAATGTCAGCCAGTAATGATTCGGCCATATTTATAATCTCATCATAGCTTAATTGACCATTTTTAATGGCGAGCAGTTCATCACGATTAGCGCATTTATTGGTAATAGTGCCTTTGGTCATTATTTCGTGAGCAACTTGTAATAAGCGAATGGTATGCATCATATTTTTAGCATCAAAATCATTACCATTTTCAATATTGCTACGATAACGCTGCTCATTACGTTCGGCAACCCATTGCCAGTAAGCCTTATAATCACGACAATGCGATGAAAAACCATCACGATTAAAACTTAAGTAAGCATTTACTGGGGTACCTTCTTTCACCGATGACAAGCACAGTTCAGTCGAATCATCATGCTGAATAATGCCATGATAACCGCAATCTTCCGATGCATCATAAAAAAGTGCATATAAATCTCGACTATGTGGCACATTCACTAAACCACATAAGTGTTGATCAAGATGCTTTTCATTTAACCAATTGGTGAGAGGATAAGCATGCTGACCTTGAATGATATAACAAAATTCAAGGACTGTTTTACGTTTCACCTCAACGGGATTATTAATTTTTTTATTCAATCCTTTGGCTTTTTTAATTTGTGACATGGCATAGTGAGCAAAGGTTTGTTTAGTTTGCTGAGATAGAAATAGATCAAGGGTTAACTGCTGCATTATCGGATGTTGATATAAAATACAGTCTGGTGCAGAAGCCAATACTTCTAAAATATTCGGATTATTTTTTAGTAATAACTCGACAAAGCGTCCTAATTCATAATAGACTATATCATTGGTTTCATTACTAATTTGCGGAATATACTCCAGTCCATAAAATTTATCTTTAGGTAAATAAAACACTCCTTTGATATCCGTATCCGATGTTTCGGTAGCTAATCCGAATGAACGACTACCACTAATCACTTCAAACAAAATAAGATTTTGCGCTTTTAAATCATCAATTGTCATTAAGTCTCCCTCAACGCTATTTTAAAGTCATTAATGTTTGCCTAAAAAATTGATCTAATTTATCTGCATTAAAATGTTGTTCGCAGATAGATTGAACTTGTTCAGAGATATCAATCATTGATTGTTCAATAAACAATAAGATTTCTGGCGCAATGGTAATCGGCGCTGATTCCACCATGGTTGCTTTTAATGTAATAATATCATTAATTTGCTGGCGCAAACTGTCCGGTAACAAAGTTAATAACGGAATGATTGACATGGGCGCAATTTGCCGTTTTTCTAGGCACCATTTAGCACACAATAGTGGTTTTAGCACATAAAACAGTTTTTTTATGCCAATCTGCTGCCCATCACGGTTTTGTAAGGCACTTTTGGCAATACCTGAATAGTGATAAATATTACCACGCGCATTAAAAAAGTGGGCACACAGTTGCCACAGTTGTCCCGCAATGACTTCATTTTGTTGATAAATAATTGGAGATTGTAGCCATTCAAATGGCGTGGTGTTGGACTTACGTATTAACTGTAACGTCTTTTTCAGATCCCAACCTTGTAAATCCAATTCATCATCTACAGGAAAAGTTAAATGTGATGAAGGATTATCAATAGCTAAATACTTATCCAACGGATGAACGTAAATAAAACGCACATCATAATCACTATTTGGCGAGGGAAATCCCCACGCCCGACTACCCGACTCACAAGCGTATAAAATATGGATATGATATTGTTGTTCTAATTCAGTAATTTTCTGTTTTATTCTCCGTTCCATTTTAACTATTCCTTAATTTTGACATACTTTATTCATTATCATTGATAATCAATTAATTAACCATGACTATTTATGATAAAAAGCTTCAAATCTGAAATCTTTTTAACCAAAAACGGGCTGTAACTTTTTTTAGCATTAAAGTGTTGTATTTAAAATAAAATCCACTCTAGCCATCAACTCATAATTTTTGATCTTAATAGAAAGTGTATGCGACAATATCGAGGACAAGGAGAATTTTTTTATGATGATGGACACATCCTATTCAATAGAACAATGTGTAAAATACCACGCACAAAATGTTGATTATGTTTCTCAACCAGAAATCACATTAACACAAGATCAAGCGCTGAATATTAAAAAAAGAATGATTAATGGTAATTATGCAATTGCTCCTTTTTATTTCCCATATGGTGCATATGCCATTTCATCTGTTTTAGATGAATATGGTCTACAAGGACTTTATTATATGCCTGGCTCTTTAGAAGAAGCGGTAAAAGAGATTGAAGATAAAAAAGGACAAGTTAGTGAAAATAATTAATTTAGTAATTATCGTTTTATTTAATTTTATCGGTGCCTATCTAAGTTACCAATGGTGTTATTCAATAATTATAAGAAAACATCATCGTTTACCACCAGAATTATATTATTTGATATGTTATGGTTTGTGTTATTTCTGTTTTATTCTGATTTCAATCTTTCTTTTAAATAAAATAAAACGACCGATGACTTTAGTGATTTTCGGCGTGCCTATAGGTCTTATCATTACCGTAATGTCACCAATTTTCTTCATATTAATTATGGAAGATGATTATAAATCGATTTTTAATCTAGAGTTTATTATGGGGATGTTAGGTATCACATCAATGATAACCCTTAATTTTATAATCTACCCGGCAATTTTATTATGCTGTCATTATTCTATTGGTGGGATACAAAAAATATTAAGTAAGATTGTGTTGAAGCAATAATTAATTGTCCGAACTAGCCAAAAAATCCCCCAACTATTTAATACTGTATAACTCCTTAGATTGGATTGTGATATTGAATTATCTACTGTTATTTTAGGCGTTATTATAATAAAGATTAGTAGAATTATAATCCAAACTAAAATGCTAAATGATTTTTATTGCAGTTTACGATAAACCTATCAGGCAAACTTAAAATAGTTATCATAGGTATGTCCCAGACTAATTTACTACTGCTAAGTATAGGAAAAATATGCTATATTATTTTAAATGATTTTACATGACGGTAAGATGGATATAAAACTAATCAAGCATGACAAACACTATATTGATGGGACGGATGATCTCTATAGTTTAATGCAACGTGTATTATTGCGTGATAATCAGTTCGACAAAGAAAAAGAACATTTTTGTATGATTGGCATAAATTAAGCTGGTTACATCCTGTATATCGAACTGATTGCGCTTGGCAGTTATAAATCGGCCGACATTGAGCCGGTGAATGTAATTCGTGTTGCGATAATGAAAAACCTCTCACGGGTGATATTAGTTCATAATCATACGCCAGGATCGCTGATTCCGTCGGATACAGATAAAGATATTACCGATCGCCTAATTCAAGTCGGTCGTATTTTAAATATCGACCTAATCGACCATCTAATCATTACTCCAAAATCCTATATTAGCTTTTGCAGTACTAAACTTATGGACGAGTTAGAACAAAGCCTAAAATACGTCCCTACTTATCAAGTGGTTGAACGCATTCGTAAGGAAGAAAAGTTGATTGCTAAAGAGAAGTTGGCGGTCGCTAACGATAAAATTAAGGCAGAGAAAGAAAAAAAGAAGCAGCACTTGCACAAGCCAAAGCATTAGCAAATGCACTACTTAATAAAGGTGTTGATATCAAAACCATTGCTAAAATAATAGAAATCACACCGAAGAAAGTAGAGGGGATTTTGGGTAAAATAAAATAGTTTGTAACACTACTTATGTTACAAACTATCCATAATTATTTATCAAACATATAATAGTTTTATCTATATTTTAACTCAGTAAGTACTATTTTTTGTGCATTAATAAATGATTGACCATACATCTTAAGATAACTTTCAGCTATTGGATAATGATGTTTTATATCAGTAAAATCATCCCACCAAGGATTATCCGTTTGACTAATATTAATAATTTCGGCCGGAAACACTTGTCCCAGATACAATTTATCAAACTTATCGTTGGTTAAGGTTCTTCCTGAACATTTACAATAAAAACCGTTATTTCTTAACTTATTAACTAGCTTATAAAATTTTACTAATTGATCTCTTCCCGTACCGCCAACATGATCGCTTAAGTGCCAAATACGGTGACAAATCAGATAATTCCAATCGGCAAGCTTTAAAACAATAAAAAACTCTGATATTTCACTATTACATCGAATAAAATAAATTTTTTCTGGTTGAAGGCGTTCTATTTCTTCATAATAGTCAATTGGGTCAAATCTTATATATTTTTCATTATAAAACGGTTCACTTATCCCTTCTGTCATCCATTGGAAATTAATACCAAACTTTTCACAAAATTGTTCAAGAAATTTAAAAGATGGTTCTTCCTCGCCTGTTGTATATTTTTCAAGTGAACTAATTTTATCTAGCTTCATTATTTTCGCTAGCTTTGCTTTAGTAAAACCACCATGACACGAAGTATAATTCATAAGTGTCAAGACATATTGAAATCGT
Source organism: Gilliamella sp. B2923 (assembly GCF_026536565.1). Classification (NCBI taxonomy): domain Bacteria; kingdom Pseudomonadati; phylum Pseudomonadota; class Gammaproteobacteria; order Orbales; family Orbaceae; genus Gilliamella; species Gilliamella sp. B2923. The sequence continues at coordinate 111,022 of NZ_JAFNNZ010000004.1, read as the reverse complement.
TGTGTTCATTTGTCTTTTTCAGTTAGAATGGAAACGCTATCAGTTAAAGATGATTTTTCTAGTTTTAGTTTGAGTTGAGATTCATTCTTTTTATTTCTTTTTTTTGAAAAAAATTCTTTCACCCAACTGATAACAGTTACACCAATTCCCGAAAATATTGTTAGAAAATACTCCATTTTAGATCCCTCATAATTTAATGATAGAGTAAAACTTTATTTCATATTGATGTATTATAATCATTAAGTTATCTGTTTTATATCATTAAAAGGATAAATATGGATTCAATAAAAAATGAAATTTTAGTTGCACAGAAAGAAAACTATTTATTAAACAAAATTTCAGAGCTTTTAACTATACACACCCTTACTGAAAAAGAACTGATATTAATCATCAAAGAATTACATAATTCAAAAGAAATCAATATAATTGATGCTATATTAAACTACAATAAAGACAATTTTACCAATAAACACCATCAGTTATATTGTTTAAATATTTGGTTAGATAGTTTATTAATGGAGTTAGATATTGATCTTCTTGAATTAATGAAATGCTCACTAATTATTGAACAAACTATGGCTATTCGGCGATTATGTAGTGAAGATCAAAATAAGGCTGATCAATTTTTTAATTTAGTCTTAGCCAATTTGGATGAATTTGGTAGTTTACTCTCAACATCTGTAAGCACATTTGATATAAATACCTTTGATTATCGAATTACTAATTTAATAAATATTATTACAGATCCTAAAATAGATATTTCAATAAAGCAGCAACTATTGTTTACATTATGCCAATTATCTTTCATTGGTAATATTGAAGATAAAGATATTAATCAGATTCTAAAAAAAGTAGAACAGATAATTGATCAAAATGATAACAGTTCAATACATGGTAATATTCTTTATTTGCTTGTAATAATAAGTATTCATTTCCTAAATAAAGAAAAAATAATAACTAATTTAGCGGATAAAATTTGGTTAAAACAAGATGATAATGTAATACAAATAACAGCAGGCCTTATTTTTAATATCAAAAATATTCCCAACTATTTAACCAATAAAATTGTAGATCAGATCATTAAGCTAAATCTTTTAAATTTAGAGAAGTATCTCACAAAAATTGATCTAAGCATAGAAAAACTTTTTGAATCTAATGTCATCAAAGCATGTTTTTTACTAGAAAATTTGTTAATAAAAGATCGCAATAAATTCTTGTTAACATCTTTTGAATCAACTTTGTATTCTATTTCAGAATCAGAAAAGCTTACTAATTATCTAATCACAAAATGGTTACTATCATCTGAATATATATTACAAAGAAATTGTTCTGCTATTATTAATCATCGGCATAAAGATGATAAAACAATAACTGTCGATACCTTTTTTTTGGATTTGAACAAAAAAAACATTTGTTTATTCCTTGCTCAGAAAGTTTGTGGTTGGTTATTTTTTTCTCCAACATCAATAATCAGTTTTATATTGACATTATTAGACATTGTTCAAAATAAAAAAGAAAAAAATAAAATTATTAACTTGCTTTTTAGCACTGTAGTTCTTAACTATCCAAATACTTTCCAAGATTTCATTGATGAACATAGAAAATCATTTACACCCAAAATAAAAAAAATCACCTCTAATTTAGTAGAAAAATATAAAGATTTTTTAAAAATTAATGAGATTGAAGAAACTATTTCTGAACTTAATCCAAGTTTGCCCCAAAAAGAGAAATATCATAAATATCGTTGTGATATAAATGATCAAATAAATGAGAATGTTCGTAAAAACCCATTGTTTGGAGAAGCAATACCAACAGTTATAAATTTGTATGGAAATAATTCTCTTTATTATTGTGGTGGTATAAATGGTGGAAGCAAAGCTCTTCAAAAAACACCTATGCATAAATATAGCTACTCATCCGAATTACCATTACAAAGTGTTGTTGATAATAGTAATTTAGAATATCTTTTATTTACCTTTCGAATTAAGGAATATATCTTATGAAATTAATTATTCGAGAATATTTAAAAACCTTAAACGAAAGAGATGAACTTGATGTTTTAGTCCCAAATCTATTATCTCAAATGGGATTAACTGTTTTTTCCAAGCCAGGAAGAGGGAATAAACAATATGGCGTTGACGTTGCTGCATACGGTAAAATTGGAAAGGAAAAGCCAAAAGTCTATTTATTTTCCATTAAAGCAGGAAATTTAAGCAATCAGGACTGGAATAGTGGAAATAAAAATGATTTAAGACCCTCCCTAGATCAAATTCGCGAGACTTATATTCGTTGTCATCTCCCTCCTAAATATAAGGATAAACAGATTGAAATTTGTTTATGTTTTGGTGGTGATTTGCAAGAGGATGTTAGGGTTGATATAACAAGCTACGAAGATAAATATCAAGAAGAAAATATCACTTTTTCTGAATGGAATGGTGAAGTTTTATCTTCATTAATTGAAAAGCACTTCTTAAAAGAGCAATTGCTTCCAAATGAATGTCAAAGCCTTTTGAGAAAGTCTCTAGCAATGATAGATATACCCGAATCTTCTCAACAATATTTTTCTCGTCTAACTCATTTATTAATTAATAAAGAGTTCAAAAATGATGATGAATGTCTAAAAGCAGTCAGGCAGTTATATCTTTGTTTAGGTATTTTAATATCTTGGTCTAAAAGTGAAAATAATCTAGAAAGTGCATGTCTAAGTAGTGAACAGTCTTTACTTATTCTATGGGATAAAATAAAAAAATATTACAATATAAAGAAAAAAAATAAGAAAGTTAGTGGTATTTTAGAGTTATTTCAGTTCTATTGGATGTTAACCTTAAATATCAATAATACTTTCTTAGATACAAAAATTCTTCCTCACGTTAATAAATATTATGGGTTATCAAAAGCAATAAAATCAATTTGCCCAATAGATATAAACCTAAAATTATTTGATATATTAGGAAGATTAGCATTATACGGCTTTTGGAATAGTTTTATATTTACTAAATTATCTTTAGAGGAACGTGATGGTGATTTTGGACAAAATTTAATTCAAAAACTACATTACTATAGAGATGCAATTATTCTTTTTATCAGCAACAATCAAATATTGTACTCACCATGTTTAGATGAGCAAGCCATTGATATTTCATTAGCGGTACTTTTTCTTGTAAGTTTACCTGACACAAAACAATTTATTCACACTTGGTTATCTGGAATGACAAAATCCATTGGGTTTCAACTATATCAACATCTTACATACCCTTGTATATTCACAGATTATGAAAAACTGATCAGACATCCTAAAAATATGAGTGATGAATACAGAAAAGAAGCAACAGCCAGCAGTATTTTATATCCCTATATTGCTTTATTTGCTTCTTTATTTGATCTAAAAGACGTATATAAAGATATTCAGGACATCAAAAACTTAATAATACAACATTGTAATTTTCAATTATGGTATCCTGATTCAACATCTGAAGATTTATTTTATACTAATGAAGATCTTCATGGTAGTTCTTTAAGCACTTTAAACATTAAGCAAGATCCTGAGCAATTTTTGGCGGATGTTTTGAATGTTTGCAATAGTGAGCCTTATTTTAAAGAGCTTAGTGCTATAAAATATGGAATTAACCCGATAATACTAACCGCTTGTCGGCATTATCGCTTACCTATTCCAATAGATTACTTTAAATTTTTGACCAAAACTGAAACCAATTAAATATGTCCAAGCACAAAGAACTTATTGATGTAATACGAGGAATAACGGGCAGCTTTAGTAGCAGGAATAATGACTTTCACGGATACTGGGCTTTAGGTATATTGTATCAATTTACAAAAACAAACCATATTTTCTCATTAAAGTTCGATTTACTAAATCAGGTTGTTAAACCAGACACGGCATATTTTCAACCAATCGTATCTAAATATAATTCTAAACTTTACCGCTTATTGAATGCTAAAGATATCAATTCGCAATGCTTGAAAAGCGCGATCATTACAATCGATTTTGACCATTACACTAGACATCACGATCACATCAAATATCCAGTTGGTGCCCCCTATGTTATGATTGGAGAACTCATTGATAATCGTGGAAAAATATTTAAATCAACAATATATGGAAAATGCCAACCTCATGATCCAACTAAAGAACAACAAAGTAGTCGAATTAATAAACATTAGACTAAACTTTCGCCCTTACGCTCCACGCGCAGTGGAACAGAGAGCTTGAGGGTTTTGTTGGAAACCTTCGTTCGCCTGAATGCTCGAATAATAATATTAAACAATTGCGCTAACCTATAGCGAGGAGAATCTGTAAAAATCTTATTGAACAGAATACTAATGCAATTACGGCGCTTAGTAAGTTTGGCAATTTAAAGTTGATAGTAGTAAATTTTAGATAAAAATCGAGAATTGCTCCTCGATAATTTTTACTCCTTCACGCACCACTAGCCTTAATTTATGCACTATCTCGACTAATTCATTTTGCGCGGTCACCACTGCATTATGTCATTGGGAGTTTATCAATCACGTTGGCAATCTTTACGGCACTCAATATAGGTAGTTGCTTTGATTTGGGAAAAATAAATCAATCTTAATAAAGATATCTTATCTTTTTATATTTTCGGAAATCGTCTTTTTTTCTTTTAAAAATTATACGGAGTTACATTGCAACCAAACATCAATTAAATCAGTAAAAACACTCACTGTTTATAGCAAACAATACCAAGCCAATAGTTATTATTGCAACAATGTAAAAATTATTGAGGAGCCTATACCGTTATCCGTTTTAAAGCTTCCAACATTTAACGGTGGAAACCTTAACAAGATTATATAATGTTATAGTTTAAAAGGGATTTTTCTGCATTGAGCAACTTTATTTAACCGCTATCAATTCATTACCCAAATAGTATCAATACCCAGCCGCTAAACCATCCCCTCTCGGGTCGGTTGCGCCCATTAGTAGATGTAAATTTGCATCGATAAGAATGGCACCGGCATGACCCATGGTATCAGTGTAATCATCAACAATTTGCACATCATGTCCACGTAATTTGAGGGAATGAATTACATCGTTAGGTATGCGTCCCTCCACTTTAAGATTATTGGATGATGCACCCCATGTGCGGCCATGTAACCATCTTGGTGCATTAATGGCATCTTGGGGTGTCATGCCATAATCAACAATTCGTGTCACAATTGCCGCTTGCGTTTGTGGTTGTCCTTCTCCGCCCATGGTGCCATAAACCAGATAAGGTTTATTATCTTTTAAAAGCATGGCTGGATTTAACGTATGAAAGGTGCGTTTATTTGGCTCTAAACGATTAATATGGTTAGGATCTAACGAGAAAAAACTACCACGATTTTGCAATAAAATTCCTGTATCTTTAGCAACAATGCCAGAACCAAAATCATGATAAATACTTTGAATAATAGATACCGCATTTCCTTCTGCATCAACAACACCAAACCAAACGGTATCACCTTTAGGATCTAATGGCTTTATTTCTACACGAGCCTTTTGCATATCAATCTGTTTTGCTTGTTGCTGACCATGTTGGGTAGATAATAAGAGATCAAGCGGAATCTGATTAAAATCGGGATCAGTAAGGTATTTATCTCGATCAGCAAATGCTTGTTTTGTTGCTTCAATAATTAAATGGTAATAATCTGCGCTACCTTCACCCAAGGATTTTATATCAAAATTATTGAGTATATTTAGAATCTCTAATGATGCCATTCCTTGTGTATTGGGTGGTAGATTATAGGCGGTATATTGTCGATAATTAACATGGATCGGAGCTACCCATGTAGTACGATGCTTAGCAAAATCATCTAAAGTCAACACACCACCATGGCTTTGCAGATCGTTGACAATATTTTTGGCAATATCACCCTGATAAAATTCCTTAGCGCCTTTATTTGCAATAATTTTTAATGTGTTAGCTAAATCGGGTTGTTTAAGGATTTCGCCAATTTGGTAAGCTTGCCCATCGTCTTTTAAGAATACTTTTTTAAACTCCGAAAAACGCTGTAACTCCCGAAACTCTTTGTCTTTTGGATCAATATTGATTGTTGTCCAATAATTTAAGCTAGGTGAAACCGAAAATCCATTTTCGGCATAATCAATTGCTGATGCGAATAACGTGTTCCACGGTAGTGCATTTTTCATATTTTTAGATGCATATTGGTACGCCTCATCCCAACCGGAAACCACCCCTGGAACGGTATTGGCTGCCAAATAGCCTCGTGAGGGAATTTTATGGAAACCTTGATTTTTATAATAGTCTATCGTGGCTAAACTACCAGAACGACCACTAGCATTTAGTCCTTTTAGTTCTTTAGTTTTAGCGTTGTAAATTAACCAAAAGTTATCTCCACCAATGGTATTCATTTGAGGATAAACAACAGCAAGCGTTGAGGCTACGGCAATCGCTGCATCAACCGCATTGCCTCCTTTGCGTAATATATCAATTCCAGCTTGAGTCGCTAAATAATTGGGGGACGTTACCATGACATTGGTCGTTATCGGGTTAAGACAACGGGAAGGGGTATCACAGTACTTTCCTGTCTCTGATCGCGGTATATCAGCAGCACCAGATAAAGGATTAATAAGCAATAAACTTAATAATATTGGGTGTCTTTTCCACATTTTAGTCGTTCCTCAATTGTTAACAGTAACATTTTGAGGAATGCATTTTCTATGCCAAGAATAAACTAATTAAATTTTGCAGCTAAAATGATTATGACCAATGACAATAATACCGATCTGAATTGCCTTATAATGCTAGCGGTGTCCCACGATACTTCAAATCCGGCTGTTTAATCCACTGCTGAGCATCAATAATCGCCAGCTCTCGAGCATTTTGTTGTTTGGTGATGTCGAGAACGTGATTAGCGGCATTGGCAGCCAGTTCAAAGGCGGCTAATTGGGATTGTCCATTGACTAAATGCGCAGTAAACAGACTACAAATTAAATCGCCCACGCCTAATGGACGGTGGGGAAAATCATATAATGGTCGAGCCAGATGATAGCTTTGCGATGGTGTGGCTAAAATCATTTCAAATAATTCAGTCGTTTTACCGGCATGCAGTAGATTTTTAACCAATATGGCTTGAATCGGCTTATTTTGCAGCGTTTTTATGGCGTTAAGCACATCGTTAAAGGTTTTGATTTCCAGATTCGATAATATCTGTAACTCCAATAAATTTGGTGTGATATAGTCAGCGTATTTGATTGCTTGCTTAGTGAAGAAATCAATAATATTTTGTGGCAGAGAACTGCCTTTATTGATGTCGCCACCCATCACCGGATCGCAAACATAAATCGCATCAGGATTATAAAATTTAATCTTTTTTACGGCCTCAAGGATTTCTTCACCTTGTTCGGCAAGTCCAATATAGCCCGAAATAATGGCGTCAATGGATGATAATACGCCAATTTTTTCTAAACTATTGACGATTCGAGTGATTTGCTGAGCGCCCAGCACAATGCCGTCATAATGTGGATAAACCGTATTACTCGATAACTGAACGGTGTGAATTGGCATCACTTCGACACCTTGCAATTGCATCGCCAGCGTCGCCACTTTATTGCCGGCATAACCATAAACAACATTGGACTGAATTGATAAAACGGTTTTCATATATTGACCTTATTATTCATCATAATAACGATATTTGCTTAACAAGTAGATGCAGATAATGGATATCAGTGCTAAACCGCAATAAAACAAGGCTAATGGTAACCAAAAACTTTTGAAGGTATAAATAACATAACCACCTATCATCGGAATTAAGCTACCAAAAATAGCCGCACATCCTTGGTAACTCATTGAGAGCCCAGTATAACGAATCCTCGCTGGAAAAATTCGGCTTAAATATCCGGCTATCACACCATAAAAACCGCTATAACAAATCACATTTAACGAAATACCAATAATAAAACTAGTTTTTGTACCTGAATTTATAATCGGGAATAACAAAAATACTGATGCCATCGCTAATATTGCCGAACAAGTCAAAAAGCGAGTTGCCGAGAATTTTTCTGACCAATAAGAGATGAAAGGTTGGGCAACAAAATGGACAAGCGCAATCCAAAATAGAGCATCGACAATTACACCTTTTTCAACACCTAGTGCGATAGTGGTATAACCAATCATTAAGGTATTTGAAAAAATACCACTAAATGATAACACATTGGCACCTATGGCTAAAACTAGTAATGGGGTTGCCTTTTTAAATACATCAATAATGGGGGCGGATTCTTGTTTTAAGTCTGCTTGTTTTTTGCTTGATTCAATAAAAACCGGCGATTCGGTTAAGGTGACACGAGCAATAACCCCAATAATTAACAAAATAAAACTGGCTAAAAAAGGAATACGCCAATACCCACTATCGATAAGTTCAGCAACTGGTAACCGAATAATATAAGAGAAAACCAATAGTGCTAAAATATTGCCGGCAGGGCTTCCCCACTGAGCAAAGGATGAAAAGAAATTTTTCAATCCTTTCGGCGCATGTTCATTTGTCATCAACACGGCACCACCCCACTCACCACCAACAGCGACACCTTGTAAAATACGTAGTGCGACCAATAAAATTGGCGATATCACACCAGCTTGTTGGTAAGAGGGCAATAAACCAACACACGTTGTTGCTACGCCCATTAGCACTAACGTAATAATTAACGACTTTTTACGCCCTAAGCGATCACCGATATGACCAAAAAGCACTGCACCTAAAGGACGTGACAAAAAACCTACTGCAAAAGTAGCAAACGCACCTAAAATTTGCACAAACTCGTTATCTGAAGGAAAAAAAAGCTGACCAAAAATCAATACCGATGCCAACGCATAGATATAAAAATCATACCACTCAATGGTGGTACCGATAAAAGCGGCAAAAGCGACTTTTTTAGCCGATGAATTTGACATAAGCAACCTTGGTTTAACCAATATTTTATGTAAGTGATAACGATGAAACTAGCATAAAATGAGTGATTTCACAATTTGTTATCTGAAAAGGTGGGGTAAAGATTTTAGTTAAAGGAATATATCCAGTATTTTATTTATAAGTTTAAATTCTGAATATAAAAATTAAAGTACTTTTATATTTACCAAAAACCGCTAAAATTTTACTGGATATAAAATTAATAAACTATTGAATTTAAAGACTCGGCTTAATATTCAATATATCAAGTAAATCCTGCTTAATATATTTTTCACGTTCTAAAACAAATTCTTTGAAATCTTTAAAATCAAGAGATACATTCTCAGATAAATGATGTTGTTTTAAAAAATGATGAATAGCATTTTGGTTATCAAAATTTTGTTCAACCCATGCTTGTAGTGTCATATCTCTTTTTTCAAGATTTTGTGTATTTGGTAATAACCGAATATTAGCAATACGGTCTTTATAATTATCATAGAAAATAGTATCTTCAACAGTAAGTCCTAAAAGACGATAATTAACTTTATTAAAGTGAGATCGAGGATGTAAATGATCTTTGTGATAAATAAAAGTTTGATTAATCGATGGATATAGCAACATTAGTAAAGAGTATGTCTTTTTATCATTGTATTTCAATTCTAATAAAGCATCTAATTCGTCCATATCAAATATGATAGAGCGCTGTCGACCTCTATAATGTTCTGTTATGGATTCTAACGGAAATGAGAAAGGAGACTCTTTTATCAATCGCCTTATAACAGGATAAATCGCATCAGGTGTACCACCAAAAATACCTTTAAGTATAACTTTAGCCAACCACTCTTTAATTTTTTGTCGATCACCTTGATAATGACTTGAAATCAGAAACTTATTGTCATAATTATTATAATAAATATAATTAGCAATAGGTATCACAGCATTATATGTCGTTAAGCTATCACCATTAAAACCAAAGTTTGAAATTAATTTAACAGAAAGAATTATAGCATTACGAATTTTTTCCCAATTTCCTTCTATGATTTTCATATTTTCTTTAGTGAAATTATCCACCTGAAATTTCACATCTAAATCAGATAAAACTAGGCAAGATTTCAATATAAAATCTTTGTTAAAATGAAAAGGGATAGAATTTATGGATGTGCCTATTTGGTTTAAATCATCAACTAAACAATGTATCTCTTCTCGAGCATCTTTTTCCGTCCATTGAGCTGTTGCAATGGATAATAAAAGATCTGAATAACTTAATTTAGTCCCTCCACTATTAATTCTAATAAATATTTGTAAAACTTTATCAAGTTTATTATCACTTTCCACATATGCACTAATTGTACCTTTTTGATGAATGATATTATAAAATTCATTTAAAGTTTTTATAGCGTATTCAGACTGACTTTCTGTATATTTAGATGTATCCATCAGCCCTTGTTTCATCAAAAACATTGAAATCTTACTCATATCAGCTAATTCTAGTATTTGGTGACAAGGAAACCAAAAACAATCTTCTGATTCTTTTGTAGCTTCTGATTGAGTTAGAAATTTGAACTCATATTTCATTTCTAATTCATCTGTAAGCCTATAGAATAAGTTTAAATATAATTGTTTCTTAGGATAAGCATGATCATTATCTACGCGATAATAGGGTAATTTGGCTGCATATGTTCCCATAAGACCTATATATAAGGCAGTTAACCGCTGCTGCCCATCTAAGATAGCTGTAATAGATTCTTTGTCTAAATTTTCTACCTTATCATTATGAAACTGATCACGATCATGATAATGTTTTAGGAACTCATAAAACTGAAAATTATTTATACCATCTTTATCAACCCGCCAAAATAAAAATGTACCAATCGGATATCCTCTCATTAAGGAATCAAATAAAACCTCAATTTGACTTTGTCCCCAAACAAATTCACGTTGAATCGATGGTAATAAGTAGTTTCTTTGTTGTATATGAGTTAATGCATCTTTGATTGTGATTGGCGTTTGATAATTGGACATTGTTTTACCCTAAGCTAACAACTAATTAATTCTATAATTAGAATAATACTATAATCATATCTAACTTAATTTTAATATAATCTTACTAATATAAAAAGATGAGTATATTCCAGTAACGGATTATTAAATAATAATATTGTATCTAGTACGCTATATGTTAATGAACATTTAGAGGAACTTTTGACTAAATTATTCCTGAAACTCTTTACAAAAATATCTATTATTATTTAATCAATACCGTTAAAAAAATTTATTTAGTTAAAAAACTGAATATTTTAACTAATCTATAATCATTATAAATTTGAAATATGTATTTCAACAAATACATTAATCCAAATGGTAGACATGAGAAACAAGAAATTACACAGAATGATTGAAAAATAAATAAACAATTTTTTTAACTACAATTACAACCGGCAATGAATTAATTATTCAAGCGGACAAACATCTTATGAAAGACTGTATTATGTACCCTGCCAAACAAGAATCAGACAAAAAACTGTCGTTTATTGCGTATAAAGCAAGGAAAACAAACTAACGAGAAGAAAGTTATGACAAAAACTCAATATATGATAATACTGAAAGATATTCTTAATAGGCACACGCAAGATGCGATTGCGAAGATTAATCGTATTAAACAGATTCTGCCCGAAAAAGCTAGATCGGTTGAGGTTGGTATTCATCCCACCCAAGATGAGGAAGGTATATTTTCTATTATGGTTCACCTTATCGGACCAGATCTATACGTACTTAATAAAGTGATAGAACCTTATCGTGAACTGTTTGGCATAAAATTCATTGATGCTAAATTACAACCAGAAGTGCCTTTATTTGATCCTTATGAAACTCCATTTTCAGTCAATGATTTAATTGTTGAAGTAAGCATTGACTGGCTTAAGCAGATATGGAATTTGTCAGGGGGTATAGGCATACCTGCATATGCATTTGGAGAAGAATGCTCTAAATTTGAGGGACTTATCCCCCTAGGTGAGTAAATAAAAATCCAAAGATAAATAGGTTTCAGGGGAAAATATATTGGTATAGTAAGTCATAAATTACCTATGCTAATTGAAGATGGTATTTATTAAAAATAGTGTTTATATATTATTTTAGCACTTTACTCGCTCATATATTTGTTTGGCAAGTCGTTTAATCACTTCTCTTAATTCTACGTCACCCATAACCTTATTACATACTTCTTCATTACCACTCAATCGTTCAAAAAGTAAGTTAGAAGTTTTGTTAATAAAAATTCCGTTAAACTTTCTCATATAATGGCAGTTTAGTGGCAGCATTAACTGCCACTGTTATTAATTTTCTCTTCTGTGCAAAAACAAGCAATTTTATGTTCATTATAATTAATCAGCTTTGGTTGCTGAGATGCACAACGTGAAAATGCCCAACGACAGCGAGCATGAAAAGCACAACCTAAAGGCGGGTTCAAAGGGCTTGGTAATTCCCCTTCTAACTTTATTCTATCACGCCTAAGATCGGGATTTAATCTTGGTGTTGCGGATAAAAGTGCCTGCGTGTATGGGTGTTGAGGATTACGATAGATTTCATCTTTTCTCCCTTGTTCAACACAACGCCCCAAATACATTACCATTACTTCATCAGCAATATGCTCAACAACTGAAAGGTCATGAGAAATAAATATATAAGATAACCCAAGATCTTGTTGCAAATCCATCATCAAATTAAGTACTTGTGCTCGCACAGAAACATCCAATGCTGAAACCGGTTCATCAGCAACCACCACTTCGGGATCAAGCATTAAACCTCTTGCGATAGCAATACGCTGGCGTTGTCCACCCGAAAACATATGAGGATAACGATTATAAAACTCTTCTTTTAACCCAACTTTTTGCATCATTGATAGTACTTTTGCTTTACGGTCACTTGCCGTTAAATCAGTATTGATAATGAGAGGTTCTTCTAATATCGAGCCGATTTTTTTTCGTGGGTTTAATGATGAATAGGGGTTTTGGAAAACGATTTGTATTTTTTGACGACGTAATTTTTGCGCTTGTGGATCATCATTTAATAGGTTCTGATTTTTAAAATATATTTCACCGGATGTCGGTTTTTCAATCATTGTTAATAATCGGGCTAATGAAGATTTACCACACCCTGATTCGCCAACAATCGCAAGGGTTTTGCCTTTACCTAATGTAAAAGAAACACCATCAACCGCTTTGACTTGTTTTTTTTCCGAAAAGAAACCGGTTTTTACCGAATAATATTTCGTCAAGTTTCTGGCATCAAGCAGTAATTCACTATTTTCCATATTATTGTTGTTCATATTGAGGTGTCCCTTCGCGCGATAATGGATAATGACATTTTACTTTCCTGGTTTTGGAATAGCTGATTAATGTAGGCTCCTCGGTATTACAACGCTCAGTTGCATAAGGACAACGAGGATTAAGTAAGCAGCCCACTGGTCTATCGTATTTACCCGGTACAACACCAGATAACGATTCTAACCGTTCTTTATCTTGAGTAAACTCAGGAAGTGATCGTAATAATGCTTGAGTGTAAGGATGTAACGGCGTTTTAAAGATAATTTCAGCATCGCCAATTTCCACAACTTGCCCGGCATACATCACAATAATTTTTTGTGCTGCTTCAGAAACTAACGCTAAATCATGGGTAATAAGAACTAATGCCATGTTATTTTTGCGTTGTAACTCAAGCAATAACTCAATAATCTGCCCTTGAATGGTAACATCTAATGCGGTTGTCGGCTCATCAGCAATTAAGAGTTTAGGATTGCACGCAATTGCGATTGCGATCATGACCCGTTGACTCATCCCACCTGACAACTGGTGTGGATAAACACTTAAACGATTCTCAGCATCTGGAATACCCACTAATTTAAGCAATTCAATCGCCCTTGCTTTAAGTGCTCTTTTACTGCCACCTTGGTGAATTTTTAATGTTTCAATAATTTGGTAACCTATAGTGAAACAAGGATTCAAGCTAGTCATTGGATCTTGAAAGATCATCGCCACATCTGCACCTACAATCTTACGACGCATTTTGCTTGTAAGCTGTTGAAGGTTTTTAGTATCAAAATGTAATGCTTCGGCAGTAACTTTGCCGGGAAAATCAATTAATCCCATTATTGCCAGCGAACTAACTGATTTACCTGAGCCAGATTCTCCAACTATACCAACTACTTGTCCTTGTTCGACGTCATAACTAATATGATCTACGGCTTTGAATCCGTTAAATTCAACTGATAATTCTTTTACTTCTAATAGTGCCATGACTGTATCTCCATTACTGCTTCAATTTAGGATCAAGTGCGTCACGCAAACCATCTCCCATTAAGTTGAAAGCTAACACTGTCATTAAAATAATTAAGCCAGGAAAGGTAACAACCCACCATGCAGACTGTGCAAATTGCAATACGTCAGCAAGCATTGTTCCCCATTCAGGTGTTGGCGGTTGTGCGCCCATACCTAAAAATCCTAAGGCGGCCATATCTAAAATTGCATTTGAAAATCCTAACGAGGCTTGAACAATCAGTGGCGCTAAACAATTTGGCAAAATATTTATAAACATCTGCCGTAAGGCTCCGGCACCGGCAACTCGGGAAGCAATCACATAATCTTTATTAATTTCAGCAAGCGTCGCGCCTCGAGTTAAACGAACATAGTGTGGTAATGCAACAAAAGCTAAAGCGATAGAGGCGTTAGTAATAGATGGGCCGAAAATTGCAACTAAAACCAGTGCAAGCAGTAAACTCGGTAAAGCAAGCATAATATCAACAGCTCGCATAATGATGTTATCGACGAAGCCACCAACATAACCAGCAATCAAACCTAGGGTAATGCCCAAAATAAGTGAGATGATGACAACCAAACAACCGACCAATAAGGATAGTCGAGCACCATAAATAAGGCGAGATAAAATATCTCTACCTACATCATCGGTTCCCAAAATAAATTGCCAACTGCCATCTTTCATCCAGACAGGAGGAGCTAATAATGCTTCTCTAAATTGTTCAGAAGGAGAATGTGGCGCAATAAAATTAGCAAAAACAGCTAGCAATACAACGATAACAATAAAAATTAAACCAACAACAGCCCCTTTATTTTTTGAAAAATAGAACCAAAACTCTCCTAAGGGCGTTAAGGGTTTAGGTGCAACCAAACTAGCATCCGGCTGTGTATTGGTTTTTTCAGCAATATCCTGTTTATTCATCTGTATACATACTCTTATTTATGTCTAATACGTGGATTGATAACGCCATACAACATATCAACTAATAAATTCACTAAAATGATCATACCCGCAACGATTAACACGCCACTTTGCACGACAGGGTAATCTCGGCGTTGTAGCGCTTCAATAAGCCAACGTCCAATTCCAGGCCATGAGAAAACCGTTTCGGTCAATATAGCTCCAGCTAGCATTGAACCAACTTGTAAACCGATAACAGTAATCACTGGAATCATCGCATTGCGTAACGCATGAACAAGGATAATACGAATTCGGCTAACGCCTTTAGCACGTGCAGTTCGAATATAATCTTCACTTAATACTTCTAACATTGAAGAACGGGTCATACGGACAATGACCGCTAATGGAATAGTACCTAACACAATAGCCGGTAAAATTAAATGAGTTACAGCATCAATAAAATCTTCTGTTTCACCCCATAAAAAAGTATCAATTAGCATAAATCCAGTTAAAGGATTACTTTCATCCAAAAATAGCATATCACTGACACGTCCGGACACTGGGGTTAAGTTTAAATGTACAGAGACTAACATTATTAGCATCATTCCCCACCAAAAAATTGGCATGGAATAACCGGTTAGAGACAGGCCTATCGCTGTATGATCAAATATTGAACCACGTTTCACTGCGGCAAGAACACCGATTGGAATGCCGACACTGACAGCAAACAACATTGCGCAAAATCCTAACTCAAACGTTGCTTTAAATCGGGGTACAAATTCGTCCCATACTGGAATTTGGCTTTTAAAGGAAATTCCAAAATCGCCATGAAACATATTGATAATATATTGAAAATATTGATGATAAAGTGGTTTATCTAAACCCAGTTGAGTCATCAATTCAGCATGGCGTTCTGGGGATAAGCCTCGCTCTCCAGCAAGCACTGTAATAGGATCCCCTGGGATAAGATGGACAAAAATAAAAGTAAGCAGTGTGATACAAATAAACGTCGTAATCAGTATACCTAACCGCTTTAAAATAAATTGGAACATATAGTTGCTCTTAAATATTGCTTCTAACGTATTGTTTATATGAAAGATAATTTTTTATAAAAATAATATTTACTATTTCAACCCTAAAAAAGCTAATGCCGCAATTAACCACAAAAAGGTGGTTAATTGCATTGATGCTATTTTTCAAGAGTAACTTGGTTAAAATTATGTAATGCTAAAGGATCCATGACGTAGCCTTTAAGCTCTTTACGTAATGGCATATAAACCATAGAATGAGCAATCATTAGCGTAGGCGCTTGATCACGCATTTCAACTTGCGCTTGTTTGTATAACTTGACCCTTTTTTCATGATCAGGCTCAATGCGAGCTTGTTGTAATAAATCATCAAATGGCTTATAGCACCAATGTGAATAATTTTGACCTGATTTAACCGCATCACAACTCATCAAAACAGAATAAAAATTATCCGGATCACCATTATCTCCAGACCAACCCATTAACACCGCATCATGTTCACCGTCACGAATACGGGATAAATACTCTCCCCATTCATAACTAACAATTTTAGCGGTTACACCAATCTTAGCCCAATCTTCTTGAATCATTTCAGCCATACGGCGCGCATTTGGATTATATGGACGTTGTACTGGCATTGCCCATAAAGTGATAGTAAATCCGTTTTCTAGCCCAGCTGATTTTAATAATTCTTTTGCTTGTGCTGGATCATAAGGGTAATCTTTTACTTCATCGTTATAACCCCACATTGAAGGAGGAATAAAGTTTTTAGCCGGTTCAGCGGCACCTTGAAAAACAGCCTTAATAATCGCATCTTTATTCACTGCCATATTTAATGCTTGTCGAACTTTTAAATTATCAAGTGGTGGCTTATCCATATTGTAGGCTAAATAGCCAATGTTAACCCCAGCCATTTCTTTCACTACAATATTATTGTCTGATTTCATTCGTTCAACATCGGCCACATTTGGAAATGGCATAGCATGACACTCTCCTTTTTGCAATTTTGCATAACGAATTGCAGCATCTGGTGTAATTGAAAAAACTAAACGATCAAGTTTAGCTTTTGGACCAAAATATTCTGGATTAGCTTTATAAAGGATTTTTGAATCTTTTTGATATTGAACAAAAGTGAATGGCCCTGTACCAACAGGAACTAAATCCACTTTTTCGGGGGTGCCATTTTTAAGCATAGCATCGGCATATTCAGCAGATAATATTGAAGCAAATGACATCGCTAAATCAGCTAAAAAAGGCGCTTCCGGTTGATTTAATTCAAATACAATTGTATATTCATCAACCTTTTTAATCTCTTTAATTAAATCTGTTAACCCCATACTATCAAAGTATACGTATTGCCCACCTGAAACTTTGTTATAAGGATGATTTTTATCCTTTTGTCGCATAAATGTGAAAATAACATCATCAGCATTTAAATTTCGTGTTGGTTTAAATTCTTTAGTGTTATGCCATTTCACATCATCACGTAAATGAAAGGTATAAGTTAAACCATCTTGGCTAATATCCCAGGATTTAGCTAAAGAAGGTTCAATTTCGGTCGTACCTAATTTAAACTCGACCAAACGGTTATAAACAGGCACAGCGCTAGCATCCATTGAAATTCCACTTGTCACTAACTGTGGATTGAATGTTTCAGGTGAAGCCTCAGCACAATAGACTAGTGTTTGGGCAGCATGAAGCTGTGCACTAGCAAGCATCGTCAGCAACCCAACACCTAACAAAAATTTACGCTTATATTTCCTTAAATTATTCATGATAATTACTCCAATTATTGAATTGTAATTCTATTTTTATGTTACTTAAACAAAGTTAAAGACGTTGTATTACTAATATCTTTTAAATAAAGCCTGTATAAATAGTCTGAATTTTGATTTTCAGAACAATTTATTTTATTAGAATCTTTTTTCATCAAATCTTGCACAGCAATAGTGCAAATTGCATTATGATTAAAAGTCCAATATCACATTGAAATTTATAATAATATTCCATTTTTAATTGAAAAATGTTCAACACAAGCTATAAGTGATGTGTAACAAACAAATTCTGCAAAAATAGTGCCATTTTTCAAGCAAAATCATGCTAAACAAAAATATAAAAAACAACTAATCAACACATTTTCTTGATATGTTTAACTTATCTATGTCACTCGACTGATTAGATGATTTTTCGCTTACTGTTTGATTTTTATTGAATGTATTATAATTATTGCAGATAAAATAATCATCAAAATAATAATTTTAAATAATTTTTATAACAAACTACCAAAAATAAGATATAGATCACATTTTTCGCATCACAATCTCAGTTTGAAAACATAGTCAGTTTTCCTTTTACTTCTTTTTAGTTTTTAACAGTGAGTATCCGGTTTATCACGTTATGCTTTTGTATCCCCCGGAATACCTAAAATTATTATCGATAGCCCAATGAATATTATCCATGCTTTGGTGACTTGTTGTATTACAGTAGTGGTAACATTTATTTTGACATGCTTTATGAAATTTGTTGATCTAACGTTATTTCGCAAGTGTAGGTTTTATGAAGCGCTTGTTGCCGTCCCCATACATATCGCAGATTGATTTAGCTATTTATAAGTGACTGGCAAGGATAATATACCTATGCCAAACGGCAAAAGAACGATAAGTTGGTTTACAGCATTTGGTGACAGAATCAACCGTCACCTTTAAACTGCAATCAAACTAAATTCAGAAAAGGGGGCTAATTTAATACATCATAAGATTTCATGAGTGTTGCGTAACGATCTCCTAATAATGCCATTGAAGATCTGTGTAATAAATCTTCTTCTACTATTTCATCAAATAATGGAAGCTTTCTTGTTGCACAGCAGTCAGTGAGAACAAAGTTATCAAACCCAAGCTCAAAGGCCCTTATAACTGTTGCCGTCACACACATATGACTGGCAAAACCCATTATAACTAATTGCTTTTTACCCGTAAGTTGCAATAAATCATAGAGATCAGTTTTATAGAATGAGTTAGGTATCGTTTTGACAATTATATTTTCACCTTTTCTTGGCTCCAGCTCTTTGATAATGTTGATATCGTTACTGGTACTATTGAATAATTTTGCTTTATCATTACTAACGTGTATAACATGAAAAATATTAACTTTTTTGTTTCTGGCAAAATCAAGAACACTTTTAGCTTTCAAGACAGCGTCTCTCCCTCGCTCTTTAAGATCCAGTTCTCTCTCAAAATATTGATTTTGCATATCTATTAGTAATAAATTACAATTATTCCAATCAATTTGTTTATTTTCAACGCCCGATATTTGTAATAATGTTTTAATCATCTTTTTCTCCTGTTTTAATCATAGTACTACAGCAAAATTAGATGGGAACCATATAAATTGCATATAGGATATTCATAATTGTAAGGAGTAGTATGAATTGGGACGATCTAAGGTATTTGGTTGCAATTATCGACAATAAAACAGCCTCAGCAGCAGCTAAAAAAATGGGCGTTAACTATGTAACTGTTTGTAGAAAAATAGAGAGATTAGAACGCTCGTTGAAAAAAAAATTAATTTTTTTTAAGGACAATAGCTACTATCCAACCAATGAAGGTCAAGCTTTATATGAAAAGGCTGTAGAAATCAGTTTATCGTTGATGGATATGGAAGAAGAATCAACGGCAGGTAGTCATTTAAAACAAACCCTTACTTTATCATCAAGCGCTTCTATTGCTGAAAATATATTAATACCAGGCCTAAAACCAATATTAAATAAATACCCTCAAGTAAAAATTAATTTCTTAATAAGTACTAACATTGAAAGTCTCCATAAAAGAGAGTGTGATATAGCAATAAGGTACATTAATACGGATAGAGATTATGAGGGGGATTTATTACGTAATATTAACTACCATTTATGTTGTTCTAAGCGGTATTTGGAAAATGAAATATTGTGTGACAAAAAGATAAAGACATTGCTTTACAATTTTGATTTGAAAGACCTTCCTGAAAACCATTATATAATTGATAAATATGGTAGAAAGTCAATATTATTCGAATCCAATACGCTGAACTCTATTTATGTCGCTATTAAAAATGATTTTGGAGTAAGCCTACTACCAGACTATTTAATTGATGATTCTCTACATATTATCCAAAAAAATGTTTTACAGAAAAAAATAATTATCTGTTTTCCTAAAAGGATACTTGATATTACTGCCGGTAGAATAATTATAGATGAGATAAAAAAAATCTTTTCCGATAATCAGCAATTCACTTAAAAATTAATGACAATTACTGAGGATACTTCCTAATATCGAAACAACATTACCTGCTTTTGCCCGTACTATTTAGCATAATTTCAGTAAAAAGTTGTTGATAGGTAAAATAAAAAAACATACCCCAAAAGTTTAAGACACAAAAAAACCAGCTTTCGCTGGTGTTCTTTTAGAATTGGTGCCCGGACGCGGAATCGGAGATACAGCTTAAAGTATTGCAGGTATGGAAAATTTAAGTTATATAAGTACCAAGGATTGTATCCTTAACTAAATACGTATATTTAGTTAGTTCTAATAATGCTAAAGAAAAACTCACTATAGAAAATCATACATTTATTAAAGAAATTTACAGCCAATTATCGTAGTTCAATGGTAATCCATTCAGCAATGCTTTACGTTCTAGCCAATCAGGAAGTAACTTATCCATATGAGCTTTAAAGCGGTCATTATGATTACGCTCAAGTAGATGTACTAACTCATGGACCAGAATGTATTCTAAACATTCTGGAGGCTTCTTTGCCAGTTCTAAATTCAACCAAATACGTTTTGCTTGTGTATTGCAACTTCCCCATTTGGTTTTCATTTTTTTTACACCCCAAGCAGCAACATCTACACCTATTTTATTTTCCCAAATAGGTAATAAGTCTGATATTCGCTTTTTTAGTACATTCCGGTAATAAGTCGTCAAAACTAACATTTTTTGCTCAGCAGTTACCATAGGGTTTACATATAAATGCAATCGTCCTCGATTTAGTTTAGCTTCATGCTTACCGATATGCGCTACTACATTGAGGCGATAGCGTCTTCCCCATAGGTAATGACATTCGCCATTGACCATTTCGCGTTCTGATTGCCGAGGTTGTTTTATAAAGTTGTTCTGTTGTTTTTTAATCCAAGGGATACGCCGTATCACAGCCATCCGCATAGCCGCGTCTGTCATATATTCAGGTACAGATGCACGTACTCGTCCATCCGGTGGTAACACGCTGATGTGTAAATTTTTGATTGCCTTACGATTCAACTGTATAGTTATCGAACCAATTTCAATTATCGTCATTATTGATACTCTTTTTGCGCTTTTGCAAGTTCCATTAAAGCCTGAATATCCACTTCATAACCCGCTGTTTCATCTCGAAGAGCATTGGCAATCTCGCGTTCTTTAAAACGATCACCAACCCAATCCGCTTTTTTCGTGTAGCGAATTGTACTATCAATTTTTGTTGCAAGTCCTTCATCTTTTCCAAAGTTATCGTAAAAAGCTCGTTTAGGATTAGTATCCATAGATTTCGGATAGTTGGATGCAGTCTGTTCAGGGCGAACGACCTTACGCGATAATTCTTGAATTTTTTTCAGATAATCTTGATATTCAATCGCTTTTTGTCGGCGAAGTTCAATTAGCTCATTTAATAAAACTGACATTTGTTCGTAATATTTAGGATTAACAGGATTTTCATCAACAATAATTTTTCGAACGTTATTCTCAATAGCCTCAGCCATTGCTTCCGGATTGTTACGTAGATTTTCAGGCAGGGTATCAATCGCACCGGCACCTTTTTCGACGATTAACTCAATTAATCCTATTTCTTCAAAGTCCATAAGCGCTTCACTATCATCGGCACGAATATACATATCTAATAGGTGTCGCATTGCGGGCTCAAAACGCTTCATCTCGACCAAATCACCACTAGCCAGCTTAATTTCATCACGAACTTTTTCATAGTGGCAAACTTCTGACCTGATTAAATCAATATCTTGAGAAGAATAGCCCGCATCAGGCATTTCGTTAGCAATATTAGCAAATGCACGTAATAACTTAACTACGGCCTTGTACAAGGTTATACGAAGCGCTTCTTTATCGGTTAATTCATCTTGATTCAAGCCAGACTCACCACAAAAATAATGAATATAATCTTGAGTCTTTCGTGGGACTTTTACCGGTTCACATAATGCTCGAACCATTTCCAGCGCATTATCCAAATCCAGCTTGGCTTGCTCTAAACGGTTTTTTAGTAAACCGGCTACATCTTCCTTGTCATAATCATCAAACGCACCTTGAGTATAGTCAGAAATTGCTTTACCTAAAGAACGGAACAAATCTTTGTAGTCGATAATATAACCATATTCTTTATCATCACCATCTAAACGATTGACCCGACAAATTGCCTGAAATAGGCTGTGATCTTTCATTTGCTTATCAATATACAAATAGGTGGCTGAAGGTGCATCAAAGCCCGTTAGCAATTTATCGACCACAATCAATAGACGCATCTGCCCAGGCTCATCAATGAAACGCTTTTTAACTTCTGTTTCAAACTGTTCAACCATATTAGCAACTTTGTCTTGAGCTAATTCAAAATAGTCTGCTAGCATTTTGCGGTAACAATCATATTTAAAGAGTTTTTCCGTTAACCCTTCTCCTGTCTCTTCACCTTTAATATTCGCTGCAGTTGGTTGAAAACTGGTCACAATAGCGACCTTTCCAGCTAAGTCTGTTTGGCTGAACATTTCATAAGCTTTACAGGCCTGATAAACATCAAAGCACACTAACATAGCATTACCGTGACCATCCATCAAGCGTGGTTTAGTGTCCATATCCAGCAAGATATCATTCACAATCTGTTGCAAGCGTGATTTGCTGGATAACACTTTTTGCATTGTGCCCCATTTTTGTTTAAGCTGCGTTTTTGCTATTCGAGATAAGCCACGCGTTTTCGCCTCAAACCACTCATCGATTTTCTTTTGGGATGTAATGTGTTGGTCGATGTCTCTTGCTTCATAGCGCAAATCCAATACTACGCCATCGGCGACAGCCTCATCAAATTTATAGGTATGAATGTAAGGGCCAAATACCTCAACGGATTTCTTTTTGTCTTTTTTCATCAGCGGCGTGCCCGTGAAACCAACAAACATTGCCTCAGGCAAAATTGATTTCATGGCATCATGTAACTTGTTAGATTGGGTACGATGGCACTCATCGACAAATACAAACAACTCGCCTTTAGCGCTAAAGTTGGATGGCAGTGACTTTTTCAGCTCTTTAATAAACTTATCGGTTTCAGCATCACGTTCAGACTCAGACTGACAGCCAAACTTATGTACCAATGTACAGACCAACCAAGGATTCGGTTGATTTAACGTCGCCACTAAATCGGCACCGCTTTTGGTGCGGTAAATGTCTTCCTCAACCCCTATAAATACTTTTTCAATCTGCTCATCCAGTTCAGTACGGTCAGTCACAATCAGCACACGGGCATCTTTGACATTTTCCCGTATCCATTTAGCTAACCACACCATAGTTAGGCTTTTACCTGAACCTTGAGTGTGCCAAATTATGCCACCCTCACGCTTTGCAATATAATGTTTAGCGGCCTCAATACCAAAAAACTGATTATGACGACAAGTTTTCTTTATTCCCGCATCAAAAACAATAAAATCATGGATGATTTGTAAAAAACGGACTTTGTTACATATACGGCTTAGGTGATAATCAAGTTTATGCGTATAAGTGTTTTCAATTGTTTCTTTCCACTCAAGATAATATTTTTCGGGAGTTTCAATTGTAGCATACCGTAAACCTTGCGTATCATTGCCAGCCATTACTAATTGCATGGTAGTGAAAAAGTTACGAATAAAATCCTTTTTTTGGTTATCCAGATTTTGACGAATTCCTTCAGATACCGATATACACGAGCGCTTAAGCTCTATTACGCCCAGTGCAATACCGTTTACATACAGCACAATGTCAGGTCGTTTCTTATTTTCGCCCTTGATAGAGACTTCTTCGGCTATGGCAAAATCGTTGGCTTCAGGATTATTCCAATCAATCAACCATACTGTTTCATTCTGATGTCCAGTACCTTCTTTATCTTTAACGCCATAGCGCAACAAACGATAAACATCTTTGTTGGCATAATAGAGTTTTTTACCTTCACCGAGCGCTGCTGCCATATCCAACTGGCGAATAGTGCGCTTAATTAACGCCTCACTTACACCCCGTTTTTTTAACCAATCACTAAGGATCGCAACTTCAATATTCTTATTATTTTCACGATCCCTCCAATCACCTAAATACCGATAACCTAAGTCAGTTTGAAAAAATTGAACAATCCGATTTTGTGTAGCGCGCTCATGCTGGCCGACAATACTCATATTAATTTTCCTTCATCTGTGTTTTTAAACTAAAGGCTCAAGAGATCAGGATTGCTAGTATCTTTTCGTCATACAGGTTGTTCTGCCTGATATCCCTCTTGCCATTAAATTAGGTAAACTCAGTCTTTTCATAAAAATTTAAGCCATTTAGACAAATACGCTTAATTGCAGCAGAAAAATGTACCGGCTTACCTATTGCCTTTAGTTAAATTTTATTATTCTTTTATTTAGCAAATTCTCAAGCTCCGATTCAAGAATTTAATTATTTATATAACGATTTTCACTCACACTAATCTTGTTCTTCCTGTTAGTAACTCCTGCATCATACCCTGTTTGATTTGACGGGTTTTGCTAAGACGTTGATCCAAAGCCTGAATCTCTTCATCCATATCGGAGAGGATTGCGGCAATGGCAGTTTGTTCATCTATGTTTGGTACAGGAATACAAACGGCAGAAAGATTTTGTTTAGAAATACCATATACCTTCATACCTGTTGCCAATCTATCAAAGGTATTTTTAACGGCTGGGATAGTATATAAATAGCCTCTAAAACCGTCCGCAAACACTTTATCTTTATCACGTAATAGGAAAGTATGAAGACCAGCAATAAGCAGTTTATGGCCTACATTAAAAACTTCTACGCTTTTACCAATACCTTCATAATCTTCAGAAGTATCTGCCATAATCAAATCACCATTCATTATGAATGGTGATCTGACGATATCCTTAGATATCGTCGGCAAATTTTCCTTATTTAGGTCAAGTTTATTATTCCATTTCGTATGGATGTCACCATAGTGGACATATCCAAAATCACCGTCGTCAGATAAGTCAGCTCTTGAATTTGTTGCGGTTGATAAAAAAGTAAAGACTTCACCGTATGTTTTTATATCCCAATCCTCCGGTATCTCCCCTAATTCACTTTGCTTGGTACCTTTTTTCGAACCATCTTCGCGCAAGGCGAATTGTGGTAGACGAGTGCGGCCAGTAAGGAGTTGTTGCATGGTGGCGGTTTTGATAGCCTGTTTTTTGGCGATCAGCTTTTCCAACTCGGTAATCAGCGCATCGACATCAGATAGTGCATTGGCGATGGCAGTTTGTTCTTTAGCATTAGGCAATGGAACTAGAAAATTAGCTAACTCTTTTGCTCCTAAATTAGGTTGAGCAGCCCCCCCAGCCCAAAGGGAAAGCATTTTTTTTGAAATATTCGATTTAAAATATGATGAGATAAAACTGGTTGTTGTAGACTTATTTGGTCTTATTATGACAAGAGAACTAGCAATAGCGCCTAAGCCTAATTTATCAGATACAACTCCAAATTTACCAAGTGAACCTCTTAAACAATATAATAAGTCACCTGATTTTACTTTACCTCCTCCCAAGCGTTCAAAAATATTAGTCGGTATATAATCCATATTTTCAAGGTCGATTTTTCCTTCTGATATATGACCAGCATTTATAAATGGAATTCCAAAATTAGAAAATTCATGTGCTGAAGGATAATTAGAACTTCTATCACCATTTTCAAAACTACATATTTCTCCAAGAGATTTTATTTCCCAATCCTCCGGAATCACCCCAACTTCAGTCTGCTTATAGCCAACTGGAATAAGATTTGAACTTACTTTAGTTTCTACATTACTCATAGTGTCCACTCCAGTCCCATTGCTTTTAAATGACCCGCCACTTTATCACTCAGACTTGTTACCGATTGCATAATCATTGGTAGTGGCTCACTGTAACGCTCTTCCAACTCTTTAACTCGATTGGCCAGTTGTTGGGTAATCCTTTCGATTTCAGCAATAAGGTTTGATTCGAGAGTCGCTAACCATTTATCGTCAACTATTAGAGATTTGATTTCATCAATACTAAGCTTCGAGTACTGCTTAAATACCGCCAAATCAAGTGCGTCTTGCGCTTCTTTCAGCGCTTTTTTAGCATCAGCCTCACAATCAAACAGTTTTTTAGCTTGTTTAAGTGCAGCTTTTTCATCAGCGTTAGTGGCAACTTTCAAACGCGTAGTGACTGTAGCTTTGGTGACTTTATCTTTGTCATTGACTGCATCATTGAGCAGACCGTCGTCACCACCATTTTCCTCAAGATATGTTTCTAGCTCTTGACTAGCACTATCAAGTTTACTTTGCAATGCATCGACCTTAGCTTGTTCATCAGCAAAATAGCGCGCCACAATAAGCGTAGGCGAAATTAATTCAGCTTTATATTTGGCTTTACCAATCACTAAATCAGGCGTCTCTTTGAGTTTTTCCCCTTTTTCCGCAACCAATTCACGCAGGACTTTACCCACAGACCAACCATCTTGCACTAGCACATATACATCATCTTGCATGGTATCAGCCCAGTAGTCCATTAAGATCTGGTAGATATCATATTTACTTAGCAATGGCGTTCGCGAATAACATTGCAGCAGATCTTCACTGATCTGATGAATAATCTGTTTTGGCTGCTCACCTTGTTTTATCGCTTTTAGGTTTGCACGTTCAGCCCAATTGGTAAAGGGTTTAAGAGTTTGTGTTGCAAAGCTTTTGAACTCTGCATGATTTAGAATGGTATTTTTCACTTCAGAAGCGTTAATCAACGCTAGGCTATAACCTTCACGCGCTAGTTTGAATAAGGTAGCGCGAATACTCGGGAATATTTGCCAGTAGCGATCTAAAGCATCAACGTCACGATTGGGAATTCCCCCTTGCAGGTGGGCACTAAGATCATGCAGATCTTCCGGTTCGCTAGAATCAATATAGCGCGGAATATTCAGGTTGTAATCATTGGCTTCTATTTCGCTTAATGGTACTATACGACTAAAACGTGGCTGTTCTAGTTGTTTGGTAAACACTTCAACAATTTTGTAAATATCCTGGCTACGTAAGCGATTTTTATTGCCATCTTTGATAAAACCTTTACTGGCATCGATCATAAAAATACTTTCCCTCATCGATGCGTGTTCTTTATCGATCACAATAATACAGGCTGGGATGCCAGTGCCATAGAATAGGTTGGCAGGTAAACCAATAATGCCTTTTATATAACCTTGTTTAATCAGGTTTTCACGAATACGTGCTTCGGCGTTGCCACGAAATAATACGCCATGAGGTAGAATAACTGCGCCTTTGCCAGTGCTTTTTAAGCTTTTGATAATATGTAATAAAAAGGCATAGTCACCATTTTTTTCGGGTGGCACTCCCCAGCTGAAGCGATTAAATTGATCCTCTTGAGGATTAATACCGTTAGTCCAGTTTTTATTTGAAAATGGTGGGTTAGCAACCGCAAAATCAAAAGTTTTAAGTTGTCCATTTTCTTCTTTCCATTGTGGATCTGTAATGGTATTACCTTTCCAAATTTTGGCGGTGGCATTGTTGTGCAGAATCATGTTCATACGAGCCAATGCACTGGTGGCGTTATCCATTTCTTGACCAAAAATACTCAAACCACGTGGAGCTTCATCACTGGCTTTTAATAAAAGAGAACCGGAACCACAGGTTGGGTCATAAACGGTGGCGTCCTGCCGAGTATTACTATTAATACCGATCACTTTAGCAAGAATGCGCGACACTTCGGATGGCGTATAAAACTGGCCTTTAGATTTACCCGATTCAGTTGCAAAATGACGCATCAGATATTCATAAGCATCACCCAATAAATCGTCACCATCGGCACGGTTGGAAGAGAGATCAAGTCCTTCAAATAGACCTATCAGTTTAGATAGGCGGTCAACCATCTCTTTACCTTTACCGAGTTTATCTTCATCATTAAAATCGGCTACATCAATAACACCTTTGAGATCATTCTCTTCAGCTAACGCACTGATGATTTTATTTATTTTATCGCCGATTTCTTTATTGCCTTTAAGCTTAACCATATCATCAAAGCTAGCGCCTTGTGGCACGACAATCAAACCGTAAGGATCGCCTTTATATTTGTCTGATACATACTTCATAAACAATATTGTCAGAACATAATCTTTATACTGACTGGCATCCATTCCACCGCGCAGTTCGTCGCAACTAGCCCAAAGGGATGTGTATAGTTCAGTTTTTTTGATGGCCATGGTTATTCCTAATTATTACTACACTTGCGTAATCGGATGTTGTTTTTTCCGACACGTTTTAAATATGAACAGATTAAAGATTGGAGATAGGGTTGTAATCATTTAACAAAACTGCCTCCAATTTTTGTTTACCGATAAAAACAATGTATTACATTAGGCACCAATCCTACCACAAATTATGAGGGAGTGTGATGTTATAGGTAATAATATTTTGACTGGATAAATAGTAAGATATCTTCTCACTTTCTGGTAAAAAATATAGAATTTTCAGAAATATCACGATTACCGTCTGTTTGGCTTTTAACAAATTCGCCTAATTTAGGGGCTCTTATATAGTTATGAAGACAAGATCCTACTGTTAACACTTTCTATTGGGATTAGAATTTATATTTTATCAATGTGGTTATTTGTTATGCTAATGTTAAGATTGTATTAAATATCGGGTCAGTAAACATGTTTATATATCGATATTAAAAACGATTTTTAACAGTTTTTAACTTGCTTGAATTTCAGACACAAAAAAACCAGCTTTCGCTGGTGTTCTTTTAGGATTGGTGCCCGGACGCGGAATCGAACCACGGACACGGGGATTTTCAATCCCCTGCTCTACCGACTGAGCTATCCGGGCAACAATGGATGCACATTAAACACGATCTGTGATAATTCGTCAATTCTTTTTGTGATATATTTTAAAAAAAATAAACTGTTTGGTTGAAAAATAACTGATTGGGTTTATATTACTACAAATATTCTGACTGTATCATGTTGTTTCTAGGTAATGACTAATGCGATTTTTAGCCTATTTTATTCTTTTTCTTATTATATTTTATTTTTATTGCGAAATTAGTTTATTTAAACTGGTGATTTCTTTAATCGGTGTATGGCCAACCCTAATTTTTGTGATTGCTAAATTCATTCTTTGTTCTCAATTCGCTAAAAAACAAATTATAAAAAATGATCGATTTATGCAACAGGATGAGACGAATCTAAAGGGTATGAAACTGGAGAGTTTAAAAATTGAAACACTTTCAAATATTTTAACAACAGTTGGGGTTTGTCTTGTCACCCTTCCTGGTTTTGTAAGTGATATATTTGGGGGGATTTTATTGATTCCCTACGTTAAAAGGTATATAACCAAATCAATTTTAGAAAAAGTATTTAGTAAAACGGTTGTTGTTTCATCAAAAACAACAACCGTTAATCAGTTTGATGAATATATTGAAGGTGAATTTAGTCGTAAAGATGATGAATAAATAATCAATCGGTTATTTTTTTGGAATCTTTCTCTTGAAGAATATAAAAATATCCCCATGTAAAGCACACTATATTTTAAAATCATTAAATTATGATTTATTGTTAATAATCATTTGTTTACAAATTAGTGCTAGGAGATAACTAATGAAAATTCGTCCATTGCATGATCGTGTGATCATTAAACGCAAAGAAGTAGAATCAAAATCAGCTGGCGGTATTGTTTTAACGGGTTCAGCTGCGGGTAAATCAACACGTGGTGAAGTTTTAGCTGTTGGTAATGGTCGCATTTTAGAAAATGGTCAAGTTCAACCATTAGACGTTAAAGTTGGTGATATCGTTATTTTCAATGAAGGATATGGCGTTAAAACAGAAAAAATTGATAATGAAGAAGTGCTTATCTTATCTGAAAGCGATATTTTAGCCATTGTTGAAGCGTAATTGGCAAATAATTTTATTTATATACAGAATTTAGGAGAAATACAAAATGGCAGCTAAAGATGTAAAATTTGGTAATGACGCTCGCATTAAAATGCTAAAAGGCGTTAATGTATTAGCTGATGCAGTTAAAGTAACATTAGGTCCAAAAGGACGTAATGTCGTTTTAGATAAATCATTTGGTGCACCAACCATTACTAAAGACGGTGTGTCTGTTGCTCGTGAAATCGAATTAGAAGATAAATTCGAAAACATGGGTGCACAAATGGTTAAAGAAGTGGCTTCAAAAGCAAACGATGCCGCTGGTGACGGTACAACTACCGCAACAGTACTTGCACAAGCAATTGTTAACGAAGGTTTAAAAGCGGTTGCGGCTGGCATGAATCCAATGGATTTAAAACGTGGTATCGATAAAGCAGTTGTTGCAGCGGTTGAAGAGCTTAAAAAATTATCTTCACCTTGTGCAGACTCTAAAGCGATTGCTCAAGTAGGTACAATCTCTGCTAACTCAGATGAAACTGTTGGTACTTTAATTGCACAAGCAATGGAAAAAGTGGGTAAAGAAGGTGTTATCACTGTTGAAGACGGCACAGGTTTACAAGACGAACTTGATGTAGTTGAAGGTATGCAGTTCGATCGTGGTTATTTATCACCATACTTCATCAATAAACCAGAAACCGCAACAGTTGAATTAGATAGCCCATATATCTTATTAGTTGATAAAAAAATCTCTAATATCCGTGAATTATTACCGGTATTAGAAGCGGTTGCTAAAGCAGGTAAATCACTATTAATCATTGCTGAAGATGTTGAAGGCGAAGCATTAGCAACACTAGTTGTTAATACTATGCGTGGTATTGTTAAAGTTGCAGCAGTTAAAGCACCTGGTTTTGGTGATCGTCGTAAAGCTATGTTACAAGACATCGCTATTTTAACAGCTGGTACGGTAATTTCAGAAGAAATCGGTTTAGAGCTTGAAAAAGCGACTTTAGAAGATCTTGGTCAAGCTAAACGTGTTGTTATCAATAAAGACAACACCACTATCATCGACGGCGTTGGTGAAGAGTCTTTAATCAGTGCACGTGTTGAACAAATCCGTAAACAAATCGAAGAATCAACTTCTGATTACGATAAAGAAAAACTTCAAGAACGTGTAGCTAAATTAGCGGGTGGTGTTGCAGTAATTAAAGTTGGTGCAGCAACTGAAGTTGAAATGAAAGAGAAAAAAGCACGTGTTGAAGATGCATTACATGCAACTCGTGCAGCTGTTGAAGAAGGTGTGGTTGCCGGTGGTGGTGTTGCGTTAGTTCGTGCTGCATCTGCAATTTTAGACCTTAAAGGTGCAAACGAAGATCAAAACGTTGGTATTAAAGTTGCCCTTCGTGCAATGGAAGCGCCATTACGTCAAATCGTAACTAACTGTGGTGAAGAAGCATCTGTTGTGGTTAACGCAGTTAAAGGTGGCAAAGGTAACTATGGTTACAATGCTTCAACTGAAGAGTACGGCGATATGATCGCAATGGGTATCTTAGATCCAACTAAAGTAACTCGTAGCGCATTACAATATGCTGCATCTGTTGCTGGTCTTATGATCACAACTGAATGTATGGTTACTGATTTACCTAAAGATGATAAAGCTGATTTAGGTGCTGCTGCAGGTATGGGCGGCATGGGTGGAATGGGCGGAATGATGTAATTCCTCTCATCTACATACTAAAAGCATTAACTCGAATCACCCGCATAGTGCGGGTGATTTTTTTTTGGTTATTTTTTAATTGATTTAAAGGTGTAAAACAAATTTTTTCGCTTGATGCGGATCTCATTTTGATAGAAAAAACAGTTACAACCCCACATACAATACCCTCACGATATCTTACCGAGATAACCTATCAAGCAGATGAATTTTATAATTTATAATAATTATATTGTCAAAAAGAGAGGTTGATTAGATAATAACGCGCTGAAAAGATGAGACTTATCTTTTTCAAGTAATGGAATTAATTATCCTGTTTTTAAATAAAAGGATAGATTTTAAAAAGGAAAAAAACAATGAGCGTAGCTTCAAAGAAAAAATTAGCCACCACTGAACAAAGAGATTATTCTGCAAGACAACGTGAAAAAAATACTAAAGCAGAAAACCCGCAAGCAAATATTAAGGACAATACCTTTTTTAATGTCATTTTTTCAGATAGCCTCTCTTTAGAGCAAAAAGTAGAAGAAGTCACCCGCATATTAGCTTTCACTGACAACAAAGAAAATGATCGTGCCAAAATTCAAGAATTTGATGCGTTTAAGGAATACTTACAATCTATCTCAGAAGAGATGTCAAAACAGCGTATCGAAATGACCGATACAGAAGTGTTTGCTGAATTACAACGTGTTTATTCTGATTTTAATGATGATCTTAATGATTTTATTGAAAAAATAAAACCGCTTACCGAAATCACTGATGCACTTTATAACTTGCGCCAAAATGGTGAAACGCGTAATGCGTTGGCAAAAATTAAAGCTGATCAACAATGGGACGCAGAAAAAGAGGCACAACAAGCGCAATTAAATAACGAAATTCATGACAATCAAATACAAATCAAAAAACTTGAAGCTGACAATATTGAACTTGAAAAAGAGAGATCGTTCTTCGGGTTAGGTCAAACCAAACCGGCAGCAAAAGCGAAAATCACCGCTAATGAACAAACAATAGCATTTTTAAAACAAGCTATCGAAAACAAGCGTAAGCAAATTGGCGAGATCGTAGCTGAAGTCAAACAGAATCATCAGCAGCGCACGCAATCAATTGATGTTGAAAAGCTTAAAGAATTACTGAATTTAACTTCCGATCAACACACCTTACGCCAAGCCGATATGGTTCAATCAGCACTAAAATTTGTCAATCAAGGCAAAGAGCGTTTTGGTGCTATCCGCAATCATCTGGAAAAAATGGTCAAGCAAATTGAGGGATTAAGTGATAATAATGGCAATATGATCCAAATCTACGCCATTATGAACGAAGCGACCAAACAAGTTGAAAAAGTTCACCGTGAACGCAGAGCAGAGCTTGAAAACAAAGACGTCGGCGACAATTTACTTGAGTCAATGAAACTTGATGAAGCAAGACGTAATTTAGATGAGCATATTGATACCGTATCAACAGCAACCGTTGATACCATGCAAACTTATGGTGAATTAACCACTGAAGCAATCAAAATACGTAATATGCAAGCGGCAACCAAAAAGCAAGTTGAAAGCGCAAGAGCAATGCACTCTCGCGGTATTGCATCGGTTGCATCACAACTAAGTGTCGTGGTCACAGCGGTTAACTCAGCGGCGATCAATGAAGCACAATCCATGGCAGGCAATACCCTCGCTGAAATGACACGTGTTACCAACGATATTGCGAAAAATGAAGCAATCCGCATCGCAACTGGCCGTGATGAAATCAATAATGATTTAGAAGCCATGTTACAAAACTTAGCAGAATTTGGTGATACCCAACGTGAAGCGACTGAAATCACCCGTTCAGCACTTGAAACAATGCGTGCTAATTTGGAAGAAATCGAAAAAATGTCTAAAGATGTTCAAGAAGACACCCGTGACTTTATTGCAGTAACCGGTGACGTTTTATCAGAAAAAACCGAAACCAAAAAAGAGAGCACGGGTACAACTTCGCCCTTTAAACTATAACAAAGGAATTATCAATGTATTTAGTTAGAGGACGCGAATATTTAGCGCAATATCCCAATTTTGCTTTAGTGGGAAGGGAGCATGATTTAGAAAGAATATCATCGATTCTTATACGAAAAACTTCAAACTCACTATTATTAACGGGTCCAGCAGGTGTAGGCGTTTCGGCGCTTACCCTTGGTTTACAAGCGGCAAAAAATAATCCGGACACACCATTTGACTTAATTGTCAAAAAACTGTTTTGGTTAAATAGTGATGCACTTTTTGCCAGTGGTGATAGCGCAAAAATTAATAACGAGTTTCAACGAATTTTAAAAAAATTAATGCAAACACCGGAATCGGTTTTAATCATAACCGACACGGCTAATTTTCTTGAAGCCGCACACAACACCGGCAACTCACACTTTATCAACGCTTTAAATAATGCGGATAAATCAGATAATTTCCAAGTTATTTTAGAAGTGCGTGATGATAAGTTAAGCAGTGTTTTAAAAGCCAGCACCAATATGTCTGAGCTTTACACCCTTTATGATGTCAAAGAGCCGGCTGGAGATGATTTAAATGCAATTGTTAGTGTTGTTGCACAAGAGTTATCTGAGCACCATAAAATCGCAGTGGATGAAGAAGCCGTCATCGAGGCGATCCATTTAACAAGTAAATATCGTGACAGTTTAGGTTTAGGTGGCGCACAACCACAACGAGCAATTTCATTACTCGATCGTGCTTTTGCCAGCTACCGCCAATTAACCCATAAACAGCACCCTAAAATTACGGAATTAATGGAAAAAATCAGCCGTAGTTCTAATGAATCAGAAAAGCAAGAGCTGCAAAAGCAACTTGACCAGTGGCAACAAGATTGGCAAGAACTTAAATCAGAGATTAGCAAAACTTACCAATATCAACGTGATGCTGAAACAATGCGCTTTAAGTTGCAAGATGAGATCACTCAGTTAGAACAAGAAGAAGAGAATAACAAAAATTCAGAATCTTCTGCTATAAAAACCTTTGCCCAGTTAACTTCTGGTGGATTTGATTCACCCGCAGTGACCAAATTAAAAGAAAAAATTCGACAAATCGATGCCGAAATTGAACAAAATAACCAACAACATAAAAAACTGGTCACATTAGCTAACAAAGATTTACAGCTTAAGCGCCAGCAAGTGATCAGTGAATTTAGTAAAATTTCGGGTATTTCGGCCAATAAACTCGATGAAAATGAAATCGAAAACTTAATTCATCTTGAAGATCACCTATTATCACGCATCTTTGGGCAAGATAATATTGTTAAGCATGTCGCCAATTCGGTAAAAGTTGCGAAAGTGGATGCGCTTGAAGAGTCGGGTCCAGCCATGTCTTACTTATTCCTAGGTCCGTCCGGTGTAGGTAAAACCGAAATGGCCAAAGCGCTTGCGCTCTATGTATACGGAGACGAAAAATCGTTAATACGTTTTGACATGTCTGAATATATGGAAAAACATGCTGTGGCCAAATTGATCGGTGCACCACCAGGTTATGAAGGCTTTGAAGCAGGCGGAATTTTAACCAATTCAGTTAGAGCAAAACCTGTTGGTATTTATCTTTTCGATGAAATCGAAAAAGCACATCCGGATGTATTTAATATCTTTTTACAGATCTTATCGGACGGAAGATTAACCGACAACGTTGGTCGAACCGTTGATTTTTCCGATATCATGATCATCATGACATCTAACATCGGACAATCTTACTATTTAGATCCGGAACTGTCTGATGAAGTAGCTTGTCAATTGGCTACAAATGAACTCAATAATACTTACCGTTCAGAATTGCTTAACCGCTTTAACGGACGAGAAAATATTCTTCACTTTAAACGCTTGCCGATGCAAATTATTGAAAAAATTATTCGCCGTGAAATCGATAAATTGAATCAAGCTTATCAGCCACGAGGCTATAGCATTGAAATGCAAGATGCTTGTATCAGCGCATTTTGTCATGAACACTATGACATTATTCGTGGTGCACGAGGTTTACCGGGTTATATTAAAGCCAATATAAGACCATTTATTGTGAATCATATTTTACAAAACCCTCATGATCAGGGCGTATTTAAAGCGATTTATAATCAACAGACGCATAGTTTTGATATCGAATTTAGTAAAAACTAATACGGTATTTTACTTTGGGCAAATAGGTTGATTTATTGCTAAATCATACTTAAGCAAAGGGGGCTATATGCCCCCTTTTTTATTTCCTTATCCGCCCCGCATCCTTTAAATAAAAGATTAATCATCAATTTGGCTTTTAAACAAAGCGATAAAATCTTGACAAGAAGTTTCAGAAAATACCCACGTTTTAGTATAAAACACGAATCTTTGCTTTTTTGAGATACTTAACAACAGGATCACTGCAAAATCCAATCATCCCGACAAAACAAGCAATGTATGATTTAGTTTGTAGTTCAATCGATAAATATTTGACAAGAAGTTTCAGAAAATACCCATGTTTTAGTATAAAACACGAATCTTTGCTTTTTTGAAATACTTAACAATAGGATCACTGCAAAATCCAACCGTCCCGACAAAACAAGCAATGTATGATTTAGTTTGTAGTTCAATCGATAAATATTTGACAAGAAGTTTCAGAAAATACCTATGTTTTAGTATAAAAACACTAATCTTTGATTTTTTAAGATACTTAACAACAGGATCACGGCAAAATCCAATCGTCCCGACAAAACTAGCATTGTATGATTTGGTTTGTGGTTTAATCGATAAATATTTGACAAGAAGTTTAAGAAAACACCCACGTTTTAGTGTAAAACACGAATCTTTGCTTTTTTGAGATACTTAACAACATGATCACTGCAAAATCCAATCATCCTGACAAAACTAGCAATGTATGATTTGGTTTGTCGTTTAATCGATTAACGTTTGACAAGAAGTTTCAGAAAACACCCATGTTTAAGTATAAAACACGAATCTATGCTTTTTTGAGATACTTAACAACACGATCACTGCAAAATCCAATCGTCCCGACAAAACAAGCAATGTATGATTTGGTTTGTAGTTTAATCGATTAACGTTTGACAAGAAGTTTCAGAAAATACCTATGTTTTAGTATAAAAATAGTAACGGCAGATAATAATCTGCCGTCAATAAAAAACCGTCACGGTCGACGGTTTTCTCATTACGATAGATGCTGATAAAGCGTTATCACACCAATTAAGATAAGGACTATTCCGCCGATTAGCTCAGCTTTTTTTCCAATAAAACAACCGATTTTTCTACCTAACAATAAGCCAATTGTCACCATAATACAGGTCGCCAGACCAATCATTCCAGCGGCAAGATAGATATTAACACTGGCAAGCGCTAATCCAACCCCCACGGCAAAGGCATCAATACTGGTTGAGATAGCGGTAAAAATAAGCATTAAAAAAGATTTTTTTGACGATTGGGTGACTGACTCATCACAATTTTCATCATCTTCCTTAAAACTGTTATAAATCATGCTAATACCTAAAAATAACATGACGGCAAAAACGACCCAATGATCCCATTTTTCAATATATTGCAGAGCAATATAGCCGATTAACCAACCCAATAAGGGGGTAATGGCTTCAATGACACCAAATAATAGTCCAACTTTTAATGCGCCAATAAAAGGCGTTGATTGGTAAGATGTGCCACGACATACCGCTACGGCAAACGCATCTGTAGACATGGCTAACGCCAATAACAAAATAGCCCAGAAACTCATGACATATACTCTGCTTCAAATGATATATTTTATATTTAATTTTTATTGTTTAATCAAAACTATTTTTTGGTTACTGAAAATAGGTAATTCGCCACTTTCGCATCCCCTTTTGTTCGGTAGAGTTCTGCGGTTTTTATTACGCTATCTCGACGGCTAGCATCGTATTTAAACAGTTGCTGAAACATTGAGTCAGCCGTTTTTTTATCGCCATTTTGAATCGCACAATATCCATATTGCTCATAAACATCCGCTTTCCAACTGTGCCGGTCGAAATCAAGCCCTTGCTGAAAC
The DNA here is from genome assembly GCF_026536565.1 of Gilliamella sp. B2923. Taxonomy (NCBI): domain Bacteria; kingdom Pseudomonadati; phylum Pseudomonadota; class Gammaproteobacteria; order Orbales; family Orbaceae; genus Gilliamella; species Gilliamella sp. B2923. The sequence continues at coordinate 72,977 of NZ_JAFNNZ010000004.1, read as the reverse complement.
TGTTGCTTGGCTTCTTGATAACGATTACGGCCACATAAAAACGAGCCATAATGAACATGATATAAGCCATTACCCGGTTGCATTAAGGTAATGCGTTTATAAATCATCTCTGCTTCGTTATATTCACCAACATGCTGATCAAACATTGCCATAGCCAGCATAACCTGCGGATTATTCGGCGAGTATTGTGCGGCTAATTTCAGATTATAATGTGCGGCTTTGACGTTATCTTCTGATTCATCGGCTTTGGCCAAATACCCCAAACCTAAACGCATTCGGGCTAGCGCCGCTTTTTCAGGATCAAACTCTTCACCATTTGTGTTTTGACAACCCGCTAATAGCATGACCATTAAGCAACTTAATATCGGCACTATTTTTTTCATGTTCAATTCCTTATATTCTGCTTTGTTATGCCGTTTGTTGAGCAAGATTTTGCTTTTTATAAAGCGTTCTTTTCGTGCGATCAACAACTTCACCGGCTAACTGACCACACGCCGCATCAATATCATCACCACGTGTTTTACGAACAATAACGGTAAAACCATAGCCCATTAACGTTTTCATAAAACGGTCGATGCGGGTATTGGAACAACGGGAATAAGGCGCACCGGGGAACGGATTCCATGGGATTAAATTAATTTTACTCGGCACATTTTTTAGGAACTTAGCCAGTTCATGCGCATGCTCAACACTGTCATTAATTTGGTTAAGTAACACATACTCTATGGTGACCTTGCCATGGTTGGCATTGGAAGTCGCCAGATAGCGTAAGATAGAATCTCGCAGCATCGCCATATTATATTTTTGGTTGATTGGCATAATTTCGCTACGGATAGCATCATTAGGCGCATGCAGGGAAATGGCTAACGCCACATCAATCATGCCAGCTAATTTATCTAAAGCCGGAACAACGCCGGACGTAGAAAGCGTGACTCGACGTTTTGATAAACCATAGCCAAAATCATCAAGCATGATCTCCATTGCTGGTGCCACATTCGATAAATTCAGTAACGGTTCGCCCATACCCATCATCACCACATTGGTAATCGGACGATCGGCCAATTTACCGGTTACTCCAATAGCATTTGACGCTCGCCAAACTTGGCCAATAATTTCAGAAACGGTTAAATTACGGTTAAAACCTTGCTGAGCGGTCGAGCAGAATTTACACTCTAACGCACAACCCACTTGTGATGAAACGCACAGTGTCGCTCTATCACGCTCAGGGATATACACGGATTCAATCATTTGGTTATTACCAACATCAAGCGCCCATTTAATGGTGCCGTCAGATGATCGTTGCTCCATTGCAATAGTTGGCGCTTTAATTTCTGCCAGCGTTTTTAACTGTTCACGTAATTTTTTATTGATATCGGTCATTTGATCAAAATCATCAATACCAAAATGATAGATCCATTTCATCACTTGGTCAGCTCTAAATGGTTTTTCTCCTAACGAGATAAAAAACTCACGCAATTGCTGCCGGGTAAAATTGAGCAAATTGATTTTTTCAGGCGTTGGATTGAGATCAAGGGTTTTGGTTGTGTCTGAACAATTTACAGACGTATTAGATGTTGCAGTTGTTAACATAAGGCCTCGTTTTTACACATTATGGCTATTTCAAATTTCAGGGAAAGGATTATACTGTTTTTCACCTATTGTGGCTAATAGAATATAATGGATAATATAAAATGACTAAGAAGGCGAGAGTTATAAAAATAATTTTTACTTCACTTTCAACATTAACCCCACTTTTATACACAACTTTCACTATGGCACAAACAATACCACTAAACAAACTTATCGGTCAGTTCGATGAAAAACAAGACAGTAATTTTGTTGCGTTAGATTCAACAATCTTACCGGTTAATAAAAAAGGCATGTATCTACAAAAGGAGCCGACAGAGCAACTGATTAAAGCTTATAACGATTTTAAGGCAGCACATCCCGATATTCCTTTTATTGTGGTTAGTGCAACACGCAATTACACCTATCAAAATGGCATTTGGCAACGTAAATGGGATGCACTGGCAAAAAAGATAAATGATCCAAAAAAAATTGCTCAAGAGATTTTGAAATTCTCTTCCATGCCCGGCACATCAAGACACCATTGGGGTACCGATATTGATATCACCAGTGTTTCATCGGACTATTTTAAAAATGATAAAAAAGGCATTATTTTATATAAATGGTTACAAGACAATTTAGCTAAATATGGATTTTGTCAGGCATTTAATGAAGGGCGTAAAGGTGGCTATCAACCCGAAGAGTGGCACTGGTCTTATAAACCGATTGCCAGCCAATATATTGCACAATATAAAGCGACATTAGAAACCAATCCGCAATCTATAATGCAATCGCTCAATTTTATCGGCCATGACAAAATTGAATTACAACGGCTCATTAAAGAGTATGTGCTAACAGTTAATCAAGACTGCTATTAGTGTTTACGCCAGTAAGGTAATTTAATTGTCACCACTAACCCACCACCATCACGATTATTTGCTTGAATAGTACCGTTATGCATAATAACGGTCTTTCTGGCAATGGCAAGCCCCAGCCCATAACCTTTACCTAACTGAGCAGATTGAATACGAACAAACGGTTCAAAGATACTCGATAGTTTACTGGATTCAACGCCGGGTCCCCGATCTTTCACTTCAATTTGTAAGCACTTACCTGACTCTTTTAATGTTACTTCAACCGCTTGCCCGGGTTTGGAAAAACGAATCGCATTACGGATGATATTTTCAACTGCCCGACGGATCTGTTCTGAATTACCTTTCACAATTGAATGAGAAATAGGCGATAAATTAAAATAGACATTAATCAATTGATGATTGGCTTCGTAATTCGCATCGCTTATCACAACGCCAAGTAACTCTTTAAGATCAAAATATTCATCGGTACGATTATTCATCTCAGCACGAGAGTAGTTTAGGATTTCACCAATAAGCTGATCTAATCGTTCTGATTCTAACTCAATACGGGCTAACGCGGTGTCAATATTTTGTTTATTTTGCTGGGCTAGTCCAATGGCTAATTGCAAGCGAGCTAATGGCGTTCTAAGTTCATGTGACACATCATGCAATAGGGCTTGACGATCTGAAATTAAGATGTTGAGCTGCTCAACCATCATATCAAAATCTTTACCCAGTTCGCTTAATTCGTCACGTCGAGCTTTTAGTTTCTCAAATAATCGTACAGATAGATCGCCTTGAGAGACTCGAAAAAAGCCTTCCCTTAGTAGCTTCATCGGTCTGGTTAAGTTCCACGCTAAAAATAGGCTAAATAGCAACCCAACACAAATACCCATTAATACAATAGGTAGTGGCATGTTAAACAGCGCTTTTTTAACGTGATCATCCTTATCTTTATCTTCTTTAAATGACACCGTATAGAGCGTACCGTCTGGCGCGATAGTGGTGCGTTGATAAACATAAGTTGGCGGTTCTAATTCATCAGTCAGAATATTGACTTGATCATTTTGCGGAGAAACTAACTTTATCGACAACAACGCCCGTTCACGCTCCGGTAAATGGGCGATAAAATTGAGTGTTTCATCTTCGCCAGCAACATGCAATAATTGCGCTATCATGTCGACTTTTGTCGGCATATGATTTAAAAATCGTTGATTTTTACTTTCTATATAGTAAGAAAAAGCAATCCAAGTAAATTGGAAAGTAAGATAAAAAATGACCCCAAATATAATGAGTATTTTTGTGAATAATCGACGATTCATAGCAAGCCTAATTGCAAATTAACGAATACGATAACCAACAGCCCGAATCGTTTCAATTGTGACATCATTTTGGGCGACTTGATGTAATTTTTGACGAATGTTACTGATATGAACATCGACACTACGATCATAGAGCTCACGTGCTCGTCCAAGTCCAATTTCTGAAAGCTCTTCTTTAGTAACCACTCGCTCACTATGTTTGACCAATAAAACCAACAAATTAAACTCGGTTGAGGTCAAATCAATGACTTTACCATTCCAGGTACAAAGTCGTTGAGGTAAATCTAACGTTAAGCCATTAAAATGATATTTTTTATCATCAACCAATTCGACTGAACGTTCATCAAAACGACGTAACACAGCACGCAATCTGGCTAATAATTCACGTGGATAACATGGTTTAGGGATGTAATCATCAGCGCCTAACTCCAGTCCCAAAACGCGATCAATATTATCACCTTTAGCCGTTAACATAATAACTGGCATATTACATTGTTGACGAATACTTTTAAGGACATCAATACCATTAACATCCGGTAACATAACATCTAAAATTGCTGCACGATATTTACCTGAAAGTGCTTCATCAATACCATCTTTACCCAAATAAACACTTTTGATATTAAAACCTTCATTGGTCAAATATTCACTAAGCATCTGTGATAATTCAATATCATCATCAATTAATAAAATATTTATCATATATCGCCATTATTATTTAATTTTAGGTATTTACATTATTGCAATAATAAAAAAAAAGTCAGTCGGTTTTACTAAAATATTACATAATTTGAACGATTCCCGACGATTTAATTTACCTTAAAATAATGCAAATAAGTTTAAGATTTAATGTACGTTTTAGTCTATTTATGACTAAATAACATCGATAAATTAGTCATTAAATATTAACCACTATTGATAATATATTGACATTATTCAATTCTTGATCAACATAGACTAAAATAGTACGTTCATTGTCTGTTAAATGTTCTTCACCATCTAACATTACTTATGACTATATGGAGATAAAAAATGAAACAACAAGTAATGTGGCAACAATTAATTAAACTGGTGAAACATGAAGTTTTGCCGGCACTTGGTTGCACTGAGCCGATTTCACTTGCTTTAGCCGCCGCTTGCGCAGCTCGGCATATTGATAAAAACAGTATTGAAAAAATCGACGCTTTTGTTTCCCCTAATTTAATGAAAAACGGTATGGGCGTAACCGTACCCGGTACCGGTATGATTGGATTACCCATTGCCGCTGCAATAGGTGCGATTGGTGGCGATGCTGATGCCGGACTTGAGGTATTAAAAAATATTACAGATAACCAAATCACTCAAGCCAAAAATATGTTAGCAGACAACAAAATCACGGTACAAATTGCCAAAAGCAATAAAGCTATCTACTCTGAAGCGAATATTTATACCCGCTCTGACCATGTTAAAGTCTGCATTGAAGATCAGCATACTAATGTGACGTTAATTGAAAAAAATGGTGAAACAATTTTTCAAGCCGATAACACCCGCCGATGTGAGTCAAAAAACGATATCATCCTTAAAAATATGTCGGTGAGGCTCATTTATGAATTTGCCAGTCAGGCTAACTTTGACGATATCAAATTTATCTTAGATTCAGCAAAATTAAACGATGCTTTATCACAAGAAGGGTTATCAAAAGCCTATGGTTTAAGTATTGCCACAACTTTACATCAACAAACCAAAACCGGCTTACTGGCAGATGATCTACTTTCTAAAGTGATAATTCGCACAACCGCCGCCTCGGATGCACGAATGGGTGGGGCAACACTGCCGGCGATGAGTAACTCCGGTTCGGGTAATCAAGGCATCACCGCCACAATGCCAGTCGTTGTGGTTGCTGATTATTTAAATGCAACGCCTGAACAGCTAGCTCGAGCCTTGATGTTATCGCATACGATTGCGATCTATATTCATAGCAAGTTCCCACCTTTATCGGCACTTTGTGCAGCGTCAACCGCAGCCATGGGGTCGGCAGCAGGTATGGCTTGGTTACTGGGTAAAGGGCAATATGAACCGGTTGATATGACGATTTGTAATATGATTGGTGATCTATCGGGCATCATTTGTGACGGCGCATCCAATAGCTGTGCGATGAAAGTTTCAACTTCGGTATCATCGGGTTTTAAAGCCGTTTTAATGGCGTTAAATCAAACCCGAGTCACCGGTAAAGAAGGCATTGTCTGTGATAGTGTGGAAACATCTATCAATAATTTAGGTGCAATAGTTAGCAATAGCATGAAAGTTATCGACAGCCAAATTATTGATATTATGTCGCATAAAGCTTAAATAATTTGGTTATTGCTAAAAGATTAAACTTTTAGCGCTTTTAATATAATCAATCAGCACATTTTTTAAAAAATATGCTGGACAATGTTATTTTTTATGCGTAATATTTCGTCCTGCTTCTTATGGTGGCTATAGCTCAGTTGGTAGAGCCCTGGATTGTGATTCCAGTTGTCGTGGGTTCGAGTCCCATTAGCCACCCCATTTATACGAAGCAAAAACATCTAACGGCGAGTAGCGCAGCTTGGTAGCGCAACTGGTTTGGGACCAGTGGGTCGGAGGTTCGAATCCTCTCTCGCCGACCAATTTCAGATAAAAAAGCCTGCTCAATGAGTAGGCTTTTTTATTATCCGCTTTAGTCTAGAGGATGAGAACCGACGGAGGTTCGAGCCGAGCGCAGCGAGACAACGTTGCTTTAGCAACGGCCCGAAGGGCGAGCATGAAATGCGAGTCATCCTCTCTCGCCGACCAATTTCAGATAAAAAAGCCTACTCATTGAGTGGGCTTTTTTATTATCCGCTTTAGTCTAGAGGATGAGAACCGACGGAGGTTCGAGCCGAGCGCAGCGAGACAACGTTGCTTTAGCAACGGCCCGAAGGGCGAGCATGAAATGCGAGTCATCCTCTCTCGCCGACCAATTTTATATAAAAAAGCCTGCTCAACGAGTAGGCTTTTTTATTATCCGCTTTAGTCTAGAGGATGAGAACCGACGGAGGTTCGAGCCGAGCGCAGCGAGACAACGTTGCTTTAGCAACGGCCCGAAGGGCGAGCATGAAATGCGAGTCATCCTCTCTCGCCGACCAATTTTTATATAAAAAAGCCTGCTCAATGAGTAGGCTTTTTTATTATCCGCTTCAGCTCTGTTATTCTCCACAATAGCTTATAAACTGTCGCTTTATCGTATTTATTTAACGCACTATCTGCTGCTATTTTACCCCACCGCCAACCCTAATTAATATTCATTTAATTGATTTTATTAACTATCTCATAAAATTTGTGATCTCGCTTACACTTTTGGTACTTAAAATTGACAACATGTATTTTTTTATCTATTTTTTGAACTATATTATGTGATTTAAGATATATCTGTGAATTAAAAAAGCCCAGTAATTGGAGTGTGATCTTTGGAATATCGTGATATTGCGTCTAAAACCGATGTAGAAGAACAAATAAGAGCAAATCCTAAAATTATTACGGAAAAATCGACTGAGCGAGGGCTTGCGGAATTTTTTAAGGTAAGCCGAACAACCGTCAGGAAAGCCTTGCATGATTTAGCGATGGAAAGTTATATTTTTCAAGCCGATAACCACATTCCGAATCACAACGTTTTTGAAATCAATATGCTAAAAATGTCTTCGTTTAGTGAAGAGATCCAAAAAGAAGAAAATGTTCAAATTGAAATAAAAGTATTGTCCAACCAAATTATAAAAATGCCCGCACAATTGCGTAGCTTTTTTGGATCCAACCAACAATTAATTCGAATTATCCGACAACGTTTATTGGGCAACACTCCGCTTTCTTATGAAATCAATTATCTCCCTTCGGAAAAATTTACCGATTTAGAAAAACAGGATTTAAATAACGTTTCGCTCTATGAATACCTTAAAGAGCATTATCATTTTACCCCAAGCCATGGTCGGGAAGAGATCACTTACGAAGCAGCGACCGAAGATAAAGCACAGTATTTAGCTATTGCCGAAGGAACACCTATCTATAAAGTATCAAGTTACAGTTACGATAATAATTTCCAGCCATTTGAACATACCGATCAATATTTGATTGGCAACCGATTTCGCTATCACTTATCGGCTAAAAATATCTTCAATTATGAGGAAAAACATAAATGAAGCTATTTGAAAAAATTGCCGCTCAATTACTTGAGCAGATAAATACCGGACGATATGGCGTTGGTGCTGAGTTACCACCCGAAGGGCAATTACAAAAAGATTACAATGTAAGCCGAACAACTGTCCGTAAAGCAATAGATCGATTAGTCGATCAAAATATGGTGGTGAGGAAAAAAGGAGTGGGGCTGTTTGTTGCGCCAACGCTTTCGACCCAAAATATTTTAGAGATGACAGGCATCATTAAACCTTACATCTACCCCAATCATAAAAAAGTCATCAAAGAAGCTTACTTAAGGCAAGCAGGCGCATATTACAGCCAATTACTAAAAATAAAACCGGCTGAACTGGTCTATTACATTAGCTTCCTTGAAGTGGCAAAAAACAGTATCGTAAAAGCGATCTTTGTGCTGCCATTAAATAACTTTCCCGATTTTCAAATTTCAATTATCAAAGTGTTATCTGCGCTCGAAATCATCAATTCAGGCAAGAAAAAAGTCGATAAATTAGAACAAGATTTGCAACTGATTGTAGCCAACTCAGAGCTCGCCAAACAACTTCGAATCCAGATTAACGACCCATTATTTAAAATTTCTAATCACTATTTTGATACTAATAGCGAACCGATTGCCCTTGAGTATAAGTTTGCTAGTAATACCAAATATGTGGTCGATTTCACTTAGGAGGTACACCAATGATTAAATTGTTACGTGTTGATCATCGCTTATTGCATGGTCAAGTTGTTGTTTCATGGTTCGAAAGTATGGATGCAAACACGATATTAGTTGCTAATGACGTTGTTGCCACTGACGAACTACGTAAATCTGCGATTCGTTTGGCTAAGCCAGAGCATGCAAAATTAGTGATGAAATCTATCGATGACAGTATTGAGGCGATTAACTCAGGCGTCACGGATAAATATCAGATGCTAATTGTCGTTGAATCAGTAGCAGATGCTGAAAAATTAATCCGTGGCACGCAAGGCAAAATAACCAGCCTTAATTTAGGCGGCACTAAGCCACGTGAAGGCACAAAAAACTACTCTAAAACCATTAATTTAACCGATCTTGAAGCAGATTTACTGACCAAATTACAACAAGACGGTATTGATATCTACATTCAGCAAATTCCAAGCGAATCAAAGCAGAAATTTGAGAAATAGTTGAGAGGTACAAAATGAGTATCGAATTAACCGCAGTACTGTTAGCTTTGATTGCGATGTTAGCAAATGGTGAATACTTTTTAGGTTCATCAATGTTATCCAGACCGTTAGTGACTTGTACCTTAGCCGGTTTAGTCATGGGTGATATCACACAAGGCATTATTATTGGGGCAACGTTAGAATTAGCGTTTGTCGGATCGTTTTCAATCGGTGCATCCATTCCACCGGAAATAATTTCCGGCAGTGTTTTAGGTACCGCTTTTGCCATTGGTGCTGGTAAAAGTACCGAAATCGCCTTAGCACTGGGCATTCCAATTGCATCACTGGTTTTATTAGTCAAAAATTTATGTTTTCTTTTTATTCTTCCTTACTTTGTTCACAAAGCCGATAAATACGCCAGCGAAGGCAACGGCAAAGGAATGGATCGAATGAACATACTCGGTGGTTTCTTTTCAATCAATCTGCCAATTGGTTTAGTGGTTGGATTCTCCTACTTATTCGGTAGTTCAGCGGTCAATGGCTTATTAGAAATGATTCCTCGCTTTATTATCGATGGTTTAGGTATTGCAACCGGCTTATTACCGGCGTTCGGTTTTGCCATGTTAATGAAAATTATGATTAAAAAAACCAATGCCACCTTTTTTGTTCTTGGCTTTGCTTTAGCCGTATATATGAAAGTGCCTGTTACTGGCGTGGCCATTTTTGGTGCCTGCCTAGCACTTATCTTGACCGGTTACTCCTCATTTAATGGAAAAAAAGGCGTAACAGAACAAGACAGTCAGAAGCTAACAACTAACACTGGCAACGTTTTAGGTGCACAGGAGATCGATTATGAAAACGAAGAATTCTAAATTAATAACCAATAAAGAATTAACCCGAACTTTTTGGCGCTCTTTCACCGCTGAATGGTCATGGAATTATGAACGGCAAATGAACTTAGGCTATGCCTATGCCATGCGCCCGGCTTTAGATAAAATTTATAGTGATAATCAAGTGGACCTTACCGATGCCTATCAACGCCACTTAGAATTTTATAATGTTACCCCTTGGCTAATTACCTTTCCTTTAGGCATCTGTATTGCCATGGAAGAACAAAATGCCACCGATAGTGAGTTTGATAAAAGTTCGATTAATGATGTCAAAATTGCGTTAATGGGGCCGTTAAGTGGTTTAGGTGACTCTTTCTTCTGGGGGACATTACGTGTTATTGCCACCGGCATTGGCACCTCTTTAGCACTGGAAGGCAATATTTTAGGTCCATTGTTATTCTTGCTTATCTTTAATGTGCCGGCGATTTTAGCACGATATTTTGGCTTATTAATTGGCTACAACATTGGCGCTTCCTTTATTGAAAAAGTGCAAAAAACCGGCTTAATGGATAAATTGTCCTATGGCGCTTCAGTACTCGGACTCTGTGTGGTCGGGGCAATGGTTGCCACCATGGTGACACTCAATATGCCATTGAAAATAGGTACCGGTGATGATTCGGCATCCTTACAAGATATTTTTGACGGCATTGTGCCACAGATCCTACCGTTACTTTTTACGCTATTTATGTTTGTATTGGTGAAAAAAGGTGTTAAAGCACATTGGATCCTTCTACTTATCGCCGCTATAGGCATTTTCGGTGCCTGGACTGGGTTATTAGGAAATTGAGGGATAAAACAATGAAAAGTATTGCTGATTATGTCGCATTAGAGCCGAAATATTATCAAGCTGTTTTAGATAATTATCAGACGTTATTTGCCGATCATATCGATTTAAGTCAAATAAAACAGCTTAATGCCATTGTCATTTTTGCCACCGGCTCCAGTGCTAATGCTGCTTATGGTGCAAGACCGATAATGAGCGAACTGTTGAAGATTCCTGTCTATATTGAAGATCCTTCAATGGCGGCTAATTACCTGCACTATAACGATCCAAATACACTCTATTTTGCCATTTCACAAGGTGGAGAGAGCTACTCAACCATTCATTTAGTTGAACAATTTATTCACCATAACAAGACGATATATAGCCTGACCAGCAATCCGCAAAGTCCTTTGTATCAAGTTAGCAATCACGTTTTATCTATGGGGATGCCGATTGAAGAAATGCCTTATGTCAGTGCCGGTTATAGTATCACTATTTTAGATTTGATCTTAATTAGCCTCATTATTGGGCAAAAAACCGAAACCATTAATCAAGCCAAATTTGATGACTATATGAATCAGATTAAAACGATTACCCAATTATTACCACTAGTCATTGAGCGTTCACAGGCGTGGGTTAATCGCCTTGAAGATCAATATAATCAAGCTCAACGGGTAATAATGATCGGTTACGGTGCTACCTACGGGGTTGCAAGGGAAGGAGAAACTAAATTTACCGAAACCGTGCGCAACACAGCGTTGGGTAAAGAGCTCGAAGAGTATATGCATGGCCCTTATCTGGGTTTGCATAGCGATGATCATATCATTTTTATTGAACCGCAAGGGAAACTGGCACAAAGAGCCGAATCCTTAAAAGTATTCTTAAATCAGTATGTGAAAAATGTTGTAACAATTTATGCACATCAACAAGACAACCTAACAGAAAATGACTTATGTCTAGGTGTCAGTTGTGATGAGCGATTAACTTCGCTGTTTATGACAATTCCTATTCACTTACTTAGCTATCAAGTATCACAGTTAAAAGGTCACAATCTGGAAAAATCAACATATCCGGAATTTGATGAAATTACTAAATCTAAAATTAAGAGGGTTAGAGCATGAGAAAATACGATGAAAAAAAAGAACTCGAGAGCATGAATGGTGCATTGGCACTTCGTCCACAAATCAATGAATTTATTGATAAAATTCATTCTCGTGGTTACAGCAATGTGTGCTGGTTAGGTATTGGCGGAACTTACGCTTCATCGATGCAAGCAGTTGTTCATATGAAAGAAAAATCAGCTATTGAAACCTTTATTCAACATGCAGCGGAATATCTGGTAACCGGCAATAAGCGTATAACCAAAGACACCTTAATTATCATCTCATCTGTTACAGGCTCTACCCAAGAAGTCGTTGCGGCTATTGATAAAATTCAACAAGATGTGGGTGCAACAGTTTTAGCCTTTTTAGATAAAGCCGATTCACCATTAGGTAAAATGGCGCACCATGTGATTTCTTACCCAATGAATGAACAATTAAAATTCTTTATGGCCGCTGATCGCTTAATGTATTTGGCCGGCGAATACCCTGACTATGATGAATTTTATCAACAAATGGATCAACATTTTGCTAAAAACATCGTCGAAGTGGCGAAAAAAGCTGATGCATTCGGGCAAGAAGTCGCATTGAAACATCATAACGATGCGATGCACTATTTTGTCGGTGCTGGCAACCAATGGGGTGCAACTTATTCTCATGCGATGTGCTACTGGGAAGAGCAGCACTGGCTACGTTCAAAATCGATCGAGTCTGCTGAATTTTTCCATGGCACACTAGAAGTGATTGACCGTGATACGGCTGTAACCGTTTATGTTGGTGAAGATAGTCAACGTCCATTAAGTGAAAGAGTGGCAAAATTCTTACCGCAAATTTGTGGAAACTACACCATTATTGATACCAAAGACTATCCATTACCGGGTATATCAGAAAAATATCGTGGCCATTTATCACCGTTTGTGTTTAGAACGATAAATAATCGAATTGATGCTTATGTTGAACACTTGAATCGACATCCAATGACTATTCGTCGCTATTATCGTTGTCTGGATTATTAAGGAGTGCAACAATGGTTGCAGTATTAATCAGTACTCATGGACCAACGGCGCAAAGCTTGATCGTAAGTGCCGAGATGATTTGTGGTAAACAAACCTTATGTGAAGCAGTACCCTTTTTAATGGGTCAATCGTTAGATGATTTTCAACAGCAGATTGAAAATCATTTAGCAAGCTTTGCCCAACAAGGCGAGGCAATATTGTGTTTGGTGGATTTAAAAGGCGGAACGCCTTTTAATACCACAGCGCAGCTTATGGCAAGTTATCCCAATCTCGAAATTATCACGGGTGTGAATATCCCTATGTTATTAGCGACTTTTATGCTCAGAGAACAATTGCAGCTAGATGATTTATTACCGGAAGTAATCAAAGCATCAGTGGAAGGGATTGAGCAAATTAATATCGCATCAATGACAACCAATTCCGATCAAGATGAGGATTTTTAGCACATAGCTATCGCTCAAGATAAGTCGTCTATATAAGTAAGGCAAACTGGTTTAAAAACACTCAAAACCGCTGCCTTGCTTATCAAGCACTTAATAAACTCATTGATTTAGCTGTTTAATATAACGCCATGTTATTTTGTTATACCCTGTAGAAATAATTCTTATCTTACTTTGTTTTATCAAGATATTTTGTTTTAATAGTAAAAAATATATCTCAATATAACATCTACTTTTTGGAAATAAATTATGAAAAATGTTGGTTTTGTCGGTTGGCGTGGAATGGTGGGATCTGTTCTGATGCAACGTATGGTTGAAGAGCATGATTTTGATTATATCAATCCGGTTTTCTTTTCTACATCTCAAGCAGGTCAAGCTGCACCTACATTTGGAGGTAAAACCGGGACATTACAAAGTGCCGACAATATTGATGCGCTAAAAGCATTAGATATTATTGTTACCTGTCAAGGTGGTGATTACACCTCAGAGATTTACGCCAAACTTCGTGCAACCGGTTGGCAAGGCTATTGGATTGATGCCGCTTCAACACTTCGAATGGAAGATGATGCCATCATCGTGCTCGATCCGGTAAATAAAGCTAACATTCATACAGCATTGGATCAAGGCTTCAAAACTTTTGTTGGTGGTAACTGTACTGTCAGCTTAATGCTTATGTCGCTCGGTGGCTTATTTGCTGAAAATTTAGTTGATTGGATTTCTGTTTCAACCTATCAAGCCGCTTCCGGCGGTGGTGCTCGCCATATGCGTGAACTGTTAACACAAATGGGCATGTTACATGCTGAAGTTGCGAAAGAGTTACAAGATCCTAATTCATCAATTTTAGAGATTGAACGTAAGGTGACGCAAAAAATGCGTGACGGCAGCTTACCGACCGATAACTTTGGTGTGCCGTTAGCCGGCAGTTTAATCCCATGGATTGATAAAGCGTTAGACAATGGTCAGAGTAAAGAAGAGTGGAAAGGTCAAGCTGAAACCAACAAGATTTTAGGCACCAGCCAAATTATTCCGGTTGACGGCTTGTGCGTTCGTATCGGCGCATTACGCTGCCATAGCCAAGCCTTTACAATCAAGCTGAAGAAAGATATCAGCGTGCCTGAAATTGAACAATTACTTGCCGGGCATAATGATTGGGTGAAAGTGGTACCAAATGATCGCCAGTTATCGATGCAAGAACTCACTCCGGCTGCTGTTACCGGAACATTAACAACGCCGGTTGGTCGTTTACGTAAATTGAATATGGGCAAAGATTTCTTATCTGCCTTTACCGTTGGCGATCAGCTATTATGGGGCGCCGCAGAGCCGTTAAGAAGAATGTTACGCATTTTAGCCTAATTGACAAAGCCCGAATCATCGGGCTTTTTAGTCACCAAAATCTATTTAATTATAGTCATCAAACAACGTCATTAATAACGAACCATTAAACAGCGCTTGTTGAATTAAGGCAAATGCACCAATAGCCGATCGGTCATTGAGCGATGAGCAGTTAATGGTAAGATTCTTTCTTAAATCCTCTAAACTTAGCGCATTTAAAGCACTATTGACGGCACTTAAAAGAATTTGTGGTGATTTGGTTAGCTCACCGGCTAACACTATGCGTTGTGGATTAAAAATATTCACCATAATTGCCACAGCTCGACCAAGATTTTCGCCGGCATCTTTGACTAATTTTATTGCCAGCTCATCACCTTGATTAGCACACTGACAAATGTTAGCAATATGGCACGCATCAAGAGTGAGTTTGGTTGGATAACCTTGTTCTATCATCTGTATGGCACGGCGTTCAATCGCATCGTTTACAACTCGATTTTCCAGACAACCGAAATTACCACAATGACAACGCTCACCCAATGCATCAACTTGAATATGACCAACTTCACAAGCGCTCTGATTATGGTTGGTTAAAAGTTGTTGATTAACAATAACGCCCGAACCCACACCACGATGAACACGAATCAATATTGAGTCTTCAACATCTTGAGTTGAACCAAAGTAGCTTTCTGCCAGTGCTAAGCTTTGAATATCGTTGCCTAAATAAATGGTAACATTAAACTCTTTTCGCAACACTTCAGCTAGCGGCCACGCTTTAACTTGAATATGAGGGGTATAACGAACGATGCCTCGCTGTGAGTCAATCAAGCCAGGTAATACAACTGATATAGCAACCAGTCGTTTAATTTTTTTACTGTGGTTTTCTATAAACTGTTTAAGTAAGCTAATTAAATATTGTTGTACTTCTTGCTCTGTGAAAATTGTCAGCGGATGCACTTCTGACATCAACGAGCGGCCACCTAAGTCATAAAGTTCAATGGTGATATGCGAACGGCTTAACTGCACACCGATTGTTTGATAGTAACTAAATTTTGCCTGTATCGAAACAGCCGGGCGTCCACCAGTTGATTGTTGCGCATCAACTTCTTTGATCAGTTTATTTTTAAGAAGTTGACGAGTAATTTTGGTAATACTTGCGGGTGCCAGCTGACTGACTTCGGCTAATTGAATGCGTGATAGTGGTGCTTGCTGAACAATCAAACGATAAATAATTGCATAATTTAACTGTTTGATTAGCTCAGCATTACCCACTAAGTTCAGATAATTAAATGTCATATATTATCTCAATATTTTCTTAATTATCTGATATTCTAACGGCTCATCTCTCCATTAACAACCGTTTTAAGTACAGTAAAATCCGGATTAAAAATAACTAAGTTGG
Organism: Gilliamella sp. B2923; assembly: GCF_026536565.1. Lineage (NCBI taxonomy): Bacteria > Pseudomonadati > Pseudomonadota > Gammaproteobacteria > Orbales > Orbaceae > Gilliamella > Gilliamella sp. B2923. The sequence goes on along the minus strand of NZ_JAFNNZ010000004.1, from coordinate 56,985 downwards.
CAATTTTGCTTTCAGTTATGGTACCGAGTTGTTTATCAACACCAATGGCTTTAGCAGGATAAAGGGTTGCCATTCTTAATGCTTCATCCAATGCGATACCGACATACTGCACCGCATTTTTTACCGCTTCAATCATGGTTAAGGCCGAGCCACCTAGCGTACCATTTTCATCAATACAGCGACCGTCTTTGTAATAAATTGTTTTACCGGCAAATACGCCCGATTCTAAGTTTGAACCGGCAAGCAACATCGCATCGGTAATTAATATTAAGTGATCTTGTTTGATTTTATGGCTATTACGAATGTTTGCCCAACTCACATGTTGACCATCAGCGATAATCCCAACATACACTTCAGGTTCATCATAAATTGCACCAACAACGCCCGGTTCACGCCCGGTAATATAAGGCATAGCATTAAATAAATGGGTGCCTAAACGAATACCGTCATTAAAACCACGACGACAGTCATCATAATGTCCATTTGAGTGCCCAACCGATACATGAATACCAGCTTTAACAAGTTGCTTGATAAAATGACTTTCAACCCGTTCCGGCGCTAAAGTAATGACTTTAATAACATCGGCATTTTCACAAAGAAAATCTATCATTTGCTGTGAAGGTTTACGAATAATATTTTGGTCATGAATCCCTTTCTTTTCAGGATTGATATAAGGACCTTCAAGGTGTAATCCTAACGCTTGATTCGGATGCGTGGCTAAATATTCCCGCATAACTTTAACCGCTTTAATCATAAACTCATCAGTTGAAGTGATAAGTGTCGGTAAATAGCTTGTGCAACCATAAACAAGGTTGGTCGCTTGCATCGCTTCTAATGTTTCAACGCTTAAGGCATCAAGCGTTTCATTAAATTGGACTCCCCCACAACCATTTACTTGGATATCAATAAAACCGGGTGCAACAATTGCGCCTTGTAGATTTTCAACAGTAATATCGGTAGGTAGATCATTTTGTTTACAGACTTTGGCAATCTTATCGCCGTCGATAACAACGGCGTGATTTTCAAGAATCTCATAACCAGTATAAATACGACAATTGGTTAATGCGTACATTGAGTTATCCTTTATAAAACGGTCACTTTAAGATTATCAGCTTCCATTTGTTTAAAATATTTTAGTGTCTTGACTTTAAGATCATCAGTGCTTGGCTCATCACAAACAATGATTGATGCAGGATGCATTTGTAGTGCGGTGACTGTCCATAAGTGATTAATTGATCCTTCAACACCCGCTTGTAAAGCTAAGCTTTTATTATGTCCACAAACTAATAAAATGACCTCTTGCGCATCCATTAACGTTGCAACACCAATTGTTAGCGCATGTTTAGGCACTTGATCTTTGTCATTATCAAAGAAACGCGAATTCGCAATGCGAGTATCATCTGTTAAGGTTTTGATACGGGTACGGGAGCAAAGTGAAGAGCCGGGTTCATTAAATGCAATATGCCCATCTTGACCAACACCACCAACAAAGATATTAATTTTACCATAGGCTTTAATTTTTTCTTCATATTGACGACATTCGGCATCGATATCTGGTGCATTTCCGTTTAATATATGAATGTTGTTTTTATCAATATCAATATGGTCAAAGAAATTTTCATGCATAAAAGTATGATAACTTTGTGGATGATCTTCTGGCAAGCCCACATATTCATCCATATTAAAAGTCACAACGTGTTTGAAACTCACTTTACCCGCTTGATACTGTTTAATTAATTGTTGATACATGACCAAAGGAGAGCTTCCGGTTGGCAAACCTAACAAAAACGGACGATCTGCTGTCGGGTTGAATTGGTTAATTTTATTAACAATACGCTGAGCAACCCAAGCGCCTACTTCTTGGGCATTTTCTAATGGAATGAGTCTCATGGGGGAATACCTCTTTTGATATAATTAAATAACTTCTTTTTTTTTAATGTAAAATATGTTGTCTGTATTCTACTATATTAATGTATTTAAGCAAAAAAAATCGTGACAAAAATCACAAAAAATGAATAATTAATTTGCGAAGTAAAATAATATAGAGTCAAATAGTAAATGATTTACTACAATTACTGAAAAAAGTGAAATTTCATTATTTTTCAAGTAAATCCCAAATAAATATATGAGGTAAAAATATGGGAATTTTAGCTTATTTGCAACGTATCGGGCGCTCATTAATGGTGCCTGTCGCAGTATTACCTGCCGCTGCAATACTATTAGGCATTGGATATTGGATTGATCCAGATCCAAATGGCTGGGGTACCAATAATATTGTCGCTGCATTTTTAATTAAATCCGGAAGTGCCGTTCTTGATAATATGCCTATCCTTTTTGCAATTGGGGTAGCTTATGGTATGTCTAAAGATAAAGACGGTGCTGCGGCGCTTTCCGGTCTGGTTGGTTTTTTAATTATTACGACTTTATTATCGCCTAATACTGTGGCACTCTTTCAAGGAGTCAATACCAAACTAGAAGGCTGGGAAAGTCAGATATCACCAGCATTTGCAAAAATCAATAACCAGTTTATTGGTATTTTAGTTGGGATTATTTCAGCTGAATTATACAACCGTTTTAGTTCTGTTGAACTGCATAAAACGTTAGCATTTTTCAGTGGTAAAAGATTAGTGCCAATCATTGTCTCTTTCGTCATGCTATTGGTTTCTGCTATCTTATATTTCATCTGGCCTGTCGTATATAGCTCATTAGTTGTATTTGGTGAATGGATTAAGAATTTAGGCTCGGTAGGTGCTGGTATTTATGGTTTCTTTAACCGTTTACTTATTCCTGTTGGTTTGCATCACGCACTCAATTCAGTATTCTGGTTTGACGTTGCCGGCATTAACGATATTCCTTACTTCTTAGGTGGGCAAGACTCAATTAAGGACGGCCACGCTATTGTAGGTCAAACAGGTCGTTATCAAGCTGGATTCTTCCCGATTATGATGTTTGGTTTACCGGGTGCGGCATTAGCCATTTATCACACGGCTAAAAAAGCTAATAAAGATAAAACAGCGTCAATCATGATCGCAGCGTCTTTTGCGGCATTCTTTACCGGGATTACTGAACCGCTTGAATTTGCCTTTATGTTTGTAGCACCAGTGCTTTATGTTATCCACGCTGTGCTTACCGGTATCTCATTATTTATCGCCGCTACCATGCAATGGATTTCTGGTTTTGCATTCAGTGCTGGTTTGATTGATATGTTACTACAAAGCCGTAATCCACTTGCTGTACATTGGTATATGCTAATATTACAAGGTATCGTTTTCTTCGTTGTATATTACATTGTGTTCCGCTTTGTGATCGTTAAATTCAATCTTAAAACACCTGGCCGCGAAGATGGCGATGTTTCTTCCGAAGAAACACAAAATCAAGAACAAGTACAAACAGTTGGTGATGTATCAAAACTTGCGCAACAGTACTTAGTTGTTGTCGGCGGTAAAGAAAATCTCACCGGTATTGATTCATGTATTACCCGTTTACGATTAAACGTCAATGACTCAGATTTAGTCGACGAACAAGCGGCAAAAGCGCTTGGTGCAATGGCGGTGATTAAGCTAGGTAAAACCGGCGTACAAATCGTTGTTGGTCAGCAAGCAGAGAAAATTGCCGATCAGATGAAACAACTAGTTTAATTTATTATAACTATAACATTTGATTGATTTTGCCCACTCTATTCGCTTAACTTTAAATAGGGTGGGCTTTTTTATCTAACCAGCCCACAAAAATTCATTGTACCTTTGTAAATATTTACCGTTGGTAAAATCGCTTGCGACTGTTTTAATTTATTTAGTCAGTAGAGAGGTTGCAGATCAAATCCGGTTTTCAATATAAATATCAATATCAATTAGAAACGTAAAATCATATCTTGCTTAGCAAGTAGTTGATTTAACGTTAACCTATCAATAATTTGAGTGGGAATATTTAACGTAATATCAGTTAGATGCTCTGCTTTAAGTGAAGATTGGTCTACATAAACATCTTCAATATCATAAAGTTCAAGCATATTAAATGTCGCAATATAATCACGCATCAAAATTTGTTCAGGCGATTGATTTGCCAATAAATGAAAGATACCACTATCGATAAATATAACCGATATATGGTTAATTGCAGACAGGGCTAAGGCGGCATCAAGTGCTTCTCTGCCTTTAGCGTTACCATGAGGTGGCGAGCTAATAATGATTGCAACGTTTTTCATTGAATATGACCTTAACCTAAAATTGAATCACACGATCTGATTCGGCTATTGATTCGCCCAGTTCGCCAAGCCCGGTTAATTCAAAATAGTCAGCAAGATTATCTTCAGTAATACCTCGCCGTTGTGCAGCAGCAACACAAACCGTTAATCGAATAGCGTATTTTTTTGCTAATTGTTGCCATGCGTTAACTAAATCAAACTCATCACTAGCTGGATCGGTACAACGGTTTGCGTTGTAACAACCATCTGCATAAAAAAAGATATTTTCAATGCGGTGTGGAGTATGAGCCAGTAGAGCTTGTGCAAATTGATAAGCACAATAAGCTGATTGGGTCCCATAAGCAGGACCCAAAATGACAAGTGTATAGTTTAAAGCGTTAACCAAATTCGTTAACCACGGGTTATTGTTGTGGTTCAGCTGAAGGTTTTACTTTTTCTTCATGCCCTAACGGTTGAATGCTTTGCTGAGAATCATCGCCATCAATGCCGAGTAATTCAACTTCAAATACAAGTGTCGATGCTGGTCCGATACCCGGTTTGTCTCCTTGACCACCCCGTTTTTGATCGCCATAAGCTAATTCAGGTGGAACAACTAACTTAATTTTACCGCCAACGCCAATTAATTGAATGCCTTCAGTCCAACCACTAATTACCGCTTTTAATGGGAATGTTGCCGTTTCGCCATGATCATAAGAACTATCAAATTTCTGACCGTTGGTTAATGTTCCTACATAGTGAACAATTACGCTATCATCAGCGGTTGGATGACGCCCATTGCCTTCTTTAATAATTTGGTAAAGTAATCCAGACTTAGTTTGATTTACACCTTTTTGTTTAGCAAATTCTTGACGGAATTTTTCACCAGCGGCAGTATTTTCAGTTTTTTCTTTTTCAAAACGTGCTTTGCTCTCTTTTTCAACACGTTCACGAAATGCGTTTAATGTTTTTTTAATCTCATCTTCTGAAAGTTGTGATGCGCCACGATAGGTTTCTTCAAAACCACCGATTAAATATTCTAAATCTGTTTGAATTTCGTTTTGGTCTAAATTATCTTTCATATAGGTTGCAAAAGAGGAGCCTAACGCATAAGACTCTTTTTGTGCATCAGTCGAAATGGTAAGTTTGCCAGTAGATGCATTTTCGTTTTCATTACAGCCGGCTAATGCAAATACCATTGCACTACTTATTAAAGTCATTTTAATCAATGATTTCATTTTACTTCTCCGAGTTAAATGGTTTTTTGTTATTATTCACAACATTATATATGAATTAAAACTTTATAAAATAATATTTACAAATCATTTATTTAAATACCAGATACCAATATTATTTCCAGCGATTTAATCAATCAAAGCCTTGTGGTTGAAATCATCCTTGAGTGATAGCGGGATCCTCAGTTATAATGTTCAAAATTTATTGAAAATAATATATAAGGATAGCTATTTTGACTACCGAACTTAATACCCTTGATATTGAAGAAATCATCAGTTTATTACCTCACCGTTATCCATTTTTAATGGTTGATCGTGTTATTAGTTATGAAAAAGGTAAAACATTAAAAGCCATTAAAAATGTTACGGTTAATGAGCCATTCTTTCAGGGTCACTTCCCAAATAAACCTATTTTCCCGGGTGTTTTAATTTTAGAAGCCATGGCTCAAGCAACCGGAATTTTAGCCTTTAAAAGTATTGAAGAGCTTTCACCAGGCCAGCTTTATTACTTTGCTTCAATTGACAAAGCACGTTTTAAACGCCCGGTTGTGCCAGGTGATCAGCTTATGCTTGATGTGGAATATATTAAAGAGCGTCGTGGTATTGCCTTGTTCCATGGAGTTGCAACTGTTGACGGTAAGTTAGTTTGTGAAGCCGAAATGATGTGTGCTCGTAAATAACTTCGATTTAAAGATATCCCAAAACAGTATTAAGGAACGGTTATGGCAGCAGAAATACATCCAAGTTCAGTGATAGAAAAAGGGGCAAAAATTGGCAATAATGTCAAAATTGGGCCTTTTTGTTATATCGGTGAAAATGTTGAAATTGGTGATGGGACTTTTTTAAAATCGCATGTGGTTATTAATGGTCATACTCAAATTGGTAAAGATAATCAAATCTATCAATTTGCTTCCATTGGCGAAGTTAACCAAGACTTAAAATATCGTGGCGAACCAACTCGGACTATTATTGGCGATCGTAATTTGATTCGTGAAAGTGTGACAATTCATCGTGGCACGGTTCAAGGTGGCGAATTAACACGTATCGGTAACGATAATTTACTGATGATTAACGCCCATGTTGCTCACGATTGTATTATTGGTGATCATTGCATCTTAGCGAATAATGCCACCCTTGGTGGGCATGTTCATTTAGATGATCATGTGATTATTGGTGGTATGACAGCTGTACATCAATTTTGTGTAATTGGATCACATGTTATGGTGGGTGGGTGTTCTGGCGTTGCACAAGATGTTCCCCCTTACGTCATTGCACAAGGTAATCATGCAACACCACATGGCGTAAATTACGAAGGTCTAAAACGTCGTGGTTTTAGTAAAGATGCGTTGCAAGCAATACGCAACAGCTATAAGGCACTTTATCGAAATGGATTAAGTTTTGATGATGCCAAAGCTGAAATTGAGATAATTGCCAAACATCATCCCGAAGCGCAACTTTTTGTCGACTTTTTTAGCCGCTCAACACGTGGCATTATTCGTTAATGACCAATAAACCGTTAACTATCGCTTTAGTCGCCGGAGAAACCTCTGGCGATATCCTCGGTGCAGGTTTAATCCGTTCTCTTAAACAACATCATCCTAATATTCATTTCGTCGGTATTGCCGGCCCTTTAATGCAAGCGCAAGGCTGTCAAGCATGGTATGAAATGGATGAATTATCGGTAATGGGTATTGTTGAAGTATTAGGGAGATTACGCCGTATTTTAGCTATTCGCAAGGATATCACTAAACGATTAATTACGCTTAAGCCGGATATCTTTATCGGTATTGATGCACCTGATTTTAATCTTTCTTTAGAAGGAAAATTAAAACAAGCTGGCATTAAAACAATTCATTACGTTAGTCCGTCAGTTTGGGCTTGGAAACAAAAACGTGTTTTTAAAATTAAACGTAATACCAATTTAATACTGGCATTTTTACCCTTTGAAAAAGCTTTCTATGATAAGTTTGACGTGCCTTGTCGCTTTATTGGTCACAAAATGGCAGATGATATCCCGCTTGAGCCAGATCAAATCGCAATGCGTCAGCAATTAGATATTGCCCCTACTGGCCGCTGTTTAGCTTTACTACCCGGTAGTCGCCATGCTGAAGTGACCTTATTGTCAGCCCCATTTTTACAAGCTGCCCAGCTATTGCGTGAGCGTTATCCTGATCTACATATTGTTGTACCGTTAGTGAATGCTAAAAGGCGACAGGAGTTTGAGCAGATAAAAGCCCAAATAGCGCCACAACTTGAAGTACAATTACTCGATGGTCATGCTCGTGAAGCGATGATTGCCAGTAATGCAGCCATATTAGCCTCCGGAACGGTGGCTTTAGAGTGTATGCTAGCTAAGTGCCCAATGGTGGTGGGTTATAAAATGAAACCTTTCACTTTTTGGTTAGCTAAAAAACTGATCAAAACGCCTTATGTTTCGTTACCCAATATTTTAGCGGGTAAACAGATTGTGCCGGAACTGTTACAACATGATTGTACCCCGGAAAATATTGCCAACCATATTATTCCTTATTTAGAAAGCGATAATGCCGATTTGAAAAATACATTCTTATCTTTACATAAGCAAATTCGTTGTAATGCTGATGAACAAGCAGCACAAGCTGTACTTGATGTATTAGAGGATTCCCCTTGTTGTTAGAATTTACCTACCCTGATGCCACTTTAATTGCCGGAGTTGATGAAGTTGGACGAGGCCCACTTTGTGGTGATGTTGTTACTGCTGCTGTGATTTTAGATCCAAATAAACCGATAGAGGGATTAACCGATTCTAAAAAGCTGACAGAAAAAAAACGTGAAGCTTTATTTGATATTATCAAGCAAAATGCATTAGCGTGGAGTGTTGCTCGGGCATCAGTCGATGAGATTGATAAGCTTAATATTCTTCATGCCACTATGCTGGCTATGCAACGGGCGGTGTCTGGCTTAAAAATCAAACCCAATTATGTTTTAGTGGATGGCAATCGTTGTCCTGAATTTGGTATTCAAACACAAGCCGTCGTTAAAGGCGATTTACTTGTTGCTGAAATTAGCGCTGCGTCGATTCTTGCGAAAGTGACTCGTGATCGTGAAATGGTTGAATTAGACAAATTGTATCCGCAATATGGATTGGCAAAGCATAAAGGATATCCCACCAAGGATCACCTAATGGCTATAGAATTACACGGTATCAACCATTTGTATCGTAAAAGCTTTGCTCCAATTAAGAAATTGTTACTTATCTAATTCGATCAATGTTGATCTACTGTTATTAATAATGGCGAATTAAATATAGCAATTGGCGAAATAACGGTTTCTTGATAAGGGATCTTATCTCCATAACGTTCAGTTAGTTTTTGTTTAACTGCTGGTGCTGACAGATTAAAATCTTTAATCCTTTGTAGTTGTCCAATTTTCAAGTTAAGTGCTTTATTATAAATTTTCCAAACGAGTTCTGGGCAATAAATATACTTATCATCCCAGCCAAACCAAATATCGTAAGGCTTATTTTCAAATGAATGAGCGACTCGTTTTAAATTAGCAATTTCTTTTTGTGATAAAGCGTGATCTTTCAGGCGTTTAATTATATATTTTCTGTTTTTTCCTCGATTTACCCATTTATCAAACGGTGTATAGACCACTTTAGATGCTGCTTCAAAGACATAAGGTTTTCCATTTTTAATAAAAATTATTCCCATGTGACTATAAGGTGACTTGGTTGCTAGCTCAATCGCCTTGCTTTGGTTTGATTGAGAAGATTGGAAAATAATATCGCCATCTAGTGGTTGGTAATCTGCTGTGGCCGTGGTGTAGGTAGCGAAAAGTAATATAATAATTAAAATAGAACGCATGATTCTTTACTTAAAAAAATAAATCAGAGTAATATTATAAAATTATTATCTAAAAGCTACTTAAATAAATTTTAAGTAGCTTTTAGTCGTGTTTTAGTAACTAATCCCGATTGCTGAAAATCGATGTCGATTTTGTTTTGTACATAAATTTACTCGCTCGAGCAAAACGGATCGTTTTGAAAATACCGAGTAAACTTGCTTGATGCATTCGATATAACAATCGATGAATAATTAGCGCAAACCACCCTTTTACACTCATTTCACTCTTGCCACCTAGCTTAATCACGCCTTGCGCTGTATCGTGCAACGAGATAATAGTACCATTATCAGTATATTTAAATGATTTTAATGGTTGATTATTCAGTAGATTAACGATGTTTTCATAACAAATTTTTGCCATTTGGTGTGCCGCTTGCGCAGTAGGTGGTGAAGCACGACCGCTTTCCTGCATTGCATAAGCACAATCACCAATCACAAAAATGCTATCATCGCGGGTCGTTTGTAATGTTGGTTTAACCACTAATTGGTTAGAGCGACTCGATTCTAAGCCAGCAATCTCTTTTAAATAATCTGGCGCTTTAACCCCGGCTGTCCAAATCATAATATCGGCTTTTATCGTTTGACCGTCTTTTGGATAAAAACCATCACTTTCAGCCTTCGTAATCATCGTTTTAGTTAACACGTGAATTCCACGGCTTTCTAAAGTTTTAGTGATACTTAATGCAGTAGTTTCAGGTAGGGCTGGTAAAATGCGATCGGTAGCTTCAATGACGGATACATCCAAAAGATCTGAACACATCTTATTACGACCACAAGCACCAAAAGTTTCAACCATGTGTGGTAATTCAGAGGCTAATTCAACACCGGTTGCCCCACCACCAACAATGGCAATACGGATTTTTTCTTGCTCAGTGGAATCTTTGTCATCAATGATCGAACAAAAACGAGTGAATTTTGATACTAAGGTTTCACGTAATTTGATTGCCGCATTTTGGTCATCTAAAAAGATACAGTGCTCTTTCACGCCCGGCGTACCAAAATCATTGGACGTACTACCAATAGCCACTACTAAAATATCATAATCGATAGTATCGGTTTGATTGTTAATATCAGTAATTTTGATCTGTTTATGGTCACGATCAAGATCGGTGAAGGTACCTTGAGTGAATTGAAAATAGTGTTGTTGCCCTTGGGATGCATAATAAATATTATCAACTTGCTCATCAAGCACCCCTGTTGCCACTTCATGTAACAAAGGTTTCCAAAGATGATAACTATTTTTATCAATTAAAGTAATTTGCGCTTTATTGTGTTTACCTAATCTATCACCAAGGTCTGTGGCTAGCTCTAAACCGCCTGCTCCGCCACCAATAATAACTATTTTTTCCATATTACAAACCCTATAATTTTCAATTAAAAAATATCATACTAAATAAGTAGGTTTTTATCTATTTCTTTTGACTGATAATATTCATAAATAAAATCTATTAAAATGTTGGTTTACAATTATTGAAATTTATTTAATGCTCACATAGAATAACTAAAATGTATTAGATGTTAATAGTACCAATATATTCTTTTTTGCCACATAAATGTAGCTTTCATTGTTTAAATAAAGCACTATTCGTATGGTATAATAATCATAACTGACGTATATTGAATCAATCTTACATACAATTTTCCTAGTTCTTTAGGCCTTATCTAATTATTGTCACTTATACAAATTTATGAATAAAAAAACTTTTATTATAATTGCATTAATTGTTATTCTGATTTCGATGACAATTTTAATACGTGCTCACAACAGCCAGCTTATATTGCAAGGCGAAGTTGATGCGCCTAATGTTAGCATTGCCTCAAAAGCTAAAGGGCGAGTACAACTGATCCATGTTAATCGTGGTGATGATGTTAAGCAAAACGATATTTTAATTACACTCGATAGTCCCGAACTTTTAGCGCAAGTTAGAGCCGCTGAAGCAGCCCGGGATCAAGCACAAGCGCAGGTAGAACTTTCCAAGCATGGTACCCGTGAAGAAAGTATGCGCTATTATGAGGCTTTAGTTGAACAGGCTAAAGTTGTTTATGATAATGCAAATCGAGAGTATAACCGTAATAAAGCCCTTTCTACTAAGGGATTTGTGTCACAGTCGGTGTTAGATAGTGCATTAAAAACCCGCGATGCTGCCTTTCAACAAGTCCAATCAGCACAAGCTAATTTAGATCAAGCTAAAAACGGCGACCGTATTGAACAACGGCAAATTTATGATGCTAAATTAAAAGAAGCACAAGAGCAGCTCAAGCAATTACAAATTCAGTATGACGATTTAATCGTTAAAGCGCCTGTCGATGGTGAGGTGGGATCAATTCCTGCTGAAGTTGGTGAACTTTTTAATGCTAATAGCCCTTTACTGACATTGATTCGATTACCGCAAGCCTACTTTGTTTTCAACCTTCGTGAAAACATTATGCCAAATATCCATAAAGGTGATCGAATTAAACTCGAGGTACCTGCGCTAGGTAATGAAGAAATCGAAGCTGAGATTCGTTATATTGCGCCAATGGGTGATTATGCAACTAAACGGGCAACTCGTGCCACCGGTGACTTTGATCTGAAAACATTCGAAGTTAGACTTTATCCATTAACACCTGTCAAAGGTTTGCGTGCAGGTATGAGCACATTATGGAAATTAGACAACTAACCTTTGACTTTTGGCACCGCTTTAAAGACGCCTTTAACGATGAGATACCGGTTATATTTAGGCGTTTTACCTTTCACTGGTTAATGTGGATTTTGCCACTGATTATCTTTGTTTTAATCAGCAGTATCTTTTATCGTGGGGTACTGTATGATCTGCCTGTCGGCTATGTTGATCTAGATAAAAGTGCATTATCGCGAGAAATAGTTCGTAATCTCAATGCCGGTGCCCATGCCGATCTAGTCAATTATGATAGTGCGCTTACTGATGCTGAGCGAGATTTACAAAAAGCCAAAATTTACGCCATTTTATATATCCCTTCTAATTTTGAAGCAGATGTTTTAGCTGGTCGCCAACCTACGCCTATGCTCTATTACAATGCGTTATATTATAGTGCCGGGTTATATTCGATTATGGATTATTCGGGCTTAATTGCGCAATTAAATACCCAATATCGAACCACGATGGCAACCAGCATCGGTTTACCGGTACCTACGCTTGCTAAAGTGAATTTTAATTATGACGGGCTATTTAACGCCAGCGGTAACTCAATGTACTTCCAGCAATTTTCCGCAGTCGTACATCTGTTACAACTTTTTGTTGTGACAACAACCATTCATATTTTATCGCAACTGCATAAGCGAACTCGTCTTAGTTATCCATTTGTACTTGGCAAATTAGCACCTTATACCATTTGGTATACCATGCTACTTATATTCGAAATCGCAATGTTGGTGCTGTTTTCAGATGCACGAGTATCTGGCTCTCCATTTGCGATGATGATTGTGGTATTTTTTTATGTCATTGCAGCACAAAGTATTGGCATTTTACTTTTTACTTTCACAAAAACATCACTTGATGCTTACACCTTTATCGGCTTACTGGTAGGACTAGCCTTAACCTATTCCGGTGTTGTTGTGCCCGAATTATCAATGCCGTGGATAGCGAGGTTTATCTCATCACTTGAACCGTTAACTTATGCCCTTAATAAACTGTTCGATCTTTTCTTACGGCACTCGACTTATCTCTCTATATTTAAAACTTGTGGGATTATGATGATCTATCCAATAATAATTACCGTGTTAGTCAGAAAACGCTTAGTTAAGCGTTTACACGCACAGTAAGGAGAAAAAGATAGATGCTTAAAATATTTTTTTCTTCATTTTTAAAAACGTTTATGTATATGTTAGTGCGACCTGTGTGGTTGCTACTACTTATATCCGTTTCATTGATGAGTTTAGTATACATTAATGGCACCATTACTAATTTACCGGTAGCCATTGTGGATCAAGATCATAGTACAACCAGTCGTAGTTTGATTCGTTCATTAAACACCAGTTCTAAAATCGAGGTATTGACTTATGAGAACTCATTGCAAGCTTATGATGATATCAATAATCGTAAACTTTTTGCCGTCTTTACCATTCCAAGAGATTTTGAAAAAAACATCTTAAATGGTCAAGAGGTCACAATACCGGCTTATGGCGATGCTTCGAGCCGTTTAGCGAATGGTTTAATACAAGTTGATATTAGAGGTATTTATCAGCAAATTTTAACCGATTTTAATACCCGTATCATGCGCACCAATGGATTTTCGGATAAACAAATCGATATTATTTTATCGCCCATAAAAGGGCAAACTCAGCCCCTTTATAATGCCGGTATCAGTTTTGCCGCCATTACATTTCCGGGATTGCTAGTGATGTTATTGCAACACTCATTTTTAATTGCTTCAACCCGTACCAATATTACATTGCACTCTTTACCTCAAGGTAAACCGCCTTTCATTGCTATTTTTGGTGCGCTATGTGGTTTGATACCTATCTGGTTATTTTTATCCATTGTGCTATTCGGTTTGTGGCCTTGGGTACTGGGCTATAGGCAGCTGGCGAATATATTGGAAATTTTGATAATGACATTTCCGCTGCTGCTTGCGGTTTTAGGTTTAAGTAAGTTACTTACTGAATGCTTGCGCCGTTCAGAGATGATTTATCTTACCTTAGCATTTTTGACAACACCGGTGTTTTATCTCTCCGGCACTATCTGGCCGCTCGATGCAATGCCACTTTGGGTACAATTTGTATCGAAAATGCTACCTTCAACTTGGGCAACCAACATGATTGCTGGCGTCAATCAAATGGGGCTTAGCTTATCGGATAATTGGTTTAATATCTTTATGATCTTAATGCTAGGTGTAATTTATGGTTCACTTGGTTATTTCATTGCGGCATTACGTACCGGAAAAGTGAGACGATTTTTCAAAAAAGCCAAAATGTCGCCAAACGCATCAAAACGCTTAAGCAAGTAATAGAGAGCTAATTCGGCAGTTGTTATAACGTGAATTTAATATCAATTATTGTTATGATGACTGCTTATTTTTATCGATTTAAATATCATGTTGTATGCACATTAAATATAATCCGTGGATTATTAGTTTACGCCCTAAGACGTTAGCGCTTTCATTATCAACTGTTTTATTAGGCAATGCACTGGCTTTTTGGCAACAATCGTTCAACTTGCCTGTTACGATTTTCACTATCATAACAGCTGCATTGCTACAGATATTATCCAATCTTGCCAATGATTACGGTGATGCCATTAAAGGCACTGACAAAGATAATCTAATTGGTCATCAACGTGGAATTCAATTAGGTTTAATTAGCCTTCGGCAATTAAAAGTTGGTTTATCGATTAACATTTTGCTGTGTGTTGTTTCTGGCCTTTGCTTACTTTTGCTGGCGTGCAATGATATTTACCAATTATTAATTTTTATACTTTTAGGGCTGTTATCTATCGTTGCGGCGATAACTTATACCATAGGTAAAAAACCTTATGGGTATATTGGGCTTGGCGATCTGTCGGTTTTTATCTTCTTTGGAATAATCGGTGTAATGGGGAGTGACTATTTGCAAACCAAAATAGTATCACTATCCATTATTTTACCTGCCATAAGTAGCGGTTTGCTGGCGGTTGCAGTACTTAATATCAATAATTTGCGCGATGCCGATAACGACCGCATTCACCATAAACGCACGCTGATTGTGTTATGGGGTAAAACATTTGGTAAATACTATCACTTAAGTTTAATCCTTAGCGCATTAAGTCTACTCGGTCTATTTGCTTATCTGTATTTAAAGACAATCTGGAGCAGTTTATTTATCTTAACTTTTCCTTTATACATCCAACATATCTATGCAGTATTTAAGTTTAATCAAGCAAAAGATGCTACACCGTTATTAATTCAAATGGTCAAACTTGCTTTATTGACAAATTTACTTTATTGTTTGGGTATTATTTTGAGCTAGCTCACGTTTATGAAATTTAATATCGTGTCACTCAATATTAGCGTTATACTAGAAACAATTCATTATTACAGCAAAAGGAGACTCGATAATGGAGTTTGATACTTCTATTCTTTGCGATTACTACCCAGAAGATGTTAACGTCGTTGAACCAATTTTCAGTAATTTTGGTGGGGTAACATCATTTTCAGGTCAAGCTGTAACAGTCAAATGTTTTGAAGATAACGGCTTGTTATACGAAGTTTTACAATCAAATGGTGCTGGCAAAGTTTTGGTGATTGATGGCGGTGGTTCAGTTCGTAGAGCATTAATAGATGCTGAACTTATTGATATTGCTATCCAAAACCAGTGGGAAGGCATTATCGTTTATGGTGCGGTACGGCAGGTCGATTATTTAGCTGACGCTGAAATTGGTATTCAAGCACTAGCAGCAATTCCAGTCGGATCGGACGATCAGGGCGTAGGCGAAATTGATATTCGTGTCAATTTTGGTGGCGTCACCTTCTTTTCCGGTGATTTTGTTTATGCAGATAATACCGGTATTATCCTTTCTGAAATTGCACTGGAAATTGAAGAAAAATAGAATTGATTATACCGCCGATCACAATCGGCGGTTTTTATATTCAAACACAGGATAATTCTGAAAACTTTTGTCAGCATTGAGATGCCTTAAATTGTACGGTTTCGTATGTATCCGCCTGTAACGGTGATAATTAAGCCGGCTAATTCCATTTCTAATAATTTACTGGTTAATTCCGGAATAGGTATATCAACAAGTAAGGCAATAATATCAACCGGTGTAGGTTGATGACGAATCACCGCAAAGATATCCGGATATAAAATATTGTGACTATCGACATTGCTTCTGCTCGCTTGTCGATTAATCGTTGATAAATAACCACTATAATGCTCTAAAATATCGGTTGGCTGACTAACTAAATAAGCGCCTTGTTTAATTAAAGCATGGGTTCCTGAGCAATTCTGATTATCGATATCGCCCGGTAAGGCAAAGACATCACGATTTTGCTCAAGTGCATAGCGTGCAGTAATTAATGAGCCACTTTTTTCGGAGGCTTCTATCACAAATGTCCCTAAACTTAATCCGCTAATAATTCGATTACGGCGAGGAAAATAGACCGATCTTGCTTTCTCAAAAGGTAAGAATTCCGACACAATTGCGCCGTCTTTCATTAAAATTTCATTAGCCAAATTTAAATTTGTTCTTGGTGCTATTTGCGCTAAGCCACTTCCCAATACAGCAATAGTATAGCCCGATACATCCAGCGCACCTCGATGACATATCGCATCTATCCCCAACGCTAAACCACTGGTTATTGTTAAACCATTAATTGCCAATTCACCCGCAAAGTATCTTCCCCATTGAGCGCCATAGTCACTATACTCACGGCTACCGACCATTGCCAGTTGGGGAGAGTTTAATAATTGCCGGTTACCTAACACAAATAACAATAAAGGTGGGGAACAAATTTGTTTTAATAGTAATGGATAGTCACTATCGCAATAAGCAATAAGATGCTTTTGTGGCGTTGGAGAATTTAACCATTCAAGTATGGGTTCAAAATGGAGATACGAGGTTTGATAAAACTGTACTAGTTGAGCGTCATTTAATCTTAATTTATCTAACAAAAAAGAGACATCTTGTATAATGTTGGGTAAACCACACGCAAAAAGCTGTCCTATTCTGTCAAAAATTGCTTGTTTTCCATACCCAAGCATTGAAATTCTTAAGAAGAATTCATATTTAGTCATTATAAACCTTTATGAAACAGTTAAAAACCAGTGTCCTGATATGGATTGATAAGATATATCTTACCAATAGCCTGTAAGGACTGTTCATTGTGATAATAAATGTTTACAATGTGTGAGAATCTAAAAAATATTGATAATTGAGGAGTAGATCGAACAATTTATGGCTATTTTACCGGTATTACGTTTTCCTGATGAACGACTTCGCAAAGTTGCTAAGCCCGTTACTAATTTTACCCCAGAACTACAAACAATCATTGATAATATGATTGAAACCATGTATGCCGAAAATGGCATAGGTTTAGCGTCGACTCAAGTTGATGTGCATGAGCAAATTATTGTGATCGATGTATCTGAAGATAAGAGTCAAGTCTATGTGATTATTAATCCTGAGGTGATTAGTCAAGAAGGTGAAACAGGCATTGAAGAAGGTTGCTTATCGATACCCGATTGCCGTGGATTTGTCCCGAGATCTGAAAAAATAAAAATTAAAGCGCTTGATCGGCATGGCAATCCTTATGAAATTGATGCTGATGAGCTATTAGCTATCTGTATTCAACATGAGATGGATCACTTAAAAGGGAAGCTCTTTGTCGACTATCTTTCACCTTTAAAACGTCAACGAATTGAGCAAAAAATGAAAAAATTAACCCGCGAAGAACAAAGAAACAAATAAAAAAACCGCCATAATTACTGGCGGTTTTTTATATACTTTTATTTTGCAACAATAACCATTGCCGGGCGAATTAAACGACCATTTAAGGTATAGCCTTTTTGGATTGTGTTAACAATTTGACCCGATTGATGTTCCGGCGATTCAACCATACTAATCGCTTGATGCACATCTGGATTTAGTTGAGAATCTTGAGTATTAATCACTTCTATTCCAAACTTTTTAACAGTATCTAAAAAAGATTTTAAAGTAAGTTCTAAACCTTCAACGGTTGCTTGATGTTCCGGATTGTTTTTATCGGTCGATTCTAATGCACGCTCTAAATTATCTATTACCGGTAAAAGCTCATTTGAGAATTTTTCCAGCGCAAATTTACGGGCTTTATCAACATCCTGTTCAACACGTTTGCGAACATTATCGATTTCAGCACGGGCACGAATCATTGCCTCGCTTTCGTTCTTTTTCGCTAGTTGTAGCGCTTGTTCAAGCTCAGCAATTCGGGCATCTTTGGCTTTTAATTGCTCTTCAACATTCGCTTGTGATTCAGTTTTTTGCTTGGTTGATTCTTCCGTTGTGGCTTCAATATTTGTCTCATTTTCTGACATATTGTTATCTTGTTCTGTCATACTGTACTCCAAATGTAGTCGAAAACTTAGTTAATTACGGTTATTATGGGGGCAAATTTTATTATTACAAGTTTATCGATCGGCTGATAACTATTTTTTTAACCCTCGATTAAAAAATATAAAAATTTATATCATTAATTACTAGGATATTTTATGGATACACCATTTAAATGTATAGGTCTGATTGGGCTTCCACGTAAAATAGAAGCAATGCAAACCCATCAAGTGTTGCATGATTGGCTAGTTGAGCTTGGTATTCGTGTTTTAGTCGAAGACCGCTTAGCGGAATATTGCCAGTTTCCCGCCAACGAATATGCTTCGCTCGATACCATTGGTCAGTTAGCTGATTTAGCCATTGTGGTTGGTGGTGATGGAAATATGCTACGCTCAGCTCGTTATTTATCACACTATAAAATTAAAGTGATTGGTGTTAACCGTGGTAATCTTGGCTTTTTGACTGATATTTTACATGATCAAGTGATTGAACAGTTAACACCTGTCATTGCAGGCAAGTATGATGATGATCCACGTTTTTTACTTGAAGTCTCTATTTATGATAATGGTCACTTAATTAATTCCGGTTTTGCGGTTAACGAAATTGTTGTCACTCCCAATACCGTTGCCCATATGATTGACTATGATGTGTATATCAATGAACGTAATGCTTTTTCACAACGAGCCGACGGCTTAATTATTGCCACACCAACCGGATCGACCGCCTATTCATTATCGGCCGGAGGCCCGATTTTAGCACCGCATTTAGATGCTCTGATTATTACACCAATGTTTCCACACTCATTAGCTATTAGACCGCTGGTGATTAAAAGTGATAATCCTATCCGACTTAAATTTCCAACAACGGCGCTTGATCTTAATATTGCCTGTGATAGCCAAATCATTTTACCGGTAAAACCGACACAAGATGTCATTATTCGCCGTTCATCATATGAATTTAATTTAATTCATTCAAAAGATTATGACTATTTTAATAATCTTTCAAGTAAATTGGGCTGGTCTCAAAAAAGGTTTTGAACTGCTTAGATAAACTGTTGTAAAGCGATAATAACAAAGCTTTGCAACAGTTTGTGGAAGTCTTGAAAAGCATGCTAGTTTAAAATAAAAGATGAAATATTCGCAATATTTAGCTTGCTAGCAAATAAGCCAATACCCATACCGTAATTGATGAAAAAATAGCTGCAATAACATCATCAACCATAATACCAAAACCGCCCGGTACACGCTTATCAAACCAACGAATAGGCCAAGGTTTGGCCATATCAAACAATCTAAATGCGACAAAAGCAATCGTCACCCATAGTATTGAAAATTGAGGAATGAAATACAGCGTTATCCACATACCGACAAATTCATCCCAAACAATATGACCCGAATCATGAGTATGGGTATCATCCGACGTTTTTTGGCAAAGATAACAACCAAACACAAACGCCACTAAAATAAAAACCCAATATAAAGCAGGTTGTAACCCCCAAAATAAAAGCCACAGTGGTATCGCCATTAATGATCCCATAGTACCAGGCATAATGGGTGATAGCCCACTACCCAATCCGACCGCTAAAAAATGAATTGGATTAGTGAGTTTTAGGTATTTTTTAAAATCTTTATTGCGCGCTTGTTTCGTCATTCTGATGATAATCGGTTGATAAAATTATGCCGACTTGAGGTCGGCAAAAAATTTGCTTAGCTAACTTTAGCCAGCACTAATAATATTTAGCTATATTATTAGTCTTTAGCTAAGGTTGCAACCATTACTGCTTTGATCGTGTGCAGGCGATTTTCGGCTTCATCAAAAACGATACTATGTTTAGATTCAAAGACTTCATTTGTCACTTCTAAACCATTTTTCAAACCATACTGGGCAGCCATTTGTTGACCTACTGTGGTATTCATATCATGGAAAGCCGGTAAGCAATGCATAAATTTAACATTTGGATTCTCGGTTAATTTGATTACATTTTGATTGACTTGGTATGGGGTTAATAATTTTACTCGCTCATCCCACACTTCTTTTGGTTCGCCCATGGAAACCCATACATCGGTATAAAGAAAATCAACGCCTTTCACACCTTCAGCGACATCTTCAATTAAAACGATTTTAGCGCCTGTTGTTTTAGCTATCTCTTGGCACTTTTGAACAAGCTCTGATTCAGGTTGGCACGCTTTAGGCGCCACTAGTCGGATCTCCATACCCATTAAGGCAGCACCTTCCATTAACGAATTGCCCATGTTATTACGAGCATCGCCTAAATAAGCAAATTTAACGCTATTAAGTGGGCGCTCACCGATATGCTCTTTCATGGTCATAAAATCTGCTAAAATTTGCGTTGGATGCGCTTCAGTCGTTAAACCATTCCAAACCGGCACACCAGCATATTTTGCTAAAGTTTCAACAATATCTTGCCCATAACCTCGATACTCAATACCGTCATACATGCGTCCGAGTACTCGAGCTGTATCGGCTATCGACTCTTTATGCCCAATTTGGCTACCACTTGGCCCTAAATAGGTGACTTGAGCACCTTGATCATATGCACCGACTTCAAAAGCACAACGAGTACGGGTTGAGTCTTTTTCAAAAATTAAGGCAATATTTTTGCCAACCAAATGTTTTTTCTCAGTGCCTTGTTGTTTAGCCTGCTTTAATTGAATGGAAAGATCGATTAATTGATTGATTTCATTTGGCGTAAAATCCAGTAAACGTAAAAAATGGCGCTGATAAAAACCGTGCATAACAAGCTCCTGATAGATGTGATAATTCAAGTCATTCTATTTGAATAATTATGCATTTTCAAGTTAAACCTGATAATATCGTCGATAATCTACAGTAACTTGCAATAAGTCTCAAAAATGAGACATGATTATTGAAATAATTTTAATAATATCGCTTTTTTTGTACAAAAAAGTGTAATAAAATGACCATTCATTGAATCCTGAAAGATAAGTGGTTTTGAATTTTTATTCATAAATAGTAATTCTTTATTCAAAAGGTCTTTTTAACCATGCAAACTTATGCCCTCCTTATATTACAAGACGGTTCACAATTTATCGGTAAATCAATCGGTGCCGACGGACAAACTGTTGGTGAGGTCGTTTTTAATACCTCAATGACCGGTTATCAAGAAATACTCACCGACCCTTCATATTGCGAGCAATTAGTCACGTTAACTTATCCCCATATAGGTAATGTCGGTACTAACAATGCCGATGCTGAATCTAATCAAGTTTATGCAAAAGGGCTGATTATTCGTGATTTACCACTATTAGCCAGCAATTATCGCAATGAGCTCGATCTTTCGAGTTATTTAAAACAGCATAATGTTATTGCCATTGCCGATATCGATACTCGCCGTTTAACTCGAATCTTGCGTGAAAAAGGGGCTCAGCATGGCGTGATTATCACGGCAAACGATAAAGAAACTTTACTTGAAAAAGCCGATACCGCTAAACAAATGGCGATTGATTTTAAAGGATTATCCGGACTGGATTTAGCCCAAAAAGTCACCTGTACAAAAAGCTATTTGTGGACACAAGGTGTATGGACAAGAGAGCAAGAACACCCCGCGGCAAAACCGGAAAGCGCCTTGCCTTATCATGTTGTGGCTTATGATTTTGGCGTAAAACGTAATATCTTACGGATGTTAGTTAAACGGGGTTGTAAATTGACCATAGTTCCGGCAAAAACCTCTGCGCAGGAGGTATTAGCATTAAATCCTGACGGTATATTCCTATCAAATGGTCCCGGTGATCCGGCACCTTGTACTTATGCCATTGATGCCATTAAACAGTTTTTAGCCACTAACATACCGATATTTGGTATCTGTTTAGGGCATCAACTGTTAGCGTTGGCTTGTGGTGCAAAAACCATAAAAATGAAATTTGGACATCATGGTGGCAATCATCCGGTTAAAGATCTTGAAAATAATCGAGTTATGATTACCGCCCAAAATCATGGTTTTGCCGTTGATGAAATGAGTTTACCGACTCACTTACGTGTGACGCATAAATCACTGTTCGACGGTTCGCTACAAGGTATTCATCATAATCAAAAATCCGCTTTTAGCTTTCAAGGTCACCCCGAAGCGAGTCCCGGGCCTCACGATGCCGCCCCACTATTTGATCACTTTATCGAATTAATTAAAATTTATAAGCAGGAGCAATAACATGCCTAAGCGAACAGATATTAATAGCATTCTCATTATTGGCGCTGGCCCAATTGTTATTGGTCAAGCTTGTGAATTTGATTATTCCGGCGCTCAAGCTTGTAAGGCTCTGCGTGAAGAAGGTTATCGGGTTATTTTAGTCAATTCTAATCCTGCCACCATTATGACCGATCCGGAAATGGCGGATGCAACCTATATTGAGCCGATTGATTGGACAACGGTGAGTAAAATTATTGAACAAGAAAGACCCGATGCCATTTTGCCCACCATGGGCGGACAAACAGCGCTCAATTGTGCGTTAGAACTGGATAAAAGAGGCATTTTAAAACAATTTAATGTCGAGATGATCGGCGCTACCGCTGATGCAATTGATAAAGCTGAAGATCGCAAACGTTTTGATCAAGCCATGAAAAAAATTGGTCTTGATACTGCCCGTTCCGGCATTGCTCACTCATTAAAAGAGGCTTATGCCGTACTTGAACAAGTTGGCTTTCCTTGCATTATCCGCCCTTCTTTTACTATGGGGGGAACCGGTGGCGGGATTGCTTATAACACTCAAGAATTTGATGAAATTTGTACCCGAGGACTTGATCTGTCGCCCACCAATGAACTCCTCATTGATGAGTCATTAATTGGTTGGAAAGAGTACGAAATGGAAGTGGTACGAGATAAAAATGATAACTGTATCATCGTCTGTTCGATTGAAAATGTTGACCCTATGGGCATTCATACCGGGGATTCCATTACCGTTGCGCCAGCTCAAACACTAACGGATAAAGAGTATCAAATCATGCGTAACGCATCGATAGCGGTACTTCGTGAAATTGGCGTTGAAACAGGTGGTTCGAATGTACAATTTTCGGTTGATCCTAAAACCGGACGCTTAATTGTGATTGAAATGAATCCAAGGGTATCACGTTCATCAGCATTAGCATCTAAAGCAACCGGTTTTCCAATCGCCAAAATTGCGGCCAAACTTGCGGTCGGCTTTACCCTTGATGAGCTATCTAATGATATTACCGGAGGTAAAACGCCAGCGTCATTTGAGCCTTCGATCGACTATGTGGTGACAAAAATACCCCGCTTTAATTTCGAAAAGTTTGCCGGGTGTAATGATCGTCTAACAACTCAAATGAAATCAGTGGGTGAAGTGATGGCTATTGGGCGGACTTTTCAAGAATCATTACAAAAAGCGCTACGAGGGCTTGAAGTCGGTGCCTGTGGTTTTGATCCGAAAATTGACAATTATGATGAAAAAAATCTCAGCAAAATACGTTATGAACTGCAAGAAGCGGGCGCTGAACGAATTTGGTATATTGCTGACGCTTTTCGAGCCGGCTTTAGTTTAGATGAAATTTTCATATTAACGAATATCGATCGCTGGTTTTTAGTGCAAATTGAAGAACTTATCAGCCTTGAAAACCAACTAAAATCGCAATCATTAGCTAGCCTGAATTCAGAATCATTATGGCAACTTAAGCGTAAAGGTTTTTCAGATTTACGTATTGCTATACTGCTTAATGTTGAAGAACAAGACGTTCGTGATCGACGAAACCAATACGATATCCATCCTGTATATAAACGAGTTGATACCTGCGCAGCAGAGTTCTCGACCGATACAGCTTATCTTTACTCAACCTATGAACAAGAGTGCGAAGCTAAACCACAATTCATTCGCCCGAAGATTATGATATTAGGCGGTGGACCTAATCGGATTGGGCAAGGTATTGAGTTTGATTACTGTTGTGTACATGCAGCGCTGGCGCTCCGTGAAGACGGTTATGAAACAATTATGGTTAACTGTAATCCGGAAACGGTATCTACCGATTATGATACCTCAGATCGACTCTACTTTGAGCCAGTCACACTGGAAGATGTGCTTGAAATTGCTCATGTGGAAAAACCAAATGGCGTAATTGTACAATACGGCGGGCAAACACCATTAAAATTAGCCAGAGCGCTTGAAGTCGCTGGGCTACCGATTATTGGTACCTCGCCAGATGCGATAGATCAAGCTGAAGATCGCAAACGTTTTCAGTCGATTGTCGATAAGTTAAAGTTAAAACAGCCAGTTAATGCAACGGTTACCGATATTGAAGATGCGGTGATTAAAGCCGAACAAATTGGCTATCCATTAGTGGTCAGACCGTCTTATGTGCTTGGTGGTCGAGCAATGGAAATTGTGTATAACGAGCAAGATTTAAGACGTTATTTTAAAACCGCAGTCAGTGAATCGAATAATGCTCCCGTACTACTTGATCACTTTTTAGATGATGCTATTGAAGTTGATATTGATGTCATTGCCGACGGCGAGCAAATCGTAATTGGCGGCATTATGGAGCATATTGAACAAGCGGGTATTCACTCGGGTGACTCAGCTTGTTCATTACCAACATATACTTTAAGCCCGGAAATTTTAGATCAACTGCGCAAGCAAGCTAAACAGTTAGCGTTAGAACTTAATGTAAAAGGGCTTATGAATGGGCAATTTGCCGTCAAAGATAACCAAATTTATTTGATTGAAATCAACCCTCGAGCCGCTCGCACCGTGCCATTTGTGTCGAAAGCTACCGGTTTGCCATTAGCGAAAATCGCTGCACGAGTTATGACCGGGCAATCATTGGCTAAACAAAATATCACCAAAGAAGTCATACCGCCTTATTACTCAGTGAAAGAGGTGGTATTACCGTTTAATAAATTTAGTGGCGTTGACCCAATTTTGGGGCCTGAAATGCGTTCAACCGGTGAAGTGATGGGAATTGGTAAAACCTTTGCCGAAGCCTTTGCCAAAGCACAACTTGGAAGCTTATCAAGTATGAAAAAATCGGGAAAAGCTTTGCTATCTGTTCGTGATCAAGACAAAACTCGCTTGTTAGCGATCGCTAAACGATTAATTGCGCATGGCTTTAGTATTGATGCTACTTTTGGGACTGCTAAGGCATTACAACAAGCTGGCATACCCTGCCAAATGGTCAAAAAAGAGAACGAAGGGCGCCCCAATATTCATGACCATATTAAAAATGGCGAATATAGCTACATTCTTAATACCACATCTGGGCGGGCTGCTATTGAGGCGTCGAAAATTTTACGCCGTAGCGCAATCCAATATAAAGTGTATTACGATACCACGATGAATGCGGCCTATGCCACAACTGCCGCATTAGACTGCGATCCAGCACAATATGTTGTTTCATTGCAAACACTTTATGCATAAATATTGACTAAAAAGTAAGCCTGTAAAATACATAGCGGCTGACAGATTTGCGCAAAACAAGAACCTTAGTACGATTAAAATATAGTACTAAGGTTGATTTAAAAATGGTGATAATTTGCAGGCTTTTCGCACTTGTATTAACTTTACGCTAAATAAACCTTAATCACTACTTGCCATTGACTAATGTTGCATCTTATTTATTTGCTATATCCAAATTATAAGTAAATTTCTTATTTAAATTGTTGACGATTTAATTAATTGTATTTATTTAGAATTTTGATTAACTATAGCTAAAATATCGGCCTCTGTCAGTTTCTGCGTCGGATTAGCAAAAGCGTAACAAGTTGGTTTTTTGTCAATAAAGACCTCTGATGTAAAATCCAAATTCTTAATATCATTAAAAATCCAGGCAGCAAGATAATAATTTTGTGTGCCGGTTAAATGATAATAAAGGTGAGATCCGCACTGCTGACAAAATGCTCTTTCAGCCCATTGTGATGAAGGATAATGACGTATATTGTCTTGACCTTCTACGGTAAGCTCACCGTTATACATTAATGACATAAAAGGTCCGGCACTCCACTTCCGACAGGTTTCACAGTGACAGGCACTTAAATGTAAGTTTTTGAAAGGGACAACCAACTTAACTTTGCCACATAAACATGTCCCATGATACTCAGTTGACATAAATACTCCTTTTTGATTGAAATGAATAATTTTTACTCAAACCTAAATCATTATAACTAAAAAAACAAGTAAATCTTGCCAAGAAGTTTCAGAAATACCCTACGTTTTAGTAAAAAAACCGTATTTATTTGTTTAAAAATGTTTAAAATTAGCTCGCTTAAGCAAAAAGGTATTGCTTTATTATTTTATTACTATAATATAGCCACCTCTTTGACGCGGGGTGGAGCAGCTTGGTAGCTCGTCGGGCTCATAACCCGAAGGTCGTTGGTTCAAATCCAGCCCCCGCAACCAATTCCTCAAAAATCTATTCTAAATTATTCTTAATCATAAACTATTCTGATTTCGGTACAGCCAGTAGCGTTGATACAGCTTCACTAATTCTTCTAGCAATATAGCTATAATTCATGGTGTACAAATGGATACCGTCAACATTTTGTGAAACTAAATCAACAATCTGATCGATAGCATAAGCAATACCGGCGTCACGGAACGCATCAGGGTGATGCTCGTATTTCTCCATCATCTGTTTGAATTTCTTCGGTAGATTTACGCCACACATCGATACCATACGTTCAATTTGGTTTTTGTTCGTTACCGGCATAATCCCTGCTTCAATTGGTACATTAATTCCCATATCACGAGCTTTGTCTAAGAAAGTATAAAAATAGTCATTATCAAAAAATAGCTGTGATATGAGTTGATCTGTTCCGGCACTCACCTTTTCTTTTAAATGTATTAAATCTTGTTTTAGCGTTGATGCTTCAAGATGTCCTTCAGGATAACATGCCCCAATCACATTAAAATCACCATTTTCTTTAATAAATGAAACCAGCTCGCTGGCATAGCGAAAATCATCTTTAGGTGTAACTGTCGGGCTAATATCGCCTCGCAATGCAAGCACATTATCGATACCGGCACATTTAAGATCATGAAGAATTTTTTGCATTTCTGCTTTATCGAAATTAATTCCCGGCAAATGAGCAACACTTTCAATACCATAAGTATGTTTGACAGAGTGGGCGATATCAATTGTTGTTTGACCATTCAAACTACCACCAGCGCCATAAGTAACACTGATAAAATCAGGTTTGAAGTAACCAAGTTCACGCAATGTGCTATAGATTGTCTCTAAAGGTGACGTTTTTTTAGGGGGAAAAACTTCAAAAGAGAACACGGTTTTTTTATTAAAGAGTAAATTTGTTTTCATCTGTATCATCCATTGGTGTGATTACTATTATCCTTACTGACATTTCCGCCGCCAAAATAGGCGGCGGAAATTAAGGTAAAGCAAATTAATTAACGCAACAGTGTTAATTAAGCGTTTTTCGAACTTCTAATGTTGCTTGAACTAAATGTTCTAAACTTGCAACAACTTCTTTCTCACCTCGAGTTTTTAAACCACAATCCGGATTAATCCAAAGTTTTTGCTTGTCAATTTTTGCCAGTAACTTCTCAATTGTTGCTTTGATTTCAGCAACCGGTGGTACACGTGGTGAATGGATATCATAAACACCCGGTCCAACTTCAGTTTTAAAGTTATTGGCTTTAAGTACATCAATCAATTGTAGATTAGAACGTGATGCTTCAAATGAAATCACATCAGCATCCATGGCATCGATATCTTTGATAATGTCAGCAAATTCGCTATAACACATATGTGTATGAATTTGTGTATCAGCTTGTACTTTGCTGTGTACTAATCTAAATGCCGGAATAGCCCAATCCAGATATTCACTATTCCAATCAGCTTTACGTAATGGTAATTTCTCTTTTAACGCTGCTTCATCAATTTGGATGACTTTAATGCCGGCCGCTTCAAGATCTAACACTTCATCACTGATTGCTAAACCAATTTGGAATACAGACTCTTTTTGTGAAATATCTTCACGAGGGAACGACCAGTTAAGGATCGTCACTGGGCCAGTTAACATGCCTTTAACGGGTTTGTCAGTTAGGCTTTGTGCATATTGTGAATATTCAACGGTAATTGGTTTAGAGCGTGAAATATCACCCCATACAATTGGTGGCTTAACACAACGAGTACCATAAGATTGCACCCATGCTTTTTCAGTAAAGACAAAACCATTTAAGCTTTCACCAAAATACTCAACCATGTCATTACGTTCAAATTCGCCGTGAACTAACACATCAATACCAATCTGTTCTTGAAGCTTGATACATTCTGCAATTTTTTGTTTGTTAAACTCGGTATATTCATTTAAACAAATTTCACCTTTCTTGAATTTTGCACGGTTTAAACGTACATCAGGTGTTTGCGGAAATGAACCAATCGTTGTTGTAGGTAATAATGGCAAATTAAAGGCTTTTTTCTGTGCTGCTTCACGTACTGAAAATTCCGGTAGACGAGTAAAATCAGACGCTTTTAAAGCCGAAACTTTTTGACGTACCGCTTGATTTGCTCCTTCACGCTCACGCGTAAATAGGGTTTGATTTGCTTTGTAAGCCGGACTATTTTCAAAATTCGAGTCTTTGACTAATTCACCAAGTTCTGCTAACTCTTGTAGTTTTTCTTGAGCAAAAGCAAAATAAGCTCGTTGTTGAATCGTTAATTTAGTTTCGTTTTGTAATGTATAAGGTACGTGGAGTAAAGAACACGAAGTATTAATCACAATGTTTGCCGCTTTTTGCTTAATTTTTGCGACTAATTCCAATGTTTTTTTATAATTATTTTTCCAAATATTTTTACCATTTACCACACCGGCAAATAACACTTTATCAGCCGGGAAACCATGACTTTCAAGTAATGCTAAGGATTGTTTACCTTCAACAAAATCAAGTCCGATACCGTCAAATGGTAACGCCACTAATTGTTGGTAACAATCACGCACATCGCCAAAGTAAGTTTGTAAAACCACTTTGGTTGTACCTTTAACGGATAAAATTGACTGATAAAGCTCATTGAATAGAGCAATATCTTCATTAGTTAAATCAGTCACTAAAATTGGCTCATCAATTTGTATCCACTGCGCACCAAGTGCAGTAAATTTCTGAATAATTTCTTGATAGGCTTTAATAATATCGGCTTTAAAATCAACTAGCTGTTTATTACCTAAATACTGTGCTAATTTGAAAAAGGTTAATGCCCCAATCACAACCGGTTTGGTTTGAATACCTAATGCTTTGGCTTCTTGATATTCGTCAAAAGGTTTGGTGCTGGCTAGTTTTATTTGTAGTGAATCTTCAATTTCCGGCACTAAGTAGTGATAGTTGGTATTAAACCATTTTTTCATTGCCAGCGCTCGCACATCACCTTTTTCACCTTGATAACCACGCGCCATGGCAAAATAACGATCGAGTTCAGGTAAGCCTAAATCTTGATAACGTTTTGGGATAACATTCAGTAAACAGGCCGTATCTAATACCGCATCATAAAATGAAAAGTCATTAGATGAGATTAAAGCAATCTTATGTGATGCTTGTTGTTGTAGATGTTCAGCACGTAGGGCTTTTGCTTCGTTTAATAACTCAGCTTGGGTTTTATTACCTTTAAAATAAGCTTCGGTTGCAAATTTAAGTTCACGAAGTTTACCAACACGAGGATATCCAATAACTGCAGTATTCATTTTCTTTTCCTTATTTAGCACTTTTCTTTAGTGGTTAAAAAGATAGCAAAAAAAAATGTTATTGAATAATTCTAGTTTTTTATCAAAAGATATAGTTTTTAACTATATCTAAAGGTATAAAAAAATCCCTCTGTTTTTCAACAGAAGGATTGAAATATATGAAAATTAATAAATTAACTACTGGCGCCATTCGCCACGGATTGGTCTTGAAAAGTGAGCAAGGACAGCAATCATACAGATTTCAATCGACACGCCCCAATAGATATGCCCTAAAATTTCACTCCAAAGTTCATAACCATTTAGGTTCCATAACCAACCTACCGTGCCTTCCGGATCATAAGCAGGATGACGAAAACCTAATAGTGGAATTAAAAAACCATGCATCATAACGGTAATGATAATGCCATAAAATGCACCATACCATAATCGAATATTATTCCAAAAGTAGGCAATAAATACATAAACGAAGGCAAAGGCAAAACTAAATAACCAGTGATAAAGTGTTACTGCGCCCGAAACGATTGCCGTTTGGTAAACATAATCAAGTGAATGAGAATTAATGCCTAACCAACCAAGCCATGCATCAATGTGTGCTGCTGGCGGTGAAATTTCCCCGGGAACACGAGGAGGCATATTAACTTCAGAACCCCATTTAACCAGTGCGCTAATGAATCCACCAATCAGAGTAGTCCAAATAATAATTTGACGATTTATTTTATTTCCAAACATTTAAAATTTCCTAATTATTGTTAAAATTCTTCGAATTATATTGCATATTAATGGGTGTTAAAAGAGGAAAAATAAGATAAATGAACAAAAAAATCTATTATAATAATCGATAAAACTTGTTTTAATATGAACAAGCCAAATAAAAACACTCAATCCATTTATATATTATCAAAAACCAATGAAGCCTTTATTATTTAACTGTTAGCAAAAATAAATAATAATGGATACTCAATTAGTTAACACATTACAAATTACTCATAAAATATAAAAAACTGTATTTATTTACAGTGTTTTTATTGCTATACTGTTTTTATCATCAATAGTACTGTTTATTAAAAATATTATGATAACTCAACTTACTATCAATAATTTTGCTATCGTCGATCAGTTGTTAGTGGATTTTACAACAGGGATGACCGCAATTACGGGTGAAACAGGTGCAGGTAAATCGATTGCGATCGATGCATTAGGGCTTTGTTTAGGGAATCGTTCCGATGCTTCATCTATCCGATCCGGCGCTGATCGTGTCGATATTTCAGCTTGCTTTGTGCTTGATGACACCCCCGCTGCCTTTTCTTGGCTAACTGAGAATCAGCTAGATGAAGGTAATGAGTGTATTTTACGACGAGTTATTAACCAAGATGGACGTTCTAAAGCCTTTATTAATGGTCGGGCAGTACCAATATCACAACTGAAAGATTTAGGACAACTATTGATTCAAATTCATGGTCAACATGAGCCTCAGCGACTTTTACGTAGTGACTATCAACAGCTTTTACTTAACCATTATATGAATGAGCGATCGTTGCTTAGTCAAATGAATCAAGCATATAAACAGTGGAAAACAGCTTGTCAAACTTATCAGCAATATCAAACCTCCAGACAAGAGCGTGAAGCACATATTCAACTTTTACAATATCAACTTAAAGAGCTTAATGAGTTTTCCCCTATAGAAGGTGAATATCAGCAAATTGATGAAGAATATAAACGCCTTTCCAACAGTGAACAGTTAATTCAGCTTAGCCAACAATCAGTGATGCTGTTGGACGAGGCCGAAGAATATAATGTCAGTAACTTACTCAATAGCGTGAAACATACCGTACAGGAATTATCGGCTTTAGATCCAACACTAAGCGATATTTGTAATTTGCTTGAAGATGCTTCCATTCAAATTAAAGAAGCCAGCTACGAACTACGCCATTATAGTGAGAGTTTAGAGCTTGACCCTGCCCGTGTGATGCAACTTGAACAGCGACTTTCAAAACAAATTGCCTTAGCTCGTAAACACCATGTGGCTCCTGAAGCTTTACCGGAATTACACCAAAATCTTTTAGCTGAGTTTAAGCAAATTAATCAACAAGACGAACAAAGCGAACAACTGAAAGCTGACATTAATAAATACCACCAAGTCACATTAGAACTTGCCAGTAAATTACATCAAAAACGTTTAGCCGTCAGTAAAACCTTAGCGAAAAAAGTGACTGCTATTATGCATGAGTTATCGATGCCAAATGGGCAATTTAGTATTGAAATTGCCTATGATGAAAATCGGTTAAATGAAGATGGTGCCGATCAAGTCACGTTTTTAGTAACAACCAATGCCGGCCAACTCGCACAACCACTGGCTAAAGTTGCATCGGGCGGGGAGTTATCTCGTATTGCCCTTGCCATTCAAGTTTTAACTGCGCAAAAAATGGATACACCTGCATTAATATTTGACGAAATCGATGTCGGTATCAGTGGCTCTACAGCGGCAAAGGTAGGGCAACTGTTAAGACAATTAGGTCAATCAACACAAGTTATTACAGTCACGCATTTACCACAAGTAGCTGGTCAAGCCAATCAACACTATTTTGTCAGTAAAGAAACCAACGGTAAACAGACATCAACCGATATGCAAAAATTGGATGAAAAGGGTCGTATAAACGAACTGGCACGGCTTTTAGGCGGGGATAAAATTACTAATGCAACATTAGCCAATGCGAAAGAGCTACTTATTATCTAATTGAATTGTGGTAATATAACGCTTTCGATTTGGCTATAAAGGAAACGCGATCATGAATCTAGCGGGTAAACATATTCTATTAGGGATTGCCGGAGGCATTGCAGCTTATAAATGCCCTGATCTTGTTCGCCAATTAAAAAAAGCCGGGGCGCAGGTACATGTGGTACTCACTGAATCAGCGAGCCACTTTGTCACACCACTAACACTACAGGCAGTATCCGCAAACCCTGTATCAAGCGACCTGTTTGATCCGTCAGCTGAATTATCAATGAGCCATATTGAGCTGGCAAAGTGGGCTGATTTAGTTTTAATCGCACCCGCCACTGCAAATATCATTGCCAAAATAGCCAATGGTATTGCTGATGATCTGTTATCGACTGTTTGTTTAGCTACACCGGCGCAAATAGCTATTGCGCCGGCGATGAATCAACAAATGTATAAAGCAGCAGCAACGCAACATAACCTTTCCATTTTAAGTGCCAGAAATTGCCTAATTTTAGGGCCGGATACAGGTTTTCAGGCGTGCGGTGATTGTGGTCCGGGTAGAATGCTCGAGCCACAAACGATAATAAACCAACTCGATAGTTACTTCGCTGATTCATCTTTACTTGCCGGAACATCAATTACTATTACCGCCGGACCAACGATTGAAGAAATCGATCCAGTCCGCTATATCAGCAATTACAGTTCAGGTAAAATGGGCTTTGCTATTGCAAAAGCTGCGGCTGAAATGGGGGGAACGGTCACTCTTATTAGTGGACCGGTCAATTTAGATACACCGAATAATGTCAATCGAATTGATGTTAAAAGTGCAAATCAAATGTATAATGAAGCTATCAAGTTTGCCAAAAAATCGTCTATTTTTATTTCTTGTGCTGCCGTAGCCGATTACCGTGCTGAAACAATCGCCAAGAAAAAAATAAAAAAAACAGATGACAACAATGAGCTAATTATCAAATTAGTCAAAAATCCAGATATTGTTGCCACTGTTGCTGCATTAAAAAGACAGCGCCCTTTTGTAGTAGGTTTTGCTGCCGAAACCAACAATGTTAAGGCTTATGCCCTTAAAAAACTAACTGACAAAAATTTAGATTTAATTTGTGCTAATGATGTTTCCGATAAAAGTATTGGTTTTAATTCAGATCAAAATGCATTAACCCTTTACTGGCAAAATGGTGAGCAAAAATTACCATTAGATAATAAACAGCAATTAGCCAAACACTTACTTGAAGCATTGATAATACGATATAAAGCGAGTCATGATGAAAAGAAAAATCGATATTAAAATATTAGATAAACGTTTAGGTGAGACATTTCCACTACCAACCTATGCCACTGAAGGATCAGCGGGTATTGATTTGCGTGCAATGTTTGACAAAACAACCGAAATCAAGCCAGGTGAAACCATTTTAACCCCGACGGGTTTATCAATGCATATTGCTGATCCAAATTTAGCCGCATTAGTTCTACCTCGCTCCGGTTTAGGCTCTAAAAATGGGATTGTATTAGGTAATTTAGTCGGTTTAATCGATTCTGATTATCAAGGGCAACTGTTTGTACCAATTTGGAACAGAAGCCAAACGCCTTTTGTGATTGAACAAGGCGATCGAATTGCGCAATTAATTATTGTGCCAGTTGTTCAAGCTGAATTTAATATTGTAGATGAATTTACCGAGTCAGTGCGCGGTGAAGGTGGATTTGGACATTCGGGTAAAAAATGATTGTGAGTAATAAAAATAAAAATCGCAAAGAGGATATATTACAAGCGTTGGCAACAATGCTTCAATCCAATGAAGGGACACAGCGAATTACTACTGCTAAACTAGCCGCGACCGTTGGGGTGTCTGAGGCGGCGCTCTATCGTCATTTTCCAAGTAAAACCAAAATGTTTGAAAGTTTAATTGTCTATATTGAGGATATTTTACTTTCTCGTATCAATGTTATTTTACAAGACGAGCCTAACACAATGATTCGTTTGAAGTTAATTTTAGCGTTGATATTAGGCTTTTCAGAAAAAAATCCTGGCTTAACCCGAATTATGACCGGGCATGCCTTAATGTTTGAACAAGATCAATTACAAGAACGCATCAGCCAACTATTTGAACGAATAGAAACACAAATTAAGCAAGTTTTACGAGAGCGTAAAATCCGTGAAGGAGTTGGATTTACCACCGACGAACGAATTTTATCGAGCCAATTATTAGCTTTCTGTGAAGGTATGATGTCCCGTTATTCTCGTTCAGGATTCGAGTATCTACCGACGATAAATTTTGAGACACGTTGGGCATTATTAGCTAAACAATTAGTGTAAAAAATAACTAGCTACTTTTATGTATCAATTACGTGATCAACTATCAAGGATTCCATTATGAATTTCGAAAATACTATGGAACAAATCATCTTATTTATTGAAAAATATGATAGTGTTGTTCTAAATTATATCGCCCATTTTTGTTTTGCCATTATTATTTTCATCCTTGGGCGGATGATTGCCAGATTTATTAGTCGTCAATTTAGACGCATTTTAACCAGTCGTGAGGTCGATCCGACAGTGGTTAAGTTTGTGAGTGCTTTATCTTATTATGCCATTATTATTGTATCGCTGGTTGCCGTATTAGGCCAATTAGGTGTACAAACCGCTTCAATTGTCGCTGTAATCGGTGCAGCCGGTTTAGCCGTCGGTTTAGCCTTACAAGGGTCACTATCTAACTTTGCCGCAGGGGTAATTTTAATAATTTTTCGCCCATTTAAAGTGGGTGAAACAGTCATTATTAATAATCAACGAGGTGTAATAGACTCAATTCAAATCTTCTCTACCACAATTATTACACCAACCAATGAATTGGTGGTGATACCTAATAGTCAGGTAGTGAGTGCCAATATTATCAATTATACTCGTTTACCGGAAAGACGCTTAGACTTAGTAATTAATGTCGGTTATGATTCTGATATTCAAAAAGTTTATCAAGTGTTAACACACGCAGTTAACCAAACTCAGAATATTTTGACAAGTAAAGAAGCCATCATTCGTTTGGATCTTTTAGATGCTTCGTCGATGAACTTTAATGTCTTAGTTTGGACGCTTAATGCCAATTATGGATCGGTCAAGGCCGAGTTACTTGAAAATATTAAAAACAGCTTAACTGAAAATGGCATCAACATTCCTTATCCAACTATGGATGTCAATGTTAATCCAAACCATTAAATAGATTAATAACCTATCTGCTAACCAATAACGGATAGGTTATTTTACCCACCTCACTAAATTAAATAGTCTTGATCCATATTTAGCGCTGGTTTGTCACAGTCGGGGCAACCAACCACTTTTGCCGGCACGCCAGCGACAGTTGTGTGCGCAGACACTGGCTCTAATACCACTGAACCGGCACCGATTTTAGCCCCTTTGCCAATTTCAATATTTCCTAAAATAGTAGAGTGTGCACCAATCATTACTCCCTCTCGAATTTTAGGATGACGATCACCGTTTTCTTTACCTGTACCGCCTAGTGTTACTGATTGTAAAATAGAAACATCATTTTCAATCACAACCGTTTCACCAATTACAATGCCTGTTGCATGATCAAACATCACACCACAACCAATTTTTGCCGCAGGGTGAATATCCACGCCAAAAACAATAGCAATCTGACTTTGTAAGAATGTGGCTAAAGATTTACGATTTTGCATCCAAAGCCAATGTGCTATTCGGTATGCTTGTAAAGATAAAAAACCTTTATAATAGAGTAATGGCGTTGTGTAGTAGTTGGTTGCCGGATCGCGAATATAAACGGCCAAAATATCGGTAATAGCAGCCTTGATAATCCCCTTATCAGCCTCATACGTTTGACGGGCTATCTCTCGAATTTCAATAGCTGGCATAACTTGCGTTGCCAGTTTATTTGCCAAAATATAACTTAATGCACTGCCTAAATTTTCATGATTTAATAGCGTTGCATGGAAATAACTGGCTAACATGGGTTCACTTTCAACTAATTCTGTCGCTTCTTGCCGAATGGCTTGCCATAGCATATCGGGTTTAACAACCGTTTTTATATTGTTCACAACAACTACCTATAGATATTAATCAATATAGTGAACATTGTTTCTCAAACTTAACAAGTAAGCAAGCATTGTCTGCATTAACCGATATCAAAAACAGAAAAATGGAAACAATTTGTTTCCATTTTATCTATATATTTCATGATTGATGGGATTGAAGCTTAGCTTTTTTATCATCACATAGAGTAAATATACCAATGAGTAAAATTGTAAGAACAATACTGGCAAGAATATAAAACGTGGTTGTAAACCCGTTATTGTCAAATAACTTACCGACTATCCATGACAGCACAATAACACCAATATTTGATGAAATATTAAATCCGACTAAATAAAGAGTAGAAGACAACCTTGCATCAAAATTCGCAACTACATATTTAAATACCGCTAAAATAAATAACGGTGTTTCGATAGCATGAAAGAGTTTAACAAATGAAATTAAATAAACATTATCCAATGTGGCTGATAACGCAATGCGACAAATCATCACTAATACGGCAATTAATAGCGATCGTTTAGCGCCCATTTTATTAATAAAATAAGGAGCCAAAATCATAAAGCCCGCTTCTAAAAAGACTTGGAAGGAATTTAAATAACCATAGGTTTCATAACTATCTTCGGGTATTTCAAAAAAACTGGTATAGAAATTAGGAAATAACTGCTGATCATAAATAGTATAGAAACTATTGGTACCAATGATAAAAAAGACAAATAACCAAAACTTCTTTATACCAAATAGTGAAAAAATTTCGCTCATGGTTGGTATCGTTGATTTTGTTTTAGCTAAAACTTCACTACTGTTATCGGTTTTTGATGCTGGATCGTGTTTAGGTTTAAAAGCAAGGTTAATGACAAAATAGGTTGTAGCAATAACCGATGCCATCCAGAAGTTAATATGCGGATTAATACCAAATAAGATACCTGCAATAAATGTAGCAATCGCATAACCAAACGATCCCCAAAATCGAGCGGGTCCAAATTCAAAACCAAATAATCGACTAATACGCTCGATAAACGAATCAATTAATGCACAACCCGAAATAAAGCCAGCACTTAACACTGGTGCTCCAATGCAAGCTCCCAAAATAAAATCGTTTTTGAGTAAAGGTTCATACACATAAATTAAAAATGGTCCAATAAGAATCATTACAATACTTTGGAAGGTAATTATCGCCTTTCCGATTTGTAATTTATCTTGAATAACACCGTAGAAGATCATAAAAAACATGGCAGCAGCTGAGTTAGCGGAATAAACAATTCCCAATTGTTCGCCGGATAATCCTATATTACTTTTTAGCCAAATGGCATAAAAAGACCACCAAAGCGACCAAGCTGCATAAAAAGTAATAAGGTAACCTGATGAGAACCAATAGTTTCTATTATATATTATATTCATATTCATATTCATTACTCTTATGTTGTTGAAGTTTAACGTTAACATGTTAAGGTTAACATTATTGTCATAATTAATATGAAATAGATAGTATCGATTATCATAATTGTTACTTACCTCACACTTTTTATCATTTTTATTTGTGGTATCATCAAAATAATAAATTTAAATAATTAATCTTTTAATGCTGAGCAAAAAGGGTTTAACTATGGTTTCACTTAAGGATGTTGCAAAGTTGGCATCGGTATCATTGATGACGGTATCACGTGCAATTAATAATCCGGAAAAACTGAATAAAGAGACTTATAAACGAGTCAAAAAGGCGATTGAGCAACTTAACTATGTTCCGGATTTATCCGCCCGTAAAATACGCGGTGATCATACCGCCCCACACGCTATTGGTGTTTTGGCATTAGAAACGGCAATGACACCATTTTCTGTCGAGCTTTTACAAGCCATTGAAAAAACTGCTCAACAACATGGCTGGAACACCTTTATTGTTAATTTGTTTGATGATAAACAGCCCGATCATGCAATTAACACCTTATTATCTTATCGCCCTGACGGAATTATCTACACGACAATGGGGCTTAGAAAAGTAGAATTACCTGAAAAACTCCTGGGCAAAGATGTTGTATTAGCTAACTGTATCAGTGATTCCGAGCAGCTTGCCTGTTATATTCCTGATGATTACAACGGTCAATATCTGGCAATGCAACAGGTTATTAAAAAAGGTTATCAAAAACCACTTTGTATCTATCTATCTGAAAACACATTAGCTGGCAATATTCGGCGCAAAGCAGCAGAGCAAGCATGGTTAGATGCGGGTCGAAATTTAGATGATATGCTTAGCTATCACACATTATTACAACATGACCTTGCACAAGAGTATATGATGACGGTGGAAATACTAAAACAGCATTGTAAAAATAAACCGGAATTTGATGTATTGATTTGTGGCAATGATCGAATTGCTTTTGTTGCCTATCAATTCTTACTTAGTCAGGGCTTTAATATTCCAAACGATATTGCAGTGTTAGGTTATGATAATATGGTTGGTACTGGCGAATTGTTCTACCCACCACTAACAACGGTACAGCTTCCACATTACGAAATCGGCGAGCAAGCGGCTTTACATATTATTGGTGGTAACACACAGAAAAAAACCACCTTAGTGGCATCTCCCTTTTTACAACGAGAGTCATTATAAGCAGGATCTTAAATCCACCACTTTTTTGTGGTGGATTTAAGATTGGTTAGGCATAAATCGATTTTAATTGCCAACTATCTAATTGCGTCACTACCGCCTGACCATTTTCGGCAAATAGATTAATCATTCTTTGAGCCGGTAATTTTGGATAAATACGGCTTGAAAAGCTATATAGATCGCCATTAACAAAGACCTCAACCGAGGAAGCATCTACAAACACATGCAGAGTTAATTTTTTCGTTTTAGGTAAACGAACGCTACGATAACCTTTTAATTCAAGCCCGGAAAGACTGCGATCAAGTACAATACGGTTTGATTGTAAATCAACATATAAAAGCGTCGCCTGCTTACCATCTTCGGTTGCCGCAAGTTGTAAGCCAAAACGTTCAGCATTACTTTGCGTTAAATCGATTTCAACTTTTAACTCACAACTAATTGATTTTATGCGAGTATTTTTAAGTTCATTATTTAATACAATATTGGATAATGATTGCGGTTTTTCACGCAATGCTTCAAGCTCTTTAATTGGTCTGTTACGAACATTATTATGACGATCTAAAATCAGTTCACGAGGCAGGGTAAAAGCGCCCATCCATTTATCCATTTTACTAGGCATGACAGATTCCCACATGTCCATCCAGGCAAAAACAATGCGGCGACCGTCAGCGGCAAGAAACGACTGCGGGGCATAAAAATCATGGCCAAAATCCATTTCTTGAAATGGTTTAATTACGGAGAATGTTTTTCCCGGTTGCCAGTTACCCACAATATAGCCGGATTGGAATCGATTACGATATTGATAACCTTTAGCTTTCATACCTTGCGGAGAAAACATCAATATCCATTTATCGCCGAGAGGGAAAAAGTCAGGGCATTCAAGCATATATACATTGGGATCAATATCGCTGATCAGCACATGATCGAATTGCCATTTTTTAAGATCCTGAGATCGAAAAAGTAAAATTTGCCCCACATCATTGTTATCACGTTGGCCAACGACCATCCACCATAGATCATCTTGTTGCCAGACTTTTGGATCTCGAAAATGCATAATGCCGTCTTCTGGCGTCAAAATTGTGCCCTGTTTTTCAAAATGAATACCGTCTTTACTGGTAGCAAGACATTGGGTTTGGCGGATTTGTTCATCATTACCTTCACCTTTTAACCAAATATGGCCGGTATAAATCAAACACAGTTCACCATTTTTATCGACAGCAGAACCCGAAAAACATCCACTTTTGTCATATTCATTACCCGGAGCAATAGCAATCGGTAATCTTCGCCATGTTACTAAATCATCACTAACTGCATGCCCCCAATGCATTGGCCCCCAATTTTCATCATAAGGATGATGTTGATAAAAGGCGTGATACTGCCCTTTAAAGTAAATCAAACCATTAGGATCATTCATCCAACCCGCTTGTGGCGCCAAATGAAAATGCGGATAATACTGTTTGTTCATTTTACTTTCTAATTTTTTAATAGCTTGATTAGCTTTATCAATAGCAGTAGACATAAAATCCCCTTTGTTCATCCTATATATGATTAATATAATAACATGGTACATCAATTTAATTGTTAACGTTAACTATAGGCAAAATAAACAGTAAAATATGTGATGTTAATCACATATTTTTAACGTTAACAATGAATTTTTTTAGAAATCATTTAGTCTATTGTTAATGACTAATTGTTAAACAAAGTCTAATCTATACCTAATTGGCTAAATTAAACAACAAATTGCCAACACAGTAATAAATTTTCAACCAAATTAACCATATATTATATAGAGTAATTAAATGAATAACACAAAAGTCTGGTCGCTTGGGGATGCCGTTATAGATTTATTGCCATTTGGCGATATGAATTATCAAGCTTGCGCTGGTGGTGCGCCGGCTAATGTTGCTATTGGTGTTGCTAAATTGGGACTTCCTTCAGCGTTTATTGGCCGAGTCGGTAACGATCCATTTGGTCATTTTATGGAAAAGACATTCAAACAATACCATGTTGACTGTCAAAGCCTTGAAAAAGACGATAATCATAGAACTA
This sequence comes from Gilliamella sp. B2923, assembly GCF_026536565.1. Classification (NCBI taxonomy): domain Bacteria; kingdom Pseudomonadati; phylum Pseudomonadota; class Gammaproteobacteria; order Orbales; family Orbaceae; genus Gilliamella; species Gilliamella sp. B2923. Next base: position 15,550 of record NZ_JAFNNZ010000004.1, on the reverse strand, counting down.
GTACTGTTGTTGTAGATTTGGGTGATAATGGCGAACGTAGCTTTACTTTTTTAGTCTCTCCTTCGGCCGATCAATTTTTATCAAAACAAGCATTGCCTAATTTTAATCAAGATATCTTACATTTTTGTTCTCTTGCACTGGTGGGGCATACCTGCCGGCAAACGCTAAAAACTGCAATTGAAGATCTGACGGCCAAAAATGGGTTGATTAGCTTTGATATTAATTTGCGCGAACAGATGTGGCAAGATAAAGACGAAATGCGCACGGTTATTACGCAATTTTGCCATGATGCCGATATCCTTAAACTGTCTGATGAAGAGCTATTTTGGTTAACAGAAAGTGATGATTGGCATCATGCCTTAAATAAATTAACACAGCATTATAATGCTCCGCTTAAGTTAATAACTAAAGGAAAAGATGGCAGTATTGTTATATGGCAAGGTAAACGATTTTCTTTTGATTCCTATCATGTCAATAGTATTGATACAACGGGGGCTGGGGATGCTTTTGTGTCAGGATTGTTAAGTAGCATAGCTTCATCAGGAATGCCCGAAGATAAATTAATGCTAGAAAGCATGATGACTATCGCCAGTGCCTGTGGTGCATTAGCAACAACCAAAAAAGGGGCGTTGACGGCGCTACCCGATAGCGCATTTTTACAATCATTTATTGGCGACAATCCAGCCTTAACCGCTAAACAAATGGCATAATTTAATGACAGAAAAAGAAAAGATGCTCGCCGGTTTGTTATACGATCCCTGTATCAATTTACTGGATAAAGAACGGCTTTATGCGCAAGATCTCTGCTTTCAAATTAATCAACTATCACCACTGGTTGAAGAGCAGCGACAACGATTATTTCAAACCCTGTTAGGAAAAACAGGAAAGCTATTTACAATTATGCCCGGTTTTCAATGTGATTATGGCTACAATATTGAAATTGGAGAGAATTTTTTTGCTAATTTTAACTGCATCATGCTTGATGCGGCCAAAATTACATTCGGAGATAATGTCCTTGTCGCACCCAATTGCGGTTTTTATACCTCAGGTCACCCACTTGATAGCCAAATACGCAACAGTGGGCTTGAGTTTGCCAAACCGATTACGATCGGTAATAACGTTTGGATTGGTGGTAACGTAATTGTACTACCCAATGTGACTATCGGCGATAATACGGTTATTGCAGCTGGCAGTATTGTGGATCGAGATATTCCTTCAAATGTCGTTGCCATGGGCACGCCATGCCGAGTGTATAAAACGCTTTAATGCCATTTAAACTATCTGTTTGCTACATTGTGCTCTAGCCCATGCATCAATAATGAACACATCATCAATAGTGGCAGGTTCCGGAAAATTAAGTTGATCTAACGTGGTTGCAACCTGTTTGGCAATATCCATAAAACCAATTTTATGCTGTAAAAATGCTTCAACCGCCACTTCATTGGCAGCGTTAAGCGCTGTTGTTGCCGCTTGCCCTTCACCACAAGCCTCAATGGCTAATTTTAAGCATGGATAGCGAATAAAATCGGGTTGATTGAAGGTTAATGATGAGATTTGAGTAAAATCTAAAGCAGGTACACCGGATGAAATACGTAATGGATAAGACATTGAATAAGCAATTGGCGTACACATATCTGGTACGCCTAATTCTGCAATAATACTGCCATCTAGATAACGAACCATTGAGTGAATAATCGATTGAGGATGTACAATAATCTCCATTTGCTCAAAACTAGCATTAAACAACCAACGAGCTTCAATATATTCCAAGCCTTTATTCATCATCGTTGCCGAATCAACTGAAATCTTTCTACCCATTGACCAGTTAGGATGTAAAGTCGCTTGCGCAGGTGTGACTGAAGTTAATTGATTTAACGGTAGCTCACGAAAAGGTCCGCCAGATCCGGTTAACACAATTTTGGCGATACCATGATCAGTCAGATTAGCAAACCCTAGATCATGCTGCACTGCGGTAGGTAAACTTTGAAAGATCGCATTATGTTCACTATCGACCGGCAGTAGCTCGGCGCCATATTGTTTCACCGCTTGCATAAATAAATGCCCACAAGTGACTAATGACTCTTTATTAGCGAGTAAAATGCGTTTACCTTTTTTAATTGCAGCAAGAGTCGGCCTTAATCCCGCAGCACCAACAATTGCAGCCATAACCTGGTTAACTTCGGGAAGCTGTGCTAAATCACACATAGCTTGCTCACCACTCAGTACTTCTATATTCAATTTTAGGTTAGCTAAATTTGCTTTAAGCTGCTGCGCTGCTTGTTTGCTCGCCATAGCAACATATTTTGGTTTAAACTCCTGACACTGCTCTGTCATTTTTGCAACATTAGCGCCACCTACTAGCACATAAGCTTTATATAAAGTTGGATTTTGCCGAATGACGGCTAACGTGCTACAGCCGATCGATCCTGTTGAACCTAAAATTGCGATATTTTTCATAATTAATAAATTAAACCAATGTTATTTTCTTCAAAGTAAGCGACGTAGCCTAAATCCGGTGCTCTATCGGTCATCACCAAATTAAACTGATCAAGGTTACAAATAAAAGCCGGTTTAACTTGATTAAACTTAGTATGATCGGCAATTAAAATATTTTGATTAGATTTTTTCATCGCCTGATGCTTCATATTCAGTTCATCAAAATGGTAACAAGTTGCACCTTGAGTGAGATCAATACCCGCTGCCGAAATAAAAGCTTTATTTGGACAGATGAAATCGAGCGGATTATGGGAACTAATATTGGTAAAAATTGCATTATTAAGCTGATACTGCCCACCGCATAAAATGATTTTACATTTTGGTTTGTTTTGTAACGCTAGAAAGGCATTGAGTGAATAGCAGATTGCAGTAAAGGCAATATCATCACTAATTTCATCAATGATAAATTGCATGGTTGTACCGCAATCAAAAAAAATAGTATCGTTCTCATCAACAAATTGACTAACTAGTTTGCCAATATAACGCTTTTCATCTACATGTTTATCTTTTTGATCTGAAACAAAATATTGCGATATGGTATGGCGTGCTTGGTTAACAACATAACCGCCTAAAACAGCTAAACATGATGATTGATTGCTAAGATCTCGACGAATCGTCATTTCAGAAACAGCAAGCATTTGCGCTGCTTGCTTTAAATGAATTTTATCGGTAGTTTTTAATTGCTCAATAAGTGCATTAACTCTTTTTTGCGGTTGCGTTTCCATTGCCATTCCATAAATAGCAATAAGCTACTATACAGTAGCTTATAAAAGGATAAATTAATAGCCGCTAGATGATGCTTTATCGCCTGATACAATTGCAATACCAGCACTAGCGCCTAACCGTGTTGCACCAGCTTGAACCATTTTTTCAGCAGTTTGACGATCTCTAATGCCACCTGATGCTTTAACACCCATTTTATCACCGACTGTTTCGCGCATCAATTTAACATCTTCAACTGTTGCCCCTGATAAGCTAAAACCGGTTGAAGTTTTAACAAAAGCAACGCCAATTTCTTTACAAATTGTACAAACTGTAACGATTTCTTCTTTAGTTAATAAGCAAGTTTCTAAAATAACTTTTAACGGCACTGAACCACAAGCATTAAATACTGCTTGAATATCTTCTTTAACCGCCGTTAAATCATTGCTTTTTAGCCAGCCGACATTGATAACCATATCGATCTCTTCTGCGCCAGCTTTGACTGCCATTTCAGTCTCAAATGCTTTAGCAGAAGTCAGCATAGCACCTAAAGGAAAGCCAACGACTGAACAAACCTTTACATCGCTACCTTTAAGCAAGCTAGCGACTAAAGGCACATAGCCTGAATTAACACATACAGAATAGAAATGATACTGCTTTGCTTCTTCACAAAGTTTACGTATTTGATCTTCTGTGGCATTCATCGCCAGTAAAGTATGATCAATATACTTTGCATAATCCATAATGATGTCCTTTAATTGTGTTTAGTAATGTCTAGTAAATAATAGTCTTTAGTAAATGTTAGTAATGTTATAAAAATAACATATATAGCCCTATAATGTTATTTCCGTAACATTATATACTTAAATTTTGATAATTAAAAACTAAACTATTTACTAAACTATTTACTAAACTATTTACTAAACTATTTACTAAACTATTTAATAAACTATTTAATAAACTATTTAATAAACTTAAACAATTAAATCAAATTGAAGTGATTGGTATGAAAAAGCTAAGCAATGCGCAATTTAACATTACCTATTAATTGAAGTTATGATACGTGATTCACTAAATCAACTTGGAAACCATGATTTTGACAAACTTGATTAACTTTAGTGGCAAATAATGCACTAATACAAATAGAATCTTTTACCTTTTAATTGTGCACAAGCGCATTATTTGTATTGATCAACTATAGATAAACTCAGTTAGACTTTATACCGCTTAAATAGAAGGATAGCTGTTTATTGAGTGATTTTTTATTTTTGATCTACTCGCTAACGGATAAAACTAATATTTTGTATTTTTTAGCGATAATGAAATGATTGATAATTGATAGGTAAAAAATCAAAAAGCCTAGTTTTATCAACTAGGCTTTTTAGACAAGAGATTAAAATTCCATTAACTCTTTTTCTTTATCTGCAAGCACTGCATCTAATTTTTTGATAGCTGCATCTGTTGCTTTTTGAATTAAATCTTGTGATTTACGTTCATCATCTTCTGAGATTTCTTTATCTTTTAACAAAGCTTTGATTTGATCGTTGGCATCACGACGAATATTACGAATTGACACACGACCTTGTTCTGCTTCATTACGAACTATTTTAGTTAAATCACGGCGACGTTCTTCAGTTAACGGTGGAAGAGGTACTCGAATAACTGTCCCGGCTGAAGCAGGGTTAAGCCCTAAATCAGAAGTTAAAATTGCTTTTTCAATCATTGGCGTTAATGATTTATCAAACACCGTAATAGCCAGCGTTCTTGCATCTTCAGCAACAACATTAGCTAATTGACGTAGTGGTGTTGGGCTACCATAGTATTCAACCATAATTCCGTCTAATAAGCTTGGTGAAGCACGCCCGGTTCTAACTTTAGAAATATGATTTTGAAACGCCTCAATACTTTTTTCCATGCGCGCTTGCGCTTCTTTTTGAATCTCGTTTAACATAATAAAAACCTTATTTAAAATAAAGATGACTAACAGCTAACTGTAGCCTGATTATTAATTAATGTTCCTTCTTGTTCACCTAAGATGACTCGGCGTAATGCTCCTGGTTTATTCATATTAAATACACAAATAGGCAGGTTATGATCACGAGCTAAAGTAAACGCTGCTAAATCCATGACTTTTAATTCATCATCTAACACTTTTTCATAATTTAATGTTTTATATAGTGTTGCATTAGGATCTTTAACAGGATCGGCTGAATATACCCCATCAACTTTGGTTGCTTTTAAAACAACATCTGCTTCAATCTCGATACCACGTAAGCAAGCGGCAGAATCAGTTGTAAAAAATGGGTTACCTGTCCCGGCAGAAAGAATAACGACTTTACCATGGCGAAGTAAGCTAATTGCTTCAGTCCAACGGTAGTCATCACACACACCATTTAATGGAATTGCCGACATTAAACGTGCATTAACTTCAATTCGATGCAGCGCATCACGCATGGCAAGTCCATTCATCACCGTTGCTAACATTCCCATGTGATCACCAACGACACGATTCATACCCGCTTTAGCAAGGCCTGCACCACGAAATAGATTACCGCCCCCAATAACAACAGCAACTTGAACATTCATTTCGATAAGTTCTTTGATTTCTTGCGCCATGCGGTCAAGAACGGTTGGATCAATACCAAAACCTTCATCGCCTTGTAGTGCTTCGCCACTGAGTTTAAGAAGAATACGTTTATAGAAAGGGGTTACCATATGAAGTCTCACTATTTCGTTATTTAATTACCTAATTAGCTAGAATAACTAGCGGGTAACTATTTTAAAATATTTTGTAGATAAACAAAACCGCCTTACGGCGGCTTAGATAAAACAATTAAGATTGTTTCGACATCGCAGCAACTTCAGCTGCAAAATCAACTTCGACTTTTTCGATGCCTTCACCCACTTCAAAGCGGATAAATGTAGCAATTGTCGCTTTTTTCTCTGCAAGTAAATCACCAACAGTTTTGCTTGGATCCATAACAAATGGTTGACCAGTAAGTGATACTTCACCAGTGAATTTACGCATACGACCTTCAACCATTTTTTCTGCGATTTCACGTGGTTTACCTGACTGCATTGCAATATCGATTTGAATATTACGTTCATGTTCAACAACATCAGCCGGAACATCACTTGGATCAACATATTCTGGTTTGCTTGCAGCGATGTGCATTGCAATATGTTTCACTAATTCTTCATCACAGCCACTGTTTGCCGCAACTAATACACCGATACGTGCACCGTGTTGGTAACTACCAACAACATCACCAGTGATCTCTTGAACACGACGAATACCGATATTTTCACCAATTTTAGCAACTAAAGCAGTACGCTCTTCTTCAAATTTTGCTTGTAAAGCAGCAAGATCAGTAATGTGATCATTTAATGCCGCAGTTGCTACTTTTTCACTAAATGCGATAAAACCTGCATCTTTAGCAACAAAGTCAGTTTCACAGTTGATTTCTAGAATAACACCTGATTTTTTATCAGCAGAAATTTTAGAAATAATCACACCTTCAGCAGCAACACGACCAGCTTTTTTAGCTGCTTTTGCTTGACCTGATTTACGCATATTATCGATAGCAAGATCGATATCGCCATTAGCTTCAACTAATGCTTTTTTACATTCCATCATGCCTGCGCCTGTTCTTTCACGCAGTTCTTTTACCATAGAAGCGGTAACTTCAGCCATTTTTTAATCCTCTATTTAACCGTTATGATGATTTTCATTAGAATGGGTCGATTGATTTTATTATCGACCCTGAAAATATTTGAGTTTATTACTCAGCTGCTGGTACTTCTTCAACGAAGCTTTCTTCTGATACTGGAGATTGGTTTTGCTCACGACCAGAACGAACAGCTTCAGCAACTGCATTTGCATATAATTGAATTGCACGAATAGCATCATCATTACCAGGAACGATATAATCAATACCATCTGGATCTGAGTTAGTATCAACAACAGCAATGACTGGAATACCTAGATTGTTAGCTTCTTTGATTGCGATATGTTCATGGTCTGCACCAATTACAAAAATCACATCGGGCAAGCCACCCATGTTTTTAATTCCACCCAAGCTATTTTCTAATTTCGCCATTTCACGAGCACGCATTAGTGCTTCTTTTTTGGTTAATTTGTCAAATGTACCATCACTAGCTTGTGTTTCTAAATCTTTTAGACGTTTGATTGATTGACGAACTGTTTTCCAGTTAGTCAACATACCACCTAACCAGCGGTGATTAACATAGTATTGGCCACAACTTTCAGCCGCTTGCTTAATCGCTTCGCTAGCTGCACGTTTTGTACCAACAAATAAAATTTTACCTTTACGCGCTGCAATCTTGTTTAATTCAGCTAAAGCTTCATTAAATAAAGGAACTGTTTTTTCAAGATTGATGATGTGAACTTTGTTGCGTGCACCAAAAATAAATGGTTTCATTTTTGGGTTCCAATAACGAGTTTGGTGTCCAAAGTGTACACCCGCTTGTAACATATCGCGCATTGATACTGTAGTCATGATTTCCTCATTTTGACGTTGGGGTTATGCCTCCACATATCCGCTTTATCCGACCTTATTACTTAAAGTACAAGGCACCCCGGAAAAGAGTAATGATATGTGTGTGTTATAACGTTAATTAAATTTTAAAATTTGTGCTTATAATCCATAATCATTTTGCTAAAAAATAATCTGGAAAGTAGCGCAGGCTTTATACCATATTTAGCTAACTATTACTAGTTTTATTTATATCGATGTGATTTTTATTGGCAAAAAAAGATTTACAGTCATAATAAATGGGGTTTAAGTTATCGATTAATACCTTAAATTTAATTTTTAGATACCATCAATTTCATTTCATAAAAATACATAATCCACATTTTTTATTACACTATTTTTATTAAAAAATGATTTAATTAAATCGTTTTTTTTTAAATTGGCTCAATTCGACCCGTACCGCATATCAAACGGTTTAATATAGGTTATGCTAATCACATTTACTATCATAATCGATGAAATATTATTCTTCTGCCTCTGAGACTTGAATAGTGTAACTTTCTTCAAAATAAGAGGCTGGCACATACCAGAAAGCAGAAGACATCTTTCCTTTAATAACAACTTTAATATCACCTGTTATTTTGGGAATGCCTTTCACTGCTAAATAATTATATTCAACATAACCATTTATTTCAGGGAATATAATTTCTAAACCAGAATTTTTTGGATAAATTTCCCTCAAAAATCCTCTTTCTAAAATTGGTCCAGAACCGCCTCGAATGTTAATCGTAGTATAATAATTTTTACCTATAACAGCTTTCGGTAGCTCATGAGGCGTTATCATTACTTTCGGGGCGACGATACAACCTATCAATAAAAAACAGACTGAAAAAACGATACATAATCTTTTAAATTTTAATTTTCTCATTGTTATTATGGTATCTTTTTAAATACCATTCCTGCAAAATTATGGTTCAAAAACCTACTCAATGTTAATGTCATATCTATCTGCTCAAAAAAATAACTTTACCAAAATAATGTTAACTATTTTGTTATTTTCTTTATCGCAACCTTATTGCCGATGAAAAAATGACAACAGCATTTTATCGAAACAGATAACAAATATTATCATTACAAAAATGATACCTAAAGTGGTTCCCTATTCAACAATATTTAAAAAATATCATTGATGAAATATTATTCTTCTGAATCTGCTACATGAATAATATAAATTTTTTTAAAATGACCAGGCGTGATATTCCAGTAAGTCGGAGTCATATCCCCTTCAATAACAACCTCAATATCACCTGTGATTTTTGGGATTCCTGTCACTGCTATATAATTACGTCTTTCAACCCTACCTTCTATTTCACGTAATATTATTTCTAATCCAGAGTTTTCGGGATAAATTCTCGTCCAAAATGAAAGTGGTCCAGAGCCTCCTTCAACATTAATCGGCGCATAATAATTTTTACCTCTAATTCCTTTTGGTAATTCATTCGGTGTTATAATGACAGGGGTGATAACACAACCTATCAATAAAAAACAGACTGAAAAAACGATGCATAATCTTTTAAATATTAATTTTCTCATTGTAATTATGGTATTTTTTTAAATACCAATCCTCCATAAAATAGTTTACATGTCTGTATACAATGGCAATAGATCCAACTCACGTAGCCGAATATCAACCCGATTCACCGCTTTAATATCATCTGCATTTTCTTTATCAAAAAAATGGGGCAACGTTACCACTAGCGTTCCGGTTACCAGTCCTTCCTCGTTTTTGACACTTACCACATCCGACGATTCGGGTACTATTTCGTGCGTTAATTGAGCCTTGGGTAGATATATCATCCAGCCTGCTGATAGTCTGTCGGGAAAAACAGCTTTTCGGGGTAAATAATTTCCATTAACTATAATATAGGCACTATTAAATTTCTGAACTAAGGCTAAAATGAACTCAGTGACTGTTTGAGATTTAGTAATCCTAATATCTATTTTGAAATCTAATTCAATTTTAAGGAAAAATCTTTTCTCTAAAAGTTTCTCATATATAAAATAACATAGAGCTGCCTCTTCAGTATTTTTATCCCAAATAGATCCACTAAAAGAATTCTTATTTTTCTTATATTTTTGAGTTATTTTTTCCAATCCAACTTTAGTTACGCCATTTTTATCAAATAGCTGGTAAATAGATGACTTTTTTCTTAGAAACACCACATAAGTACCAATTTTCACTTTTATGAAGATAGTAATGCTGGATTTTTAATATCTGTTCAATTTGCGCAATACACACAGAGAGTGGTAAATAGGCTTCAGGTTTAAAATACATCTCAATAGTTAATTGTTTTTTCATATTGGCTTACTATAAATAACTTCTTATTGGTAATAAATCAGCATCACGCAATCTTAAATCAATACGATTGATTGTTTTCACATCTTCGGTGTTTTCAATACTTGGCATATGATCAAGCGATACAATCACTGTTCCTAGCTGTTTATCGTCTTTATATTTAGCTATATCTTCAAATTCTGTCCGATTAAACATCAATGAATCATAATTAGCTTTCATCATTGATTAAAGCAGGTTTATCAAGATTTTTAATCAAACTAGGGTTTAGGGTGAAAATCATCTATCTGATCTCGCCATTCATTGTAATCCCAAGTTACAATTTTGGTTTTCAGCGTTTCCAAATAGTCTAAAGCCGCTTGTTTTTCGGTTGGGGTAAGCATTTGTTCTAAACGATTTTGGATTTCTTTGTTATATTCCCAAACCGGTGGGAGTTGATAAGCATGCCACGCTAAATTATTGTCTATCTCGATAATTTTTTGTTTTGCATAATCACTTAACAGCGACCAGGCATAGGCTTTAATCAAATCTTGCTCCCGCCCTAATCCATAGAAATACGCTTCAGTCATGCGCAATATGCCTATAATTGAGCTATGCGCTGCCATTAGCTGCGCATAATCTATTGCCTGTTTTAAATCTTCTACTTTTAATGTGCTGCGGTATTCGGTTAATTTATTCAGCTGTTCATATTTTTGATCTTTATAGTGAGCTGCTTGTTGAAATAACATACTGCCTATCAAATTTTCGTAGCAATGATAGCCACCTTCAATGGCGTAATTAAAATACTCAATACTTTTTTCTAATCGCTCATCTGGACAGGGGCGTGCCATACCTTGTTCATCATACCCACAAAAACCCATTTGCCAACCTTTTTTAAAGGCGAAATAGGGATATTTTAAATCGGCAAACCGATCCATTAAATACCATTTTATTTGAGAACTTTTAAACACCGCTGGTTCAACTAACGGTTTACCTGCACTATCCACTAACTGATCCCGATACTTATCCATAAATTCTATAAATGAGATCATCCCTTCTTCTTTGTAATCTTCATCATAGAATTTATGCCAATTAAGGAGAGAGTAATAATACGGCATGGCATTTTTATCCCATTGCCAGGCATGTTTTAAAAACTTGACTAAGTTGTCCGGACTAACTACCGCATAAAATACTTGATCGTCAAATGCTGATTCATACAGCTTTTTAGCTTCGTCTATACGTAATAATTGATTTTCAGGAATGGTTGAAGGGTAAATTGTAAAGTCCATAGGTAAGTTTTCGGATTCAACAAAACCAAAATCGACTTGTCTATCGGATGATTGATTAAAATAGAATTGATAAAGGCTAATAACCATTATCACGCTCATGGCTAACATGACTATTTTGAACGTTGAACGTTTCAATTTGCTATTCTTCACACGCTATTCCCTGCACTAAAACTCACTCTATCCAGATTAATCTCTATTATTCAACCTTAAATTTTACTCACTGCAATATAGTCAAATAAATTACGGTTTAGGATGAAAATCATCTATCTGATCGCACCATTTATTATAATTCCAAGTGACCACTTTGGTTTTCAGTGTTTCCAAATAGTCTAAAGCCGCTTGTTTTTCGGTTAAGGTAAGCATTTGCTCCAAACGATTTTGGATTTCTTTGTTATATTCCCAAACCGGTGGTAGTTGCTCTGCATCCCACGCGAAATTATTGCCTATCTCGATAATTTTTTGTTTTGCATAATCACTTAACAGCGACCAGGCATAGGCTTTAATCAAATCTTGCTCCCGTCCTAATCCATAGAAATACGCTTCAGTCATGCGCAATATGCCTATAATTGAGCTATGCTCTGCCATTAGCTGCGCATAATCTATTGCCTGTTTTAAATCTTCTACTTTTAATGTACTGCGGTATTCGGTTAATTTATTCAGCTGTTCATATTTTTGATCTTTATAGTGAGCTGCTTGTTGAAATAACATTCGCGCAATCAAATCTTCATAACAATGATAGCCACCTTCAATGGCGTAATTAAAATACTCAATACTTTTTTCTAATCGCTCATCTGGACAGGGGCGTGCCATACCTTGTTCATCATACCCACAAAAACCCATTCCCCAACCTTTTTCGTAGGCAAAATAGGGATATTTTAAATCGGCAAACCGATCCATTAAATACCATTTTATTTGAGAACTTTTAAACACCGCTGGTTCAACTAACGGTTTACCTGCACTATCCACTAACTGATCCCGATACTTATCCATAAATTCTATAAATGAGATCATCCCTTCTTCTTTATAATCTTCATCAAAGAATTTATGCCAAGTAAGGAGAGAGTAATAATACGGCATGGCATTTTTATCCCATTGCCAGGCATGTTTTAAAAACTTGACTAAGTTGTCCGGACTAACTACCGCATGAAATACTTGATCGTCAAATGCTGAATGATAAAGCTTTTTAGCCTCATCTATGCGTAATAATTGATTTTCAGGAATGGTTGAAGGGTAAATTGTAAAGTCCATAGGTAAGTTTTCGGATTCGACAAAACCAAAATTGACTTGTCTATCGGATGATTGATTAAAATAGAATTGATAAAGGCTAATAACCATTATCACACTCATGGCTAACATGACTATTTTGAACGTTGAACGTTTCAATTTGCTATTCTTCACACGCTATTCCCTGCACTAAAACTCACTCTATCCAGATTAATCTCTATTATTCAACCTCAAATTTTACTCACTGCAATATAGTCAAATAAATTACGGTTTAGGGTGAAAATCATCTATTTGTTTGCGCCATTTATTATAATTCCAAGTGACCACTTTGGTTTTCAGTGTTTCCAAATAGTCTAATGCCGCTTGTTTTTCGGTTAAGGTAAGCATTTGTTCCAAACGATTTTGGATTTCTTTGTTATATTCCCAAACCGGTGGGAGTTGCTCTGCATCCCACGCGAAATTGTTACCTATCTCGATAATTTTTTGTTTTGCATAATCACTTAACAGCGACCAGGCATAGGCTTTAACCGGATCTTGCTCCCGCCCTAATCCATAGAAATACGCTTCAGTCATGCGCAATATGCCTATAATTGAGCTATGCTCTGCCATTAGCTGTGCATAATCTATTGCCTGTTTTAAATCTTCTACTTTTAATGTACTGCGGTATTCGGTTAATTTATTCAGCTGTTCATATTTCTGATCTTTATAGTGTTCCCCTTCTTGAAATAATATTCGAGCAGTCAAAGCTTCGTAACAATGATAGCCACCTTCAATCGCATAGTTTAAATACTCAATACTTTTTTCTAATTGCTCATCGGTACTTGGTGGCATCATTCCTTGTTCATCAAACCAACGAGGCGCATAACTATAAGACTTACGATAAGCAAAATAAGGATATTTTAAATCAGCAAACTTATCCCATAAATAACCTCTCATTTCAACATTTTTAAACACTATTGGCTCTACTAATGGATTACCTGCACTATCAACTATCTGATCCCGATATTTGCGCATAAACTCATCAAAGGACATCATAATACCGTCCTCTTTTCCTCTTTCATCATAAAAGTCTTTCCAACCAAGAAGTTTATAGTAATATGGCATGGCATTTTTATCCCATTGCCAGGCATGCTTTAGAAATTTTATTAACTTTTCTGGATAAATTACTCCGTAATATACGCCATCATCAAATGCTGATTCATACAGCTTTTTAGCTTCGTCTATACGTAATAATTGATTTTCAGGAATGGTTGAAGGGTAAATTGTAAAGTCCATAGATAAATCTTGCTGGTGAATAAGTTCACGATGTAAATTATCGGCATAAAAATAAGCTAGACCAATAGCAAAACAAAAAATAATTTCAATGGATATTAACTTTTTCGATACCATTTTTGCTATTTGATTCAAACTACTCATTAATTATACTCCAAATCATTTTGATTAAAGACATCTACTTCGACAATACGATCTTCTAACTTCCCCTTATTAAATACTCGGCATGGTAGAATTTGATTTTTATTTCCAAGTTTTTGTATTTCTTCATAAATTGGATATGACCTTGGTAAATCTAACTTATTTTCTTTGACATACTTTTCATAGTCGTCTTTTAATTTTACAATTCTACCTCCAACCCACAATCCTAGAGAAGCATAACCCCATAACACCGACGGTTTATGTTTAAAATCATCAACCCAATTTTTAACAGGATTAGATTTATATTTTATTTGTTCATTAATTGAATCATAAACTTCTTTTTTTGACATTTCTGAAATGACACCATCGTCATGTACATCATAATAAACATCACTACCACAATAAGAAGGCAACTCAATTCGAGTAAAACTAGCATAAGTCACTTGCCCTAAACAACGAGTTTCTTGTTTTTGTGATATGGTTTTCGCTAAACAAATTTGATTATTTATTTTTTCTTTATTTAGCGTATCTTCATAAGCGGCACCCCGACAAGAGTGTAAGACAAAAATACCCTCATTTGGGTGCCAGGGTAAACGCTCCATATTATCATTTTCGTCAAAACAAATTGTTGCCTCATTCCTAAAAATCAAATGTTCCTCTTTACCATGCCCAAAATAATGAACTTGCCACAAAGCATATTTACAAGCTGTTTCTGAGTTAGTTAATTCATTATATAGTTTTGTCCATTCAGCTTTAAATTGTGGTGGATGCTCAAAACCTTTTATGATTCTCACTTCCGCATCCGGGTATTTAAACTCTAATCGTTGTTTTTTAAATTCGGCAGCTCTTAAAAATTCCTCAGCACCCCCTCCTCCATAAGCAAATAGCACAAATAGAGGTATCGGTACGTTTTCTAATATAATTTCTTCAACAGCAACCTCTCCATTTTCAAGTTTACTTGTTTGGGCTGTAAAAACTTTACATTTTTGAGTGTTCTCATTTGGCATATTGATTAACTTACCTACTAATTAATTCCAGTGTAATTGTTTCATTTTCATTTGTAGAATGAAATGATTGGGTATATCCATTTTTATCGGTTTGCCCTTGTATCTTCCTACCATCGGGTAACGTAGCAATATAACGCTCATTGGCATAGATTTTTCCGGTCTCATCTTTACAGATAAATTTAACCGCATAATCACCAATAATATACGGTAATGCTAATTGATTACGGGCCATATTTTTCGGCCCCATCTTCTGCATCACATTACATTTAAGCTTAACGTTATCTGGTGTACCTAGCTCTATGCCTTTACTGCTGATTTTGATATACGAGCCGCCACAGATTAGGGTTAGCTCTTTGCTGGCAGTAATGGTCAGTTTGCCGTCAACACTGTCAATGTGGATATCTTGTTTTGCGGCCATATTCAGGTTGGCATTTTGGGCTTGCAGGTTGATATCCCCTTGATTGGCAAAAACCTTCATCCCTGATTTGTGGGCAAATAACCCTATTGCTTCTCCCGAAGATACCGTGATGTTTTTTAATGCCGTGATGTCGGTTTGGTTTTCCGCCGTGATACTCACGCTGTTACCGGTTG